>CAIRAO010000250.1 GCA_903876625.1 uncultured Gallionellaceae bacterium | reverse complement strand
GAATTTTCACTGGCTACATTGTTTTTAGCCCTCGTTGTCATTCTCATTCTTTCCGGGTTCTTTTCGTCTTCTGAAACCAGCATGATGTCGTTAAACCGGCATCGCTTGAATCATTTGGTGCGCAAGGGCAATAAAAGCGCGAAACTCACTTCAAAATTATTGGCTAAAACTGACAAACTTCTTGGGTCAATCTTGTTTGGCAATACCCTGTTAAATGTTGCAGCAGCAACGCTCACTGAAGTTATTGTGCTGCGCATATTCGGACATGGTAACGATACAGCACTCGTTCTGGGTTCACTCATAATTACATTTATCATCTTGATATTTAGTGAAATACTTCCAAAGGTAATCGCCTCCAGCCACCCCGAACGTGTCGCTTTATCCGCCAGTTTTGGGCTCGCATTTTTCATCAAATTATTTTATCCGGTCGTTTTTATTGCTACCGCTATCGTACGTACTGCGCTCAGAGTGTTGCATATCAAAGTCCAAACCGATCAGAGCAAACAATCAGTCAGTCTGGAAGAGGTACGAATGATGGTTTTAGAGGCGGAGAAGTTTTTGCCAGTCCGTCATCAAAAAATGCTGCTCAATTTGGTCGATCTGGAACGTATTGTCGTTGACGACGTGATGATTCCCAGGAATCAAATTGAGGCCTTGAACATTAACGCTGACTCGCAATTACTCAAACAACAATTGGCTACATGTCATCACACACTCCTGCCGGTTTATGAAAACAAGCTGGACAATATCATCGGGATTCTTCATGTTCGCAAGACGCTTTCTCTCTTGCAACGCGAAATATTTGGTGCAGACGATCTGCGCGAATTATTGTTGGAACCCTATTTCATCCCTTCCGACACCACGCTTCTCATGCAACTGCAACATTTTCAGGAACGTCAACTTCGACTTGGGTTGATTGTAGATGAATATGGTGAACTTCTTGGATTGGTCACGTTGGAAAATATACTGGAAGAGATCGTCGGCGATTTCACCACTCAATCTCCGGCACAAACGGGTAAGTTTTACCCCCAAGTTGACGGGAGCTTATTCATCGAAGGCAGCACGTTGCTGCGCGACTTGAACCGCAAGATGGGATTGCACTTGCCTCTGAGTGGCGCAAAAACCTTGAATGGACTTATTTTGGAACATTTGCAGGATATTCCCGAAGCAGGTACCAGCCTGAAGATCAGTGGCTATCCCATTGAAATAATACAGACTCAAGACCGGGTTGTAAAAATAGCCCGGATATTTGTTGCAAAGGACAGAAAACCAGATCACCACTAATTTTTCCATCATCTTCAGCCACTTTACAAAGCACATAAAGCCAAGCATGATGCAAAATATCTTTATAATCACGCCTATCGGGATTTTACTTGTGGATAGTAAGATCATCTGTTTTCGTGAATCTTGAGTTTAGGAAAATCGCATGGCTACCGCAAACAAAGCTGCAAAAGAAATACTTTACAGTTGGGAAGGCAAGGACAAATCGGGGAAAGTTGTCAAAGGAGAAATGCGTTCAGCAGGCGAGGCAACTGTCTCTGCAAATCTGCGTCGACAAGGTATCACAGTCTCTAAAATCAAGAAAAGTGCGACCCGAGGAAAAGGAGTCTCCGAAAAGGACGTCACACTTTTCACCCGTCAATTAGCGACCATGCTGAAATCGGGCGTCCCACTCTTGCAAGCTTTCGACATTGTTGGCAAGGGACATGACAACCCTTCTGTGGCCAGACTTTTACTTGATATTAAAACAGATGTGGAGACAGGTAGCAGCCTGGAACAAGCTTTCCGCAAATATCCACTTTTCTTTGATGATCTCTTTTGCAATCTGATCGGTGCGGGTGAACAGGCAGGTATTTTAGATAGTCTGTTGGATCGATTGGCGACCTATAAGGAAAAGATCCAGGCGATCAAGAGCAAGATCAAATCGGCTCTTTTTTATCCAATTTCGATCATCGTCATCGCTTTTGTCATTACTGCCGTGATTATGATTTTCGTTATTCCGGCGTTTAAAGAGATGTTTAAAAACTTCGGTGCCGACTTGCCGGCTCCTACCTTGGTTGTGATGGCGATGTCAGATTTCTTCGTCACTTGGTGGTGGGCTATTTTTGGCGGTATTGGCGGAGGGCTATACTGGTTCTTTTATACTTGGAAGCGCAGTAAAAAGCTGCAACGGGCAATGGACACTTTGATGCTGAAAGTTCCGGTTTTCGGACCGCTGGTGCGTAAAGCCACCATTGCTCGCTGGACACGTACTTTATCTACCATGTTTGCTGCAGGGGTTCCACTGGTTGAGGCATTTGACTCAGTAGCAGGCGCTGCCGGTAATGCAGTCTACTATGATGCTACCAAAGCCATACAACGCGAGGTAACCACAGGTAGCAGCCTGACGGTCGCCATGCAAAATACCAATGTATTTCCCAGTATGGTGCTGCAGATGGTTGCAATTGGTGAGGAAGCCGGTTCAATCGATAGTATGCTCTCCAAAGTAGCCGATTTCTTTGAAGCCGAAGTTGATGACGCAGTTGACGCGCTTGCAAGTTTGATGGAGCCTGTGATCATGGTGGTTCTGGGTACACTTATTGGCGGCATGGTGATCGCAATGTATTTACCAATCTTTAAGATGGGCTCGGCTGTTTAATAATGTTGCCAATCACTTTATGACCGCATTATTCTGGAATCCCAAAGCGAAATTAGCAGTATCAAATTTCAGGCGCTTTGTTTAGTTGCCGCGCCTAATTATTATTTATACAAATGACACTTATACAAGACCTGCAAGCATTTTCCACCCTCTTCATCTCACTGGCAGGCATCTTTGGTTTGATCGTTGGCAGCTTTCTCAATGTTGTCATCCACCGCCTTCCGAAAATGATGGAGCGCGAATGGCGCGCTCAATGTGAAGATCTATCGGGCGCGGAAAGGTCGAAATTGGAACCATACAATTTGTTGATTCCACGCTCTGCCTGCCCGCATTGCAGCCATCAAATAAGCGCGCTTGAAAACATTCCGGTCATCAGCTTTCTTTTCTTGCGCGGAAAATGCAATGGGTGCGGCGCTCCGATTTCCAGTCGCTACCCGATCGTGGAAACAGTTAGCGGTCTGTTGAGCGCTTTTGCCGCCTGGCATTTTGGCTTTGACATTGCAGGACTCTCTGCGATCATTTTCATATGGGCCCTAATTGCGCTTACCTGCATCGATCTGGATACGCAGTTATTGCCGGACGATATAACAATGCCTTTGCTTTGGATTGGATTATTTTTCAATCTCTCGAATGCCTTTACCAGTCTCCCCAATGCGGTGATTGGTGCCATTGGCGGTTATCTGATTTTATGGAGCGTTTATTGGTTGTTCAAATTAGCCACGGGTAAGGAAGGGATGGGTTATGGCGATTTTAAATTACTCGCCGCTATTGGAGCCTGGCTGGGTTGGCAAATGCTACCTCTGGTCATCTTGTTGTCTTCAGTCGTCGGCGCAGTAGTGGGTATTACTTTGATCGTGGCTGTTAAGCATGGACGAGATATTCCCATACCGTTTGGCCCCTATCTTGCCGGGGGTGGTCTAATCGCATTATTTTGGGGTAACCAATTAACACAAAGTTATCTTCAACTCTTTGCGGTTTCATGAACAACAATGCAAATAAAATCAAAAGTTCGCAAAATCACCTGCTAATTGGTCTAACCGGGGGTATTGGTAGCGGCAAAAGTACAGTGGCCACCCTGTTTGAACAACATGGCACGCGCATCATCGATACCGACGAAATTTCTCGTAGCCTGACAAGCGCTGGTGGCAAGGCCATACCTCGGATTCTTGGCGTTTTTGGCGCAGATTTTATTGACTCGGCGGGTGCGCTAAATAGAAGCAAAATGAGAGAATTTGTTTTCGCAAACAGTACGGCGAAGGCAAAGCTCGAAGCCATTCTGCACCCGCTCATTCTAGAGCAAGCCAAGCAAGCTACCTCCACCCCATCCACCGCACCCTACACTTTTGTAGTCATACCTTTGTTGTTCGAATCGCAAAGTTATCGTGACTGGCTACATTGGACCCTGGTTGTCGATTGCGCTGAAAAAATTCAGCTCGCTCGCACCATGCAAAGGAATGGTGTAGATAAGGCACTGGTAGAATCAATCATGGCTCAGCAAATATCCAGAAGCCAACGTTTGGCATTGGCTGACGATATCATTCGAAACGACGGCGATTTGCCTTCATTGTCTGCTCAGGTTGATTTGCTCCATGTACGATATTTAAATAAAGCCAATGGAAGCGATTGACGGAAAGCGACACACCATATATCTTTCCGAACCAAAATTAACCTAACCTTGACTCATTGATGATTAGCTACGAGTTTCCTCTGAATGAACGTGTGCGTACCCTGCTACGACTTGAGGATCTCTTCTCGCGAATTGAAGTGCTTATCGAACGGACCGACAGCATCGATCATCATTGTGCGCTTGGTGTTTTATTTGAACTGCTCGAAGTCGCTGCTCGTGCAGATCTCAAGTCTGAACTTCTGCAAGAACTCGAGCGACAAAAGAAAATACTTTCTGCTCTGCATGCCAATCCCGAGATTTCTGAAGATGCACTAGAAAGCATCTTGAACAGCATTGACACCGCCAGTTCAGATTTGTTGTCAATGAGCGGGAAAATTGGTCAACACCTGCGTGACAACGAATGGCTAATGGGCATCAAGCAACGCGCCTGCATTCCCGGTGGAGTGTGCGAATTCGATCTGCCCTCTTACCATTATTGGCAACACCAGACTAGCATGGCACGGCACGCTCACTTGGCTTCCTGGCTCAATCCAATGTTGCCTTTGCGCGAAGGTTTGTCCATCGTGCTCAAACTTTTGCGAGAGAGTGGAAAAGTTCATCACTTCATCGCATTGCATGGCAGTTTTCAACAAATGCAAGGCGGCAAAGTTGCGCAAATGCTGCGTGTTCACATTGATAAAGCTATACCGTGCATTCCGGAAATCAGCGCCAACAAATATGCACTCAATGTTCGTTTCGTTGCCGCGAACTACGCTGCCAAGACTACCCTCTATGATCAGGATGTTCCTTTCGACCTGACCTTCTGCTCTCTCTAATACTTTACCTCATGAGCATTAGTCAAAAGGCTCCAGTTGTTACCTGTCCCCAATGCGGTAAAGAGCACGTCTGGGATACCTCAAATCGCTACAGACCTTTTTGCAGTGAGCGCTGCAAAATGATCGACTTGGGGAAATGGGCCAACGAAGAATATCGTGTTGAGCAACGCGAACAAGACTCGGGCGAATCCGATCACCAAGCCTGACTCAGCAGAGCAATCCCGTGTGCTCCTTGTTCCCATGCCGTTTTCATATCTTCAGGTGACAGCCCACCCAAGGCATATATCGGAATAGATGATGCCTTTGCAATGGCAGCGAAATTATCCCATCCCAGATGGGGAGCGCCCGGATGAGATTTCGTTGACAACACAGGACTCAGCAATGCAAAGTCGCAGCCCAATATTTCTGCTTGATGTAATTCTGCGACACCGTGACAAGAAGCCGCGCACCATTCGACTGATGGCCGTTGAGTTAATTGTGCTAGTTGTGCCGATGTCAGTTGCACACCGTCTGCACCCACTTCCTGCACCAACTCTAAATCACCGTTAAGCAATACTTTCGCACCGCCAGCATGTGCCAGCTTGACTACCCTTAACGCGAGCTCGCGAAACTCATCATGTGAAAGATTTTTTTCGCGTAATTGCACCAAGCGCAGACCTTCATCCAATTTAGCTTTCAGCCTGATAAAAAACAACTCTACTCCCAGTTCGGAGGCATTGCTGATGGCATACAGGGTTGGCAGCTCCAGCGCTCGCAGAATAGGCGCATTTGCAGGCAACACCGGAGAAACTGAAACATAACCACCTTCCTGCCCCCTCTCCCCCCGCGGGAGGGCTAGGGAGGGGGAAGCTCTTGAAGTCCCTTGCCAAGCAAACTCCTGCCCCTCATGCGGATGCAACTCTCCTCTCCAACCCGTCACCCGAAAGAAATTTAATCTCACCGTCGCATGCGGATAAGTGAATACACGGGTAAGCCACGGGTAGGCTGTTTCGATAGTGATCCCTAATTCCTCACGCAGTTCACGCACCAACGCTTCACGCGCTGTCTCGCCCGGCTCGATTTTCCCACCAGGGAATTCCCAATAGCCTGCCCAGATTTTGTCGGGTGGACGTTGGGCTAGCAGGAAGGAGCCGTCCGGGCGCTGCAGGACTGCGGCGGAGACTTCGACTATTTTGGTATTTTCGGTTTTCCTGTCCAAGGTTGTATTTCTAACTGAAGTTGAGTTGGCGTAGCCTACTTATTGTATTTTCCCGCACCAATCTTTCGCAAACTGCCCCGCCACTCTTCCGCTCCTCGAACCTCTCATCAACGACCAATGCAACGCCGCAGTGCGCACCTCATCGGTGATCCCCTGCTTCCAGCCATGATGCGCCAGCCAATGCGCTGCCACGTCCAAATATTCATCTTGCGAAAACGGGTAAAACGAAATCCATAATCCGAAGCGTTCAGACAGTGAAATTTTTTCTTCCACGCTTTCCGCTGGATGTACTTCATCACCGATGTATTTCGTAGCAAGGTTGTCCTGCATGTAATCCGGCATCAGGTGTCGGCGATTTGAAGTCGCGTAGATGAGCAGGTTGTCGGAGAATGCAACTAAATCACCATCAAGTGCTGCCTTGAGCGCTTGGTATCCTGGTTCATCAGCACTGAAAGAAAGGTCGTCGCAATAGAGAATAAAGCGCTCCTGTCGTCCTTGCACCAGCCCGACAATATGAGCTAAGTCGACCAGTCCTTGTTTATCGATTTGTATAACTCTCAAACTTTGGCCTGCGTATTCGTTCAACAAGGCTTTCACCAACGAGGATTTTCCCGTGCCGCGTGCTCCAGAAAGCAAAACATTGTTTGCCGTATTACCGCGTACAAATTGCAGAGTATTTTGTTGAGCGCGCTGTTTCTGATCGTCAATACCGATAAGATCATCAAGTCCTATGCGCTGAAAATTGGGAACAGGTTGTAGTGTCTTCTGCTGATGATCCCAGCGAAACGCGGCGGCTGATTGCCAATCCGGTGCAAGTGGTTGCACGCTTGGCAACACGTTTTCAAGGCGGGCGAGCAAGCCTTCGGCGCGGGTGAGGAATTTATCAAGCTTATCCATACATCCTTTTGATCGTCATTCCGGCTCAGGCCGGAAACCAGTCATAAAATACACTCCTCGAAGCGGACAAAGCCATATTGTTGCCCCACTTACGTAGGCAATTATTAATCATCTGGGTACCGGCCTGACCTTAGGTCAGCCTGTCCTGAGCCTGTCGAAGGGCCGGTATGACGGATCAGCTTCTATAACTGGCGTTTATCTTCACATAGTCGTAAGAAAAATCGCACGTCCACAAAGTGGCATTCACTTTACCGCGATTCAGTACCACACGGATGGTGATGTCACTTTGCTGCATTACTCGCTGGCCATCTGCTTCCTGATAACTGGTCGCACGTCCGCCTTCTTCAGCCACCAAGACTTCATCGAGGTATAGTTTAAGCGTTTCAACATTCAAATCGTTCACGCCCGCATAGCCGATGGCAGCGAGGATGCGTCCGAGATTTGGATCAGATGCAAAGAATGCGGTTTTGACCAATGGAGAATGAGCGATGGCGTAGCCGATCTTTTTGCACTCAGTTTCGTCTTTTCCGCCTTCGATTTGGATTGTGATGAATTTGGTTGCACCTTCTCCGTCTCGCACGATGGCCTGTGCCAGTAATTTGGCGACTTCGCTCACCACCGCTTGCATGGTTGCCCGGTTTGTTTCGTTGATGTTCGCTCCGCTCTTGCCTGTGGCAATAAGCATCAACGCGTCGTTGGTGGAAGTATCTCCATCTACAGTGATGCAGTTGAACGAACGATTAGCCGCTTCGCTTACGATTTGTTGCAACATTGATTGTACGATAGCCGCATCGGTTGCGATGTAGCCCAGCATAGTAGCCATATTGGGATGGATCATCCCGGAACCTTTTGACATACCGGTCACAGTAACTGTCTTGCCATCAATCTTAACTTGGCGTGACACCGCCTTGGCCACAATATCGGTGGTCATGATTGCCTGAGAGGCATCGAACCAATTATTTTCCTTCAGATTGGAAATTGCCTGCGGTAATCCGGCAACAATTTTATCAACTGGCAACGGTTCCATGATTACGCCGGTGGAATAAGGCAGGATTTGTTCCGCTGTACAGCCCAACAACTTTGCCAACTCATTGCAAGTAGCACGCGCTGCTGCCAAGCCTTGTTCGCCCGTACCGGCATTGGCATTACCCGTGTTTACGAGTAACGCACGAATACCCTTGCCTACTGCTAAATGTTGCTTCGCCACAGTGACAGGGGCAGCGCAAAAACGGTTGGTGGTAAAAACACCTGCAACCGTTGATCCTTCATCCAGTTTCATCACCAGCAAATCTTTACGATCTGCACGTTTAATTCCGGCTTCTGCAATACCCAAAGAAACGCCCGCAACGGGCAACAGTTCTGCCGCAACGGGCGCTGAGA
Source organism: uncultured Gallionellaceae bacterium (assembly GCA_903876625.1). Taxonomy (GTDB): domain Bacteria; phylum Pseudomonadota; class Gammaproteobacteria; order Burkholderiales; family Gallionellaceae; genus PALSA-1006. The sequence goes on along the minus strand of CAIRAO010000250.1, from coordinate 13,537 downwards.
GATTCACTGGCATGCTTGGCTGATTCCTTTCGTAACGATTAGTAACGACCGTGAGTTTTGTGAATATAGTTATTCATTTCGACCGATTGTGTATTCATGCGGCGAACGATGCCATGTACATGACGCACAATGCCGCGCATGACGTAGTAAACGATCGCAGGTTGCGAATTCAATAACGATTCTAAACGAGATCGTTCAAGTACCAGCACTTTACTATCTGTTTTGGCGACAATGGTGGCGCTGATCTGCATCACATTTCCCCCGACAAATCCGATGATCCCGGCCAGATCGCCCATCTGCAACATATGTAATGTCATTTGTTCGCCACCTGTCGTTGCGGTTGCCTCGACATCGCCGCTTCCAAGAATCAAGAGTGAATCCTTTAAGGCAGTCTCACCAGGTTGCAGGATAAATTCTCCTGCTTTGTAATCTCTAACTGAAATCATGCTTGCCAAAAGTTCAACCTCAGAATCGCGCAATTCTTCTGATAACGAAGAGTGACGCAATACATTGACCACCATTTCATTCAATACCATTCAATTTCTCCCGGTTAAAACGGTTGTTTCAAGAGCTACATCAATCAAACCAAATCGCCTATTTGATCAGTCTGCTTGAGGTAGGACTCTCAAAATGAACCAGAGTTCAACTCAGTTTCCCGTGGCACTGTTTGAATTTTTTTCCCGAGCCGCATGGGCACGGATCATTGCGCCCGACTTTTTCTCCCCTTCTCACGAATGGCTTTTGTTCCGGCGCTTCCGGCTCGCCCGATGCCAAGGCTTCTTCATAATCGGCGTGATGATATTGCACATTTTCCGGAGTGTGGGGTGCTTCGACGGCCTCTACCTCTTCGCTACTGCGAATCTGCACATTCATTAATGTTTGCGTCACGTCACGTTTGATGCTATCCAGCATGGTAGAGAACAACTCAAAGGCTTCGCGTTTGTATTCCTGCTTGGGATTTTTTTGGGCATAGCCACGCAGGTGAATGCCCTGGCGTAAATGATCCAGCGCCGCCAAATGTTCACGCCAATGCGTATCCAAACTTCCCAGCATGACGATGCGCTCGTAACCGTGCATCACTTCGCTGCCAACGGGTTCAATCTTGGCCTGATATTGTTTGCCTGCAGCCTCTGCCACGCGCTTGTACAAACCGGATTCATCCAGTTGCTTGTCTTGCTCAAGCCACTGTGCCACAGGAAGCTGCAATTGAAACTCTGCTGCAAATGCCTTTTCCAAACCCGGTGCATCCCATAGTTCTTCCATACTGCCGGGCGGAATATATTCTGCAATCGTTTCCGACAGCACACCTTCACGCATGGCACTGATGGTCTCGGAAATATCTTCGCTTTCCAATAGTTCATTGCGTTGCTGATAAATCACTTTGCGCTGATCGTTGGCAACGTCGTCATATTCGAGAATCTGTTTGCGCGTATCGAAATTGCGCGCTTCGACTTTACGCTGCGCATTTTCAATGGCACGTGTTACCCAAATATGCTCGATCGCCTCTCCTTCCGGCAATTTAAACTTGTTCATGATCGCAGATACCCGATCTGAAGCGAAGATGCGCAGTAGAGGATCTTGCAATGACAGGTAGAAGCGACTTGACCCCGGGTCACCCTGACGACCGGCACGACCACGCAACTGGTTATCCACGCGACGTGACTCATGCCGCTCGGTGCCGATGATGTGCAAACCACCACTGGCAACAACCTGCTCGTGGATTGGCTGCCACTCGGCACGCAACTGCGCGATTCGTTGTTCACGCGCCGCCGCGTCAAGAGTTTCATCCATGCGTACGCGTTCGATAGGCTTTTCCACATTACCGCCGAGCACGATATCGGTACCGCGCCCAGCCATGTTAGTGGCGATAGTGATCATTTTCGGACTACCCGCTTGCGCGATGATTTCAGCTTCGCGCGCATGTTGCTTGGCATTCAACACCTGATGCGGCAATTTTTCTTTGTCCAGCAAGCTCGACAGCAACTCGGAAGTTTCAATCGATGTCGTGCCCACCAATACCGGCTGGCCGCGTTCATAGCAATCACGCACGTCCAGGATCACCGCTGTGTATTTCTCTTGCGTCGAAAGGTAAACCTTGTCCATTAAATCCTTGCGCACGGTAGTTCGATGCGGCGGGATAATGACCGTTTCCAAATTGTAGATCGACTGAAATTCATAAGCTTCTGTATCCGCAGTTCCGGTCATACCGGACAATTTGTTATACATGCGGAAATAATTCTGGAATGTGATAGATGCCAGAGTTTGGTTTTCTTTCTGAATCGCCACACCCTCTTTTGCCTCTACCGCCTGATGCAATCCATCAGACCAGCGACGGCCGGACATCAAGCGTCCGGTAAATTCGTCCACGATGATGACTTCCCCGTCCTGGACAACATAATGCTGATCCCGCAGATACAAAACATGCGCGCGCAATGCCGCATACAGATGATGGATCAAGGTGATATTGGCGGGATCGTACAAACTACCTCCGGCAGGCAACAAACCTGCACGCGAGAGTAACTGTTCGGCATGTTCGTGCCCGACTTCGGTCAACAGGATCTGATGATTTTTCTCGTCAACGCTGTAATCACCCTCGCCTTCTTCCTCCGCCTGGCGTGTCAAACTTGGCACAATCTTGTTCATGTGCAGATACACGTCAAGATTGTCTTCCGCCTGACCTGAAATGATAAGCGGTGTACGCGCCTCGTCGATCAAAATCGAATCCACCTCGTCGACGATGGAGAAATTCAACCCGCGCTGAAAGCGTTCTTCTGCTTGCCCGGCCATATTATCGCGCAGGTAGTCAAAGCCGAATTCGTTATTGGTACCATAGGTGATATCTGCCGCATACGCTGACTGCTTGTCGGAATGATCCATATTTGACAAAATCACACCCACAGACAAGCCCAGAAACCGGTACAGGCGCCCCATCCAGTCCGCATCACGCGCCGCCAGATAGTCGTTCACAGTTACCACATGCACACCTTTGCCTGAAAGCGCATTTAGGTAGGCTGGCAAAGTCGCCATTAAAGTTTTACCTTCACCTGTACGCATTTCAGCAATCTTGCCGTAGTGCAAGACCATGCCGCCGATCAGCTGCACATCGAAATGGCGCATCTGTAATACGCGAATTCCGGCTTCGCGAACTACCGCAAAGGCTTCCGGCAACAAAGCATCCAGTGTCTCACCCTGTTGTACCCGTTGTTTGAACTGCGCAGTTTTATTTTGCAGTTCTTCATCCGACAACGCGGCAACGCTATCTTCTAATGCGTTAATTGATTCAACTGTGCGACGATATTGTTTAAGCAGGCGGTCGTTACGGCTACCGAATACGCTTTTCAGCAATTTGGAAATCATGTTCTTTTTCTTACTCTATATACAAATGTGACTAAATAAAAAAGGGTGAGGCTTAATTCCTCACCCTTGTTTCAAAGCTAACGCGCATTAACTTGCGGATCTTTGTATGAAACGTACCGGGTTTTGGGCCATGCCTTTGTATCTAACTTCAAAATGCAGATGGGGACCGGTAGAGCGCCCTGTACTGCCTGAAATGGCGATTTCCTGACCGCGTCGAACCATCTGTCCTACTTTGACCATCAAGCTGGAAGCATGCGCATATCGCGTTATGATGTCCTTGCCATGATCAATCTCTACCATATTACCATATTGGGGATGGTAATCAGCATATACAACTACCCCACCCGCAGAAGCATAGACCGGGGTTCCTGACGGCACCATGAAGTCCACGCCTTCATGCATGGCATTTTTTCCGGTGAACGGGTCAATGCGCCAGCCGAAGTTGGACGAGTACCATGCATCCGTAGCTGGCGCCAACGAAGGAAGTAACTTCTTATTCAAGCTGTCTTGCATCAATAAAGTTTCCAGGGCAACCAGTTTGTCACTGCGATCGCTTAACACAGAAGCGAGGCTAGCCAATTGTTTATCCATACTGTTTAGCGATACGTCAGCTTGTGGAGCGGGAATATAAGGTCCCCCTTGTGGTGGCAATTGATCAAAAGAGAATTCTTGCGGTTTCATTCCGGTTATTTTGACTAAGCGGGCACCCAAAGTATCCAGACGCAATAATTGCGCCTGCATTTGTCCTAGGCGTTTAGCCATGGTGTCCATACTTTCATGCATATAGGCTTGTTGCTTTTTCTGCTCATATTGTTGAGCAGTGGCCAGCCATGCTCTCAGTTCATCGCTGATGCTGTTTGGCTGTAGTCTAACTATTGAGTACTGTGCAGATAATACTGCGCCAACAAAGAGCATCGTGACCATAATTGCCAATAGTAGCAGGTGCATTTTCGTCAACGTAAAACTACGTGCTTTTGCCAACCGATTGGAAACTAGAATAATATCCACGCTACCCCTTTCTCAAATAACTTTAATATAGTGCCAAATCGCCTCAATACTTTTTTTTCCATCAGTAGCGAACTGGGTAAACTTACGAGCAAAGCCCGTGAAATGATGGCATTAGAACAGCAACTTGAACACATCATCCCGTCCTCTATGAAACGAGGATGTCGAGTAATGCAACTCGAGCAACAAAAACTGATGTTATCCGCCAACAATGGCGCAACAGCATCCAAACTCCGTCAAATGAGTTCAGAGCTAATAGCAAAATTAAACGGTATTGGATGTAAGGTTACTTTAATTCAGGTAGTTGTGCAAGTTAATGCCCCCCCTTATTCAATACCCACTAAAACTCTTACCTTAAGCTTGTCTGGACAAAAGCAACTAACCCAACTTGCTGAAAAAATAGCAGATTCGCCTCTTAAAGATGCACTTAATCGACTTGCCAACAAAAAGTAAGGCATTTTTATTTACCACACTTCCATGGTTGGAAAATTCTCTGCCCTGTTACCAAATTATCGAATTTTATTAAATAGTTATGTAAATATTCCATTTTTTTATCAAATATCTAGGCATAGATATAGGCCAAACGGCATATTGTTGCAAATTACCTTTCCATATATTATTCGACTTAGAGTTTCATCTGTTTCATCAGCTTAAAGTAGCCGCGCTTCAAATAAAGCGTTTCAATTCAAAGGAGCTGCGGGGCTGTTTATTTAACCAACAATTATTGAATTAGGGGTAGAACAGTAGTGAACGATTTAGCCAGAGAATACAAAAAAGTTTCGATCAATAGGGAATATGTTATGCACATTCTGCAGTGCAACCCCAAGTATTACCCTCTCCAGCTTGACGAAAAATATCCTCATGTATTGGAAAGGATCGTCAAGCTTTGGAACAAGTCTTCCGGAGAAGATTATTTAAATGACTTGCTTAAGCCAACCTACAGCGGGGGCAGGCATCAGCGTGAAGGGTTTCCGGAAAAAGTATGGGATGAAATATTTTTTCTTTTGACTTTGTATAAGAAGCCCCGTCCAAAGCCAATAGAAGAGAATGATACGTCAAAAGATAAGGAATCGGGTATTTTCAGCTTCCTGATCAACGCGTTTGCTGGGAGCAAGGCTAAGTGATGAAATAAAAGCGTGGCTTCAATCAAATTATATTACTTAAAAAATTTAAGCCATTAATTACAACAATACTTTCCAGCCAACCAAAATATATCGTTCAAGCAAGTAGAGCAGACCAAACACCAATGCTATAAAGATGACAAAGCGTATGACGTTCCACGCAAAGCGCAGATAAGTGTGCTTGCGTGTAAATAGGTACATTCCACCGGAAAGTACGATGACCAATGCTGAAAGCACCAGTAATAGACGCAGCACTAACATACTGGAACCTCTAGAAATTGAATTCCCGTCGCTATCCTGTGTTGCTCGCAAAAAATTACTACTTTCATGTCATAAATATGCTGCGGCGCAATTTTTGGTTCGCGCCTTGCCTAGCTTTGATAATTAAATTTTTAGGGACTTCCATGAGCCAACTTAACGTTAAACAGCTTGTAGCTGCATCCGCGAGAAATCTGGCGCTTCTTCCGTTGAATCAAAAGTAGTGTATTCCCATGCGCTCTCGTCTGCCATCAAAGCTCTACATAAGGCGTTATTTAGGGCATGGCCGGATTTGTAACCGGAAAAAGCGCCAATGAGTGGATGTCCAAGAAGATATAGATCACCAATTGCATCCAGCATTTTGTGTTTGACAAATTCGTCTTCAAAACGAAGACCGTCAGGATTGATGACACGGTATTCATCCATTACGATGGCATTATCTAGACTACCGCCCAGAGCTAATCCTTGTGAACGCATATATTCAACTTCTTGCATAAAACCAAAGGTACGGGCACGGCTTACTTCCTTGACGTAGGACTGTTTACCCAAATCTACGGTTACACTTTGTACCGTATTGGCAAACACCGGGTGAGCAAAGTTGATGGTAAAACTAAGCTTATAACCCTCAAATGGATCAAATCGCACCCACTTGTCACCTTCTTTAATTTCGATGGTTTTCTTAATTCGAATGAATTTCTTGGCCGCAGATTGCTCAACGATCCCTGCCGACTGCAACAGAAAGACAAATGTACCGGCACTGCCATCCATGATGGGCAACTCTGAACTGCTCAGCTCGACGATGGCATTATCGATACCCAAACCGGCCAGTGCAGACATTAAATGTTCAACTGTCGCAACGCGAGCTCCGTTAGCCTCCAGACAGGTTGACAGTCTCGTGTCGTTTACCGAATGTGCTTCAGCGGGAATATCCACGGGACGAGGCAGATCGACGCGGCGAAACACGATGCCGCCATTCACGGGTGATGGGCGCAAGGTCAAATAAACTTTTTCACCCGTGTGCAAACCGACACCTGTCGCTTGGACCATCGTTTTTAACGTGCGCTGTTTTACCATTTTCTTCCTGCGTTAATATATATTTACGCGCATTTTAGCACAGCAGATCGTTGCATCCGATTTGCTTGACTACTACCTTAGCCTTGATCAGTCAGCTTGTTTACGCAGGAACGATGGAATATCCAAAGTGTCCACGCCCGACTGTTTCATCGCTTCTACTGTTGCCGCATGATGGCGCCCGGTACGGATCACTGCAGGCATTTCAAGCTCGCGATAATCAATGCTAGGTATATCATGCGTACCTGTACGTAATTGTGCCTGTGGAACCAGTACAGGTTTGGCCTGTTTGGGACGAAGAGAACCCAAACCTGTTGCCACAATAGTTACACGTAATTCGTCACCCATCGACTCATCAAACACCGAGCCTACTATCACAGTTGCTTCTGTTGCGGCAAATTGAAAACAATTCATCACTTCGTGCAACTCCTCCAAAGTAAGCGTGCTGCTTGATGTAATATTTACCAGAACTCCGCGTGCACCGGACAGATCCACATCTTCCAGTAAGGGGCTGGCAATCGCTTGCTCTGCGGCTTTTTTGGCGCGATTCTCACCTGTAGCGGTGGCTGCCCCCATCATCGCCATGCCGTTCTCAGACATCAGTGTGCATACGTCAGCAAAATCGACATTGACCATACCTGGCACGTTAATGACTTCAGCGATACCGGCAACTGCGCCTTGCAAAACTCCGTTGGCAGCTTTGAAGGCTGCTGGAAGTGTAGTCTTGCCGCCCAGCACTTCCATCAATTTTGCATTCGGTACAATGATGAGTGAATCAACATAAATTGCGAGCTCTTCAATTCCTATTTGAGCCAAACTCATGCGCTTACCTTCGAACACGAACGGTTTGGTTACAACAGCTACAGTTAGAATTCCCATTTCCTTGGCTACTTGCGCCACTATTGGTGCGGCCCCTGTGCCTGTACCTCCGCCCATTCCGGCGGTGATGAATACCATATTCGCACCTTTAATTATCTCCGCAATTTGATCACGATCTTCTTCGGCGGCTGCCTGACCGATCTCCGGCTTGGCGCCGGCACCCAAACCTTTTGTCAGGGTTGATCCAATTTGCAATTGCGTGCGCGCCTTACTGCGTTTGAGCGCTTGCGCGTCCGTATTGATTGTAATGAACTCAACACCCTGCACGCCTTGCTCAATCATATGGTCAACCGCATTCCCCCCGCAGCCACCGACACCGATTACTTTGATTACCGCCCCTTGTGGTTGTGCATCCATTAGTTCAAACATTATTTTCTCCTTATCAATTTACAAATCAAGAATTCCAAACTCAAAATCAAACATTCATTTCAACTTATGCATGGGATATCACTCTATTAAAAATTTCCCTGAAACCATTCTTTCATTCGTGTCATGACATCTTTAAACGAACTCGATTGCATGCGGGCAACTTTATGCTTTTGTTCCTGTTCCAAACCATACAGCAGCAGGCCAACACCCGTTGCAAACCGTGGCGTCTTAACCACATCTGACAGACCTCCCACGTAGCGGGGCAATCCCAGCCGTACCGGCATATGGAAAATTTCTTCACCAAGCTCCACCATGCCATGCATGGCACTGCTGCCTCCGGTCAGCACAATGCCGGATGAAAGCAAATCTTCGAAACCACTACGTCTCAATTCAGTTTGTACGAGTGAATACAGTTCTTCCACTCGAGGCTCGATTACTTCTGCCAAAGTTTGTCGAGATAGCATCCGCGTTCCGCGGTCGCCCACGCCCGGCACCTCAATAGCTGAGTCTTCTGCCAGTTGACGTAGCGCACAGCCATGTTTAATTTTGATGTCTTCGGCATCCTTCGTTGGCGTACGCAGTGCCATCGCAATGTCGTTGGTAATTTGATCTCCGGCAATCGGAATCACCGCAGTGTGACGAATCGCGCCACCGGTAAACACGGCGACGTCGGTAGTTCCGCCACCAATATCCACCAGACACACGCCCAAATCTTTTTCATCGTCGGCAAGTACTGATCTGCTGGAAGCCAGTGGCTGCAATATCATGTGGTTGACCTCGAGCCCGCACCGATGCACACATTTGAGAATATTTTGCACCGCTGCCACAGCACCCGTCACAATATGAACTTCTACTTCCAATCGCTTTCCACTCATACCGAGCGGTTTCTTTATACCTTCCTGACCATCTATACTGAACTCCTGCTCAAGGATATGCAGCATCTGCTGGTCGCCTGGCAGACTGATCGAACTGGCAGTCTCTACTACTCTGTCGATATCTGCCTGTTCGACTTCTTTATCTTTTATTTTGACCATACCATTTGCATTTGAGCTTTTGATATGTCCACCTGCGATACCGGTATAAACTTCGCGTATTTTGCAGTCGGCCATCAGTTCAGCCTCTTCCAGGGAACGCTGAATCGCTGCCACAGTGGCATCTATATTAACCACCATGCCCTTCTTCATCCCGGAGGATTCATGCATTCCCACGCCAATCACTTCCAGCGTTCCTTCTGGTTTAATTTCGGCCACAATGGTCACAATTTTTGATGTTCCGATATCCAAACCAACGATCAAGTTTTTGACTTCCCTGTTTTTACTCATCGTATTTTTCCTCTAAACCTTATTTCCGGAAGTTCGCTTTTCTTGCATCTCTACCCCACTGGGCAGATAAGCAGCGAAACCATTCCGATAGCGCAAATCCACATGTGTGACTGAATTCGGCAATGTGGATATACTGTACGGATAAACCTCAACAAATCTTTCCAAACGTTGTTGCATGTGCTCCCGACCGAGCTCAATAACCATTCCGTTTTTCAACCGCAACTGCCAGGCAAATCTGGGTGACAGACTGAGCTGGATGACTTCCTGTTTTATTGGCGACAACTCTTTCCCGAGTTCGTCGTACATTGTTGCCACCTGTACTGACGTGTTCGGTTGCCCAAAAAATGCGGGCAATGCTTGATCAGTTTTTTCAGTAAACACTTCACCATGTGTATTGACCAATCCGTTTCCATTCCATCGTGCCAATGCGACGTGTTCTTCCAACTCAACTTCAAGAGCCCATGGAAACTTTCTGCGTACGCTCACTTTGCGTACCCATGGCAATTGTTCAAATGCGCTTCGTGTTTGATTCAAATCAACGTTAAAAAAATTTCCTTTTATGTGTTCTCTCACCACTCGATCAATCAATTTGATCGGCACGTTCTTCGGTGCCTCTCTTAATTCCACCGTATTAAGCGGAAATACTGACAAATGTAAAACGTAGCGAGTTGCTCCATACAAAATCAACAAGAGACTCAATCCAAATAGCAGATTGGAAAATATACGCAGCAGTGGCACGTTATCCCACATGTGCACCACCTAAGATCTCAAGCACTAGTTGCTCAAAACTGATGCCTGTATGTTTTGCCGCCATAGGCACCAAACTGTGATCCGTCATCCCGGGGGAAGTGTTAACTTCAAGCAGATAAGCCTTGCCATCTTCGCTACGGAGAAAATCGACTCGCCCCCAACCTTCACCGCCGATTAAAGAAAACGCTTCCTTCGCCAAACGCTGCATTTCGCTCTCCTGCTCCTTACTCAATCCGCATGGGCATAAATAACGAGTGTCGTCGCGCAGATACTTTGCTTCATAATCGTAGAATTCATTCCTCGGCTCGATCTTGATGACCGGCAACGCACGTCCATTAAGAATGGCTACTGTGTATTCACCACCACTCACAAAACTTTCAAAAATAACTACTTTGTCGTGCTTGGCTGCTTCCGCATAGGCAACTGGTATTTCTTCCACAGTTTTAACTTTACTTATACCAACACTAGAACCTTCATTGGCCGGTTTCACAAATAATGGCAAATCCAGGTGATCTGCCAATGCGTTCCAATCGCTGGGTGCTGTCAGCGCTTCATATTCTGGAATAGGCAAGCCATTCGCCTGCCAAATCATTTTGGAACGCCATTTATCCATCGCGATAGCGGATGCCATCACACCGCTACCCGTATAAGGAATTCCCATCATTTCCAAAGCACCCTGCACTGTGCCATCCTCGCCGTAGCGCCCATGCAGGGCTATAAATGCGCGATCAAATTTTTCATCTTTTAAAGCCTGAAGTGGGCGAATTGACGGATCAAAAGCATGCGCAATCACACCACTTTTTTGCAATGCTTTCAAAACTGCCGTGCCACTTTTCAAAGACACTTCACGCTCAGCTGAGCGTCCGCCAAACAAAACAGCTACTTTGCCAAATTGAGAAGGAGAAATAATGCTGTTATTCATGATTCCTGTGTTCACCTATAATTTTTACTTCCGTATGCAGATCGATCCCAGTCTTTTGCATTACCTTCGCCTTTACTTCTTCAATCAGCTTTTCAATATCCTCTGCAGTCGCATCAGCTATGTTGACAATGAAATTCGCGTGTTTCTCTGATACTTGTGCGCCACCGACACGCATACCTTTAAGGTTGCAGCTTTCAATCAATTTCGCCGCATGATTGCCGGCTGGGTTGCGAAATACCGAGCCGGCATTGGGTAACTGCAAAGGCTGACTTGCAATACGTTTATCCATCAACGCCTTGATATTTTTGCGTGCTGCTCCGACATCGCCCGTTTCAAATTTTAACCATGCGCCCACAAAGAACTCTTCACTCTTTGATTTCAATGCAACATGACGATATCCAACTTCATACTCCTGAGGTGTGCGCACCCGTAACTCGCCCCGACGCGTCAGAACTTGTACTCGATCAACTTTTTGCCAAGTTTCGCCGCCGTAACATCCCGCATTCATTGCCAACATTCCGCCTAAAGTTCCAGGAATTCCAACAAAGAACTCCGCTCCACAAAATTTGTTTGCTGCAGCAAAACGCGCCAGCTTTGCTCCAGGCACTCCGGCTTGTGCATAGATCGTATCGCCATCCAGACGCAATTCGCTGAGAGCTCCATGCATCAACAGAACCGTGCCTGTAAAACCTCCATCGCGCACCAATAAATTGCTACCCAAGCCCACTGCGATCAACGGCTCTTCTTCTGCAATGTGCTGCAGAAAATTTTGCAAGTCCGCAAGGTCCGCAGGCCGATACATACGCTGAGCCATACCACCAGCTCGCCAACTCGTATGCCGACTCATCGGCACGTCGTGACTCATCTCACCGCGTAAAGCTGCATTAATAAATTGTGTCGGCTCACTCATATTCATTTTTGTGTCATCTGCTTTACAAGGCTGGGGACGCCACCAATAGAGCCTGCACCCATCGTTAACACCACATCCCCTTCTTGTGCCATTTGTAAAATTGTTTGTGGCATATCGCTAATCTTTTCTACAAATACGGCTTCGCTTTGACCAGCTACACGTAAAGCGTGCATCAGGGCGCGCCCGTCTGCAGCTACGATGGGTGCTTCTCCAGCCGCATAAACTTCTGCTAAAGCTAATGCATCAACGCCTGACGAAACTTTCACAAAATCCTCAAACAAGTCGCGAGTACGGGTAAAACGATGTGGTTGAAAAGCAAGCAGCAACCGCCTGCCGGGGAATGCTCCTCGCACTGCAGCAATGGTCGCGTTCATTTCTACCGGGTGATGTCCGTAATCATCAATTAACGTGAAACTACCTCCGTTCGGTAGAGGGATCTCGCCATATCGTTGCATGCGCCGACCAACTCCTTCGAACTCCTCGAGTGCAGCAACAATAGCAGCAGGTCCAACGCCCACTTCCAGCCCGACAGCGATAGCAGCCAGCGCATTCAATACATTGTGCAATCCCGCCAGATTAAGCGTGACTTGCAAATCAATTGGCACACTGTTATGACGACATAAAGCAGTAAAGAGCATCTTGCCGCTTTCGTGACGCACATTGATCGCACGAATTTGTGCATCCTCACCAAAACCATACGTGGTGATCGGCTTGCTGATTCGCGGCAAAATATCACGCACATTGACATCATCTACACACAGCATTGCGCGTCCGTAAAATGGCAGGCGCTCGATAAAATCAACGAAAGCTTGTTTCAGTTTGCCAAAATCGTGGCTGTACGTTTCCATATGGTCAGCATCGATATTGGTTACCACTGCCAGTATCGGAGTGAGGTAAAGAAACGAGGCGTCAGACTCATCTGCCTCAGCCACGATGAACTCGCCTGTTCCCAATCTTGCATTCGCACCACTACTATTTAGTCGCCCACCGATAACAAACGTCGGATCGTAGCCGCCTTTTGCAAGCACACTCGTTACCAGAGAAGTTGTGGTTGTCTTGCCATGCGTTCCCGCCACCGCAATGCCCTGACGAAGTCGCATTAATTCTGCCAGCATCACTGCACGAGGGACGACCGGTATGCGTTGCTCTCTCGCCGCAACCACTTCCGGGTTATCGGCTTTGACCGCAGTTGAAATTACCACTGCATCTGCGTTATGCAAATTTTTTGCGTCATGCCCATGATGAATGGTCGCACCCAGAGTCTTTAGGCGCTGGGTAACTGTACTCTCGGCTAAATCAGAGCCGCTCACTTTAAATCCAAGGTTGAGCAATACTTCAGCAATGCCGTTCATTCCTGAACCGCCAATGCCTACAAAGTGTAAATTTTTAATCTTATGTTTCATGTTGCCAATTCCATACAGACTTTTGCCACCGCTTGCGTGGCGTCAGGCTTTGCCAATTTTCTAGCTGCTTGGGCCATCACGGTCAGTTTTTCACGCGTCATATCACGCAGCAGTTGTGCCAATTTTTCAGTCGTTAATTCCTTTTGCGGCAATAAAATAGCTGCGCCTTG
>CAIRAO010000249.1 GCA_903876625.1 uncultured Gallionellaceae bacterium | reverse complement strand
TCTTTGATGTCGCGCAACGCGGTATCTGGGGAGCAATCGTTCATCGATGTCCACTTCTTGTTGGTCAGATTGCCGTCGAATCCGTCAAGCATTTTGTTGAGCATCTTCACTTGGCGTTCATTCATTGATGCACCTGACCAGTTGTTCCAGAAGTTCGCCTTGAACATCACTCCATGTGTTTGTTCGCCCGCTCCCTGTATAGAGCCAAGCAGACATACCAAGAACCAATCCAGCCATTGAGTAACGTCGAGCGTGCTCTTCTGGGCAAATTCAAGTGCGTCGTAGTAATCTTTGCGTTCGTGCTGAATCTGCGCAGACAGACTGTAAAAGCGCTGGCTGGATCCGTCAGCGCGCGCAAGCGCCATGTCGCAGACTGCGCGCCCAATACGACCGTTACCGTCCTCGAACGGGTGGACAGTGACGAACCACAGATGAGCGAGACCTGCCTTGATGGTTGGGTCTATACCTTGAGCATGGTTAAACCAATCTAGGAAGTAAGCCATTTCCTGCACCAACCGCTCAGCTGGAGGCGCTTCAAAGTGAACCTTTGCTTTGGCGATTCCTCCGGACACGACTTGCATCGGGCCTTCAGCGTCCTTTCTGTACGCGCCAACGGTAATTTTTGTGAGCCCGCTGTATCCGCTTGGAAATAGAGCCGCATGCCATCCGAACAGGCGCTCCTCGGTCAAGGGCTTGTCATGTCGCAGTGTCGCATCAAGCACCATTTCCACTACACCATCGACATGCCTGTCCGCAGGTGCCAATGCACCAATATCCAGACCTAACCGTCTGGCCAGAGAAGAACGCACAGACTCGGGGTTAAGTTTCTCGCCTTCGATCTCACTCGATTTAATGACATCATCCGTCAGCACTCGTAGCGTCGCCTCTTCCGCCAGCTTAAATCCGAGTGTCTGCATGCTGCCCAGCAGTTTTCCGCGTTCCAGTGTGACTTTGGAAAGCAATTCAGAGAGACGGCCTGAATCGAATTGCCATTCGGGCCATTCAGGACGTTGCCATATGTATTTTTTATATTCGCTGCTATTCATGCGATGAATATAACACAAATTCGCCGCATCGCCACGCATTAGACGCATTTAGTGCGGCGAATAGTACTTAATCACCGCAGCATGGTTCGGATTTGGGCTAATTACAAAATCCGGTACTCAATATGGCATAAAAATAAGGGAACTCAGAAAATTCCTTATCTCTTTACGGATGAGTTTTTATACACACCTTTCGCCAACGGCTAGGACTACAATCTGGCGGGTTTTGTGTTTTTGGATAAGTGCTTTTCGGCCAAATAGAATATTTTGATTATCACGACTTCCGTACGACCACCTAAGCAAACACGTTAATATTAGTCCCCAAGGCAGAATCGGGAGTGGTGGTGGCGACTAATGACGAAAGTGCTTGTTGGGTTGCTTGTTTGGCTGCTTGCGCCGTTTTTACAACCCTGTCGTAGGCATTGGTTTGCGCTTGGGTGTTTTCCAGTTTTTGGACAGTTTGCGTTTTGCGCTGCACGTTGCCAAGATAGGTGAGATCCTTATCCAGTACAGCCTTTTCCTGATCCAATTGTGTTTCGGTATCAAGAATATCCGCACGATCAGACGCCACCTTTTGCTGGGCAATAGATGTGGTCAGGTAATAATTACTGCTGCTCGCCGAATTAACGGACAGTGAACTCATCGCCTCATTCCCGAATGGCGCTAATGGTAATGTGATCAAAATCAGAAAACACTAACCGCATGTTCTAGATAACTAAATACTACTACTTTGGGTTTGTGTCAAATTCGGAGAAATTCTGTAATTACGTTAGAGAGCAGGCGCATAGCATCAAGGTATCGATGTATGAAAATTGGGAGTGGGGTAAAATCCATCGCAAACCTTGAGGCTGAACCGAATTTTTTTATCAGATATGCATAAAACAATTGAAGATTTCGTTGGTAACACTCCGCTCGTCAGACTAAAGCGTATACCCGGTAACACTTCCAATATTATTCTGGCAAAGCTGGAAGGCAATAATCCTGCCGGATCCGTCAAGGATCGTCCTGCCCTATCAATGATTGTTCATGCCGAAGCACGCGGCGACATTAAGCCGGGTGACACCTTGATCGAGGCAACCAGCGGCAATACAGGTATTGCGCTGGCCATGGCCGCTGCAATGCGCGGATATAAGATGATTCTGGTTATGCCGGAAAATCAAAGCGTCGAACGTCGCCAGACGATGCGCGCTTTTGGAGCCGAGTTGGTACTGACACCTAAAGAAGGCAGTATGGAATTGGCGCGTGATACGGCAGAGAAATTGCGTGAAGCCGGTAAAGGCATCATCCTCGACCAGTTTGCCAATTCTGATAATCCACTGGCACATTATGAAGGGACAGCGCCGGAAATTTGGCGCGATACGCAAGGCAAGATCACTCACTTCATTAGCAGCATGGGCACTACCGGCACGATCATGGGTTGCTCGCGTTTTTTTAAAGAAGTTAATCCCAACATACAAGTGATCGGCGTACAACCGGAAGAAGGCGCGCAGATACCGGGTATTCGCAAATGGCCGGAAGCTTATCTGCCGAAAATATACAACGCTAAGAATGTAGACAAACTGGAATATGTCGGCCAGCAAGTTGCTGAAGACTTGACACGGCGTTTGGCGCGAGAAGAAGGTATTTTTTGCGGGATTTCATCCGGGGGCGCATTAAGCGTTGCGCTTCGCGTTTCGCAGCAAGTTCAGAATGCGACCATCGTATTTATTGTGTGTGATCGCGGTGACCGTTATTTGAGTACTGGCGTGTTTCCCGCTTGATATGCGCAACAGCAATTAATTTTGCGAGCTTGGTGAATATAACAAGGTGGTAGGTAATCCAGTTATTCGCGCAAGTGACAACTAAGCCATGTTTTTGTCATCCTGCAAATTGTCTGACAAATTATTCGTTCGTCGCCAGCCGCTGTTTTGATAAAGCAGGGTTTTGTGCAAAATAATGCTTCACGCCGTTTAATATGGCATGAGCCAGTTTGTCCCGGTATTTATCTTCACTTAAACGGCGCTCTTCTACAGGGTTACTGATGAAGGCGGTTTCTACTAATATTGACGGGATGTCGGGTGATTTCAACACTGCAAATCCTGCTTGTTCGACAAAACCGCGATGTAAGGTATTGATGCTGCCCAATTCCCTGAGTACTTGTTTTGCTACTTTCATGCTGTCATCAATGGTGGCTGTTTGCGACAAGTCGAGCAGGGTGCGTGCGAGGTAGGGGTCTTTAATCGAAAGATTTACACCGCCGATTAAGTCTGCTTCATTTTCTTTCTTGGCAAGCCAGCGTGCGGACGCACTGGTTGCGCCGCGCTCTGACAAAGCAAAGACAGACGAGCCGCGTGCATTGGCTTTGACAAAAGCATCGGCATGGATCGATACAAAAAGATCCGCATGAGCTTTGCGCGCTTTATCGACGCGTCCACCCAATGGAATGAAGTAGTCACCATCCCGGATTAAGACCGCGCGCATGCCGGGTGATTCATCGATCAGATCTTTTAGTTTGCGTGCAATAGCAAGCGTGACATCTTTTTCATGCGAACCTCTGCGACCATGTGCACCCGGGTCTTCACCGCCGTGCCCGGCATCCACGGCGATAATGAGGGTGCGAACGCTTAATTCTGTTCGCTTGAGCGGGGAAATTTTTTCAATCTTCTGCACTTGCACCGGGGCAATTATTTCCGGCGGTGGAATTACTTCAGCAACAGCAGGAGAAGAAGCCGGAATAGGTGCGGATGCACTTTCTTTATTTTCGGCCTGCTGAGCAAATGCCATCAGCGGATCGATAGGCACTGCAGGGTAAACGTCCAGTACCAGACGATTGCCGTATTCGGCAACCGGATCAAGGCTGAATATTTGCGGCTTGGCTTCGGTTTTAAGATCAAGTACCAGGCGAATAATGCCGGGCTTGAAACGCCCCACACGAATGCTCTTGATATAGGGGTCGTCGTTTCCGATTTTGTTACTGAGTTCGTTAAGCGAGGCATCCAGTTCTACGTCATCGAGATCTATCACCAGACGCTCCGGATTTTTAAGCGTGAGCATGCTGAAGTGGATAGCTTGCTTCGATTCAAGCGTTAAGCGCGTGTAGTCCGGTGCCGGCCATACGCGAGCAGAGCTGATGGGGATGCTGGCCATTGCATTGGGTAGCCAAAGCAGCAACGTAATCAAGACCAGACATTTGGCAGAGTTAAGCCCAGATTGTTCATCAGATTTTACGGTTTTGTGGAAGGCCAATTGATCGGGCAATGGTTGACCATTTCGCCCGATTAATCGGCCTCCCACAACTGCATTGGTTTCTAACGGATTATTTAGGCTAAGCATTGTCTGCCTGTATCACTGTGGGCATATAAATCGAGTGTGCGGCTATCAGATCGTATCGTAAAAACAATCTCCAGGTCGGCAACGGGCAATAATCCTTCAGCTTGTTCCGGCCATTCCACCATACAAATATTACACCCGTTAAATTCATCACGAAAACCTGCCGCTTCCCATTCTTCAGCATCGCGAAAGCGGTACAAATCGAAGTGGCGCAAGTTTAACTCGGCAATGTCGTATTGTTCAATCAACGTATAAGTTGGGCTTTTGACTTTCCCTGTAAAACCCAAAGCATGCAGCACACCACGAACTAACGTGGTTTTGCCCGCCCCTAAATCACCGCGCAGATAAATCACCAACCCAGGTTGCAGGGAGCGTGCAAGTTGTGCCGCGAAGGCAATCGTTGCAGCCTCATCTGGCAGGTTTATTCGGCTATGATTCGGATCATGCAAAACGAGTTACCTCAAACAGATTACAACGCACTCGCCGCACGCATTAAGTCGTGGGGGCATGCACTTGGATTTCAGGCGGTAGGCATCAGCGATACGCACCTTGATGCTGCCGAAGCTCATCTGTTGCAATGGCTTGCAGACGGGCATCACGGCAACATGGATTATATGGCAAAACACGGCGTCAAACGTGCGCGACCGGCAGAACTGGTGCCCGGTACTTTGCGGGTGATCTCGGTGCGCATGAATTATTATCCTGAAAAAGCCAAAGACACAGATGAAGTATTGGCAGACAGTACGCGTGCCTTTATTTCGCGATACGCGCTAGGGCGCGATTATCACAAGGTGATGCGTAATCGCCTGGAAAAATTGGCGCAGCAAATCCGTGCAGAAATCGATTGTGAGTGCAGGGTATTTACCGACAGCGCACCGGTGCTGGAAGTGGAGTTGGCACAAAAGGCGCATCTTGGCTGGCGTGGCAAACACACCTTATTGCTGTCGCGTGAGCAAGGCTCGTGGTTTTTTCTCGGCGAGATATTCATTAATCTGCCTTTGCCTGTGGATGCCCCGCAAGACAATCATTGTGGCACCTGCAGTGCCTGTATCGACATCTGCCCGACGCAAGCCATCACCGCGCCTTACCAACTGGATGCACGTCGTTGTATCTCTTATCTCACCATCGAGCTTAAAGAAAGCATCCCCGTTGAATTGCGTCCACTCATCGGCAACCGCATTTATGGTTGTGACGATTGCCAATTGACCTGTCCTTGGAACCGCTTTGCGCAAAAAACCGTTGAACCGGATTTCGCTGTGCGCAATGGATTAGACGATGTCGCGCTCACAGAGCTGTTTGCCTGGGACAAAGCGACCTTCCATGCCAATCTTGCGGGCACCGCCATTCATCGAATCGGCCACGAACAATGGCTGCGTAACGTAGCCGTTGCCTTAGGCAATGCGCCTACTACAACTAAAGTTGTAGAGGCATTGAAATTACGCTCTCAATACACGTCAGACTTGGTTCAAGAGCACGTTGCTTGGGCATTGCAGCGCCATCAGATGGCATGAATACAGGCACAAAAACCTTGACAAATTTGGCCGCTCCCATAAAATGCGCGGCTCTTTGGGTCGTTAGCTCAGCTGGTAGAGCAGCGGACTCTTAATCCGTTTGTCGCAGGTTCGATCCCCGCACGGCCCACCAAAGTGCTTGTAAAATCAACGTTTTCACAAATTGTGTGACGTTGATTTTTGCATTTTTACCCTTATTTTTGCCTCACGACAAGCGGATTATTCATCTGCAGATAAATCGCTAGCAACATTCCAGAAAGCCCGTTAAATCAAGGGATTCAAACAAATTTACTCGCTAAAAATATTTAATATTCACACGATTTTGCCTGAAATCCCACACTGGTTAGAGATTATGATTATTGATCATCTTGAGTAATTGATGTTAGAAAACTTATTCGAATTGCAATGCGAAATGTTACTAAGGTTCATCTAAACAAACGCCCAGCGAAGTTTGATGTCCAATGCCGCATGTATTGAATGAATCTGACTTAACGTGCTACGATGCCGTCATGAAAAAAGCTAATGCCAATGCCGTTGAGAATAAAGCGAAGCTTGGAAAGGCAGGCGCACGTAGCTCTTTTCCTCGTGCAAAAGTAGTTGCGGCAAAACCCTCATACAGCAAAGCAGCTCGCCAAGCTGCGTTCAAGCAAGAAGTAGCAATTCTTCACCTTTCCCCTGTCGAGGCTGTTGATCGAGCAAGACTGATCCCCTCTGTCGATGTAAAGGCTTTCCGCGTCATCTACATGCCAGGTTAATTCATGGCGACCGGGTTTGACTGGTTTTGTCCGGACGACCTGCCGATATTTTTCAAGGCACTCCCAAAAACACCTACGCCAGCCATCCTGGTTGGCGGTCAGTCGTTAACGTTTTGGATTGACCGCTTTGACATAACGATTCCGCCAATCGAAACACCCTATCTCACCATAGGTGCGGATGTTCTATACCCGCTTTAATTTCCATGTATATCAAGTGTGCAATAGCTCATTGATTAGTTGAATTCGGCACGTTTGTAATGGTTGAAAAAATATACTTAAAGCGCTATAGTTCGCACCAATGATGAACTTCGGCATAACAAATATACAACTATGGCAGTGTTGAGTGGCATAGGCAAACTGGATCGCGAACGGCTGGCGGCTATCCTGCGCGGGACTAAGGGTACGGTTTTGGTTGCGCAGGCGGCGACCATTCTTGGCATCAACCCGACCGATGCCGCCAAAATGCTTTCCCGCTGGCACAAGAAGGGCTGGTTGTCGCGGGTAAAGCGCGGCCTCTATGTGCCGGTGCCTTTGGAAGCGAGCAGTGCCAATATTACTTTAGACGACCCGTGGCAGATCGCCGCCAGCCTGTACTCGCCTTGTTACATCGGAGGGTGGAGCGCAGCCGAGTATTGGGATCTGACCGAGCAGTTATTCCGCACCACCATAGTGATGACGCAACTCACCCCACGAGACCGCAATCCTGTCATCAAGGGGACGACGTTTCTGCTTTGCTCCATTAACGAGAAGAAATTGTTCGGCCTCAAGACAGTTTGGCGTGGACAGGTCAAGGTTTCGGTTTCTGATCCAACTCGGACGATTCTCGACATGCTGGACGAGCCCCGTTTGGGCGGAGGTATTCGTTCGGTGGGTGACATGCTGGAGAATTACCTGCGTTCAGAGATGAAGAATCTTGATTTGTTGATTGGTTATGCCGACCAGTTGGGGAATGGCGCAGTCTTCAAGCGCTTGGGATTCTTGCTTGAGCAGCATGCACCGAATGAGCATGCCACTATTGAACAATGTGCCCAGCGGCTGACCAAGGGGAATGCGCGCATTGATCCGAAGCAGCCCGCAGAACGGCTTGTTTCGCGCTGGCGGCTTTGGGTGCCGGTTACGATTGGCTTCATCAGTCAAACTATAAAATGAAATCGGTTGACAGTTCCACGCCTTTGAGTTTATCTTAACAACCTGACGGGTAAGTCCTGTAGTGTTCCCGAGGTGCTTCCTTCCATCGGTTGGCCATGAGCCTTGGGACATAGAGCATTACAGGGGCCGTCATTTCTATTTCTAAGGCAGATAAACCGTTGTAACGCTTACCTTGTCCTGATACACCGCATACCACTCCTGATCGTTCAAGCCATCTTTGCGGGCGATGCCCCAGCAGAACAAATCTACCGCCTGAAGCCCCGCGCTTTCGTGTGAGCCAAGGTGGTCAATGTTCAGCCGTGCGTTGAGCGGCAACAAGGCTTCCAATTGGTTAATCACATACTGGTTGAAATCTTTGATCTCCTCCTTGTTCTTGCAGCGATCCACCACCAGACTCACCTGCCGCACATCCTCGGGGAAATGCACTTTTTCCAGAATGAAGCGGGCAAGAAAATTGTACAGCTTTTTCTTGCCCGCCCGTGTGCGCAGATGTTCATCCACACGCGCTTTGTTCAACGTCACGCTGTAAATTGTCCAGCCGTTTGACGGAAGCTGGCGAAAGAAATACTGCTTGATGGGGAAAGTCGTCCCCGTGCCTTTCAGCTCGACAACGGTGCGAGAACTGTTTTTCTTGTGGTTGAGTTTGTTTTTCAGCGTGCGGTCTACAGCACGGCGGAAACCGTCCTGCGCTTGCTTGTCTTGGCAAACCAGCAAGCTGATTACGAAATGCCGAGAGGTTTTAGCCTTGGTAAAATCAAAACCCAAATCGCCTGATTCATCGAGAAAGATATACATACTCAGCATTTTACCCAGCGAGAGCACTGAATGAATCAGCTCTTGGTTGCGCCTCATTCCAAGCACGCATAAAGATAGCCTCCGCATCTGGAAACGCAATAGTTTGCTGCAATAAGTCCATCAATGTTTCCCGAGTGACGACAAGCACCCCAAGTTTTTTTTGTGCTTGTTCTAGATCAGCTTTGATTTCTTCCTTTGTCTTGGCTGTCACGATGACGGGCAATAACTTTAGGTGGCTGTTACCCGATGAGGCTAAACGTTTCCTTATGGCTTCGGTACGATCAATCAAGTTCGCTAATTTATTCTCAGCTTTTAGAAGACCTGTTGTGCACTCCACAACCAGAAAGTTTCCTTGTGGCGTTGTCGCCAAAATATCCGGCGCATCTGAAGACCTTGCCGTTCCGCCAACTTGGGTTATGCTAAAGCCAAGCATCCACGTTAGCCATGCGACACCGAATTCAAAATCGCGTGCATTCTTTCTTGGCTTTTGCTCTTCAAATAAATAGTCGCGCAGAATCTCCAACTTTTCATCCGATGCTTCAAGAGAAACCCGGCGAGGATTCTGTGAGTGAGTTGGGTCTGCTATCCAATATTGATGTTGTGCGAAACCATCGTATGAGGCAACGCAATGCAACACTGCTCCTTGAGGGATTCCGAGCCATCCTTCTCCTTTAAGAAGCGACTCTTGCAGTGTCCAGTTTAGATTGTCCCCCGGTATTGCCCCTCTAGTCACAACCTTCCCATGCATAAATACGCGATAACCAATTTGGCATTTATTTGAATCAAGTGATTTCGCAAGGAAGACAGATGGCTTCGCTTCTGCTCCGCTAACAATCGAGTTGAAATTAATTGTGGCTACGTTGTAGGCAACTATTTCAAGACTTGCCGAGTCTGATCGTTTGCCACCAAGCACAAGTAGTGTAAGCAATTCATCTAATGAGTCGAATGGTTGTGGTGCCGCCTTTAACTCCCAATCAAACTTCGGCAATTCGACAAATGGATATTTTCTTGCGCCCGAAATCGTTAGTACTGAAAGCCGGTTTCCGGCAGAGATACCCTCCTGATGAAACGGCTCAAAATAGGCCGACAAGTCTCTTTTATCTTCGGTAGGAAAAATAAACTTGCCATGTGGGGTAGTAACCGAACCAGCTCCAACAATTTCGTTTACGAAGTCTCGCACACTCAGCCCAAGCTCTGAAAAGCTGAAATGACCCGCCAGAATACTAGCGGTCTCAACACGAATTGTAGAGATAGAGGACGGAGCCGTGTTTAGAAATATTCTTGCTTGGAGCAAATACGTTTCATCATCCTTTCGTACTGCGAAATAACTCAACCCAATATTCGAGTACGCCTTGATCCAAGGATCAATGGTAGAAAAGAATTTTTCAATTTGATCCGTATCGTGTGGGCTCATTATTCAAACACCTGTGCTAGTAGCGCATCGAAGGTGGCCTGCGCTTTGGTGGTTGCTGCGGATTGCTGAGTTTGGATGCTTAGCACATCGAAGCAACGCCTCACGAATTCAGATTGCATTGCGAATGCTGGAACTGGCACTGGAATAGAAGCCAGACCTTCTGTATTGATATTGAATTGCCCAGCCGAAGTTCTACTTTTCTCTTTAAGTTTTTTTCGACCTTCAACTGAAGAAAGATATGTTTGCAAAAACGAAGGTTCAAGTAATTCTCGGCGTATACGAGCGCGAATCAGATAGGAAGCATAGAGAACGTTGTCTCCATCAAAACCCGCCCGTCGCATTATCTCTGGCTCAAATACAGCACTACGCCCAACATAATCGGGGTTGCCATTGGTACGGACAAATAGCATGTCTCCATTCTGGAGCCGAAGACGGTTTGTCTCCGCCTCAGTAACAGCGACGAACTTCATTGCTGCTGGTTCCAATCGGTCACCTATGACATTTGGAATACGCAAAACAGGAAGTCCAGTAGGGCCAGATTTCTGCGATGTGCCATAGCGGAATTCTTCGACAACCTCCCCAAGTGTTGTCACTGGCCACCCCTTTGGATTCTTCTCGGGGTCACCAAACATATAAAGAAACAATGCGGGGATCAGCTCGGAGGCTTTTTTCTCGGCCTCGCGCCGCAGCCGCACGATGCCATCGGCACGGGAGAGAATGTCCACAATGCGACGCTGTTCTGGGATAGATGGCAGAGGAATCGCAAAATCTTCCAGCCCAGACTTGCGAATGTTCTTGATGTTCGCCCCTTGAGAATCGCTCGTCCATTGGCGGAACTTGGGCGTTTTCAGATAAAAGCCAAGATACTCTGGCAAGCAATAGGCTGCATTCGCACGAATCAAAGCGCAAAATGCGCCGACACTTCCGATCCAATCCGTCTTGGCATAAGCGGTTTTCCCAACAACTGACGCGCTGCCTGAAGACATACAGATTGCAATGTCGCCTGCTCGAATGCTCTGGGCTGATGAAACATTTGCCGATGGCACCCAAACCAAGTCATCATCGGTGTTTAGCTCATCGCCGATATTTCCGGCGCGCAAGATAGGCAGATAGTTGTCACGTGGTGCATCCGTGACTTCGTCTTTGTCGTAGCTGACACCTCGAATTACATCTGCAATATTAGCGATACGCACGGCGGTCATGCCTGCTCAGCCAAAACTACCCGCAACGCTTCCACTTCCTCGGAAATTTCAACCTCAATCGCTGCCAGCTCATCCAACAATTCACGCGGGTCGCGATGTATTGCAGCGGTTTGGCTCGTTGGGCGATAACGTCCAGCAGAAGTATTGAAGTCATTGCTACGAATGGCGGCGGCATCAGCAAACCACCATTGATGACTCCATTCCGCCGCCGTATCGCGATCAGACCATTCCACCCAACGCTCTTTGCGTTTGAGGTAGGCATCAGCCAGCTTCGGCAGATCGTCCGCCTCAATGGGTGTGTCGTGATTTGCATCCAGTTTGTAGCCGTCATTATCGGCATGCAGGAACATTACCTTGTCGGTAGTGCCGCCTTTTCGGAAAAACAGCACGGAAGTTTTCACGCCGGAATACGGCTGGAACACACCACCGGGAAGCGACATGACCGCTTCGACGGTGTTGTTCTCGATCAATTGGCGGCGCAACTCTTTATGCGCACCAGTGGAACCGAACAACACACCTTCCGGAATGATGACGCCGCATCTTCCACCCCCACCCCGGCCCTCCCCCGTCGAGGGGGAGGGAGATTTGAGGCAATCCATCATGTATTTCAGGAACAGAATTTCGGTGGATGTGCTGGTGCCGACCTTCACTTCGTCCACGATGCGGTCTTTGTCCACGCGCCCGGAGAATGGCGGATTAGCCAGCACGACGTGATAGCCTTCCAGCGGTAAACCCAATTCAGTTTTGCGTTCATTGTCCTGCGTCGTGGTCAAGCCGTTGCGCAACTGGATGCGCACATTGGGCAAACCGCGCAGGGTGAGGTTCATGGTGGCGAGGCGCACCATCTTGGGATCAACGTCATTGCCGTAGAAGGTGCTGTTTTGCAGTACGGAAACTTGCGCTGCTGATAGCTTGTCGCCAATGCCGCGCTTTTGCATCTTGCCTTCGACTTCAGTTTCGCTGATTCCGCTCGGTGATGAATTGGCTAAGCGAATATGATTGAACGCCGCAGCTAAAAATCCTGCCGTACCCGCTGCCGGGTCATAAATTGTTTCGCCGATCTTTGGGTCGAGCATGTCCACGATGGCGCGAATAACGTGGCGCGGTGTACGGAACTGACCGAGTTCACCCGCCTGTTTAATCTGGCGCAACACATGCTCGAACAAGTCACCTTTGGTGTCGGCATCCGATTGATCCAGGTGCAGTCCATCCACCAGATTGACCACTTGACTCAGCACGGTGGGTTCGTCGATGGTGAGACGCGCACCATTCATAAAGTTGAATGCTGAACGCTCTGCCACTTCCGCAAAAAATGGAAAAACTTCATCGCGTACAAAGCGCACCAGTGTTTCACCACTCAAACCTTTTGCCCATACCGACCATTTGAAGCGGTTTTTGCTAATGGTCTTGGTATTGAGTTCGGGAGCGTTCAGCGGATTGCGTAACGTCCATTCACCCGCAAACAGCGATTCGTATTTTTGCTTGAGTACCTTGGCTTTCATGGTGTTCTCGGCATCAATACCTTCGATGAGATAGAAGAAGAACAAGAAGGAAAGCTGTTCGGCGTTGCTCATCGGGTCAGGATAGCCGCCACCGTAAAGGTAGTTGCGTATCTGCTCGATGGACTGGCGCATTTCTGGGGTTAGGGGCATTGTGGTTATTGTTCCTGTTGTTGTGTTGGTGAGAGTTTCCACCCCCACCCTAACCCTCCCCCGTCGAGGGGGAGGGGATCAGTTGTTTATCTTCTTTTCCTCCACCATCAAGATGGAAGAGCTATAAATCTGTGCCTAACCTACTCCTTCCCCCCTCGCGGGGGAAGGCTGGGATGGGGGGGAAGTGCTCTCGCAATATCTTCCAGCACCGCATCCAATTCTTTCAGCACTTGGTTGTTCCAGTATCGTAGCACGCGAAAATTTTGTGATGTGAGCCAGGCATCCCTCTCTGCATCACCGTATTTTTCGTCGGCATGTTGCCCTCCATCTACTTCAACAATTAGCCGCGCTTCTAGGCAAACAAAATCCACGATGTACGGCCCAAGCGGAAATTGACGGCGAAATTTGTGGTCATGCATTTGACGCAGCCGCAAACCACGCCAAAGTTTGCGCTCTGCATCCGTCATGGATTTGCGCAGCTTCCGCGCAAGTGTGGTGCTCATTGCCCCAAGCTCATTCCTTTCGATGCAGAAGATGTAGCCCGGTCATCCTCATGGAAGACGTTGGCATTGAGGCTTTCCATTACTTCGTCCAACTGAGTTTTGCCGCCGAAAGTGCGCAGCGCATTTTGATAGCCGCCCTGTGAGCTGAAGATGGGTAAGGCGAAGTAGTCGCTGGTGAATTCGTCCCATGTTTCGGCGTTGGCACGTATCTGACTGCCAACAACGCGGAGAAGATTTTCTTGTGCGGGATTAAGATCGGTGCGCGACACTAACCACGCCTCAAAACGTGCGCCCATCTCGTTTGCTTTTTGTTCGGAGACTTCGGGGAAGACCATATTGCCGTCTTCATCTACGGTGACCCATTCGCGGGTAGTCGGATCAATGTGATCGTCAATATCGAGTGACAACAGGCGGCGTGGTTCGTATGGTTTGGTGCGCGGGGCCTTGGCGACGACAACGCCACCCTGCGCATAGCCATCATCGTCGCCATGATAGTCAGCCACGCCGACAAAATCGAACATGGTGAATACGGGTTTATTCTGCGACTTGCGTGTGCCGCGCCCGCGCATTTGCTGATACAGAATGACGGATTTTGTGAAACGAGCAAAAATAAGATTGGTAACTTCCGGGCAATCGAAGCCGGTATCCAGCATGTTCACCGATACCAGAATCTGCGGGAATTGTTCTTTCTTGAAACGCTTGATCTTGGTTAGGCCGTCCACGGTATCGTCCTGCCCCATGCCGGAAACAACATAATCGGCATAGCGCACATCGGGAGAGGATTTTTTATCGGCAAAGGCTTCATCGAACATCTTCGCCAGCGTTTCGGCGTGGCGCTTGGTCACGGCAAACACGATGGTCTTGCCAATGAGTGGCTTGCGCTGGATGCCTTTGTGGTCGATGTAACCGTTGTCCATGACTTGACGGAATTCGCGCACTAAAGCGCGGTTGCGTTCGGGGATGGTGAAGCGACGCTCCAATGCGTTCGGGTCGATCATCACGGAATCGGAATCTTTGAAAAGCTCTTCAAATTCCTGTTTGGTCTTGGCATCCATCGCCGACCAGTCGAGTTCATCGCGCTTAACTTCGAAGCCGCCTTCAGCAGCGGTCTTGATGGTCTTGGCTTTGTAAATTTGGTACGGCACGAGGTAGCCGTCACTGATCGCATCTTTCAGTTTGTAGCTAAAGGTGGGCTTGTCCACCTCGAAGAATTTTAGGGTGTCTTTCACAAATAGCGTGTCGTCTTCGTCACCCGTTGCAGTACCTTCACCACTGACACAGGGCGTAGCAGTGAGTCCAATCTGAATACCATCAAAGTGCTTGAGCACGCCGCTCCACTTGCCATAGATGCTACGGTGGCATTCGTCCGAGATGATGAGATCGAAATAACCGGCGGAGTATTCGCCATAAGTATTGATCATGCTTTGCAGCGTGGTGATGGTGATGCGCTTCTCATCCTGAAAGCGACGGCCTGAGCGCAATACATAAGACGGGTAATCCGGCAGATGTTCGGCAAAGGCATCTTCCGTTTGCATAGCCAACGGGATGCGATCAACCAAGAACAGCACGCGGGTAACGGCGTTAGCTTCAAATAATCGTTTAATGAGCGCGGCAGCGGTGCGGGTCTTGCCGGTGCCGGTCGCCATCTCTACCAGCAGCTTGCGTTTGCCCAACTGGATTTGTTCGCACAACGTCTGATTGCATTCCTGCTGGTAGTCACGTCCGGCAATTTTGACATCGATGGGAACAGACAACGGTTTACGTGCAACTTGCAGGGTGGCAAAGCGGCGCTCTAAGTCATCTTGCTTAAAGAAGGTTTTGACGGGACGCGGAAATGCTTCTCGCTCCCATTCCCAGAATTGAATCTCGTTGCCGTTTGCAAGGAAGATGTAGGGAACCTTAAGTTGCCGGGCGTAATTCTTCGCTTGTTCGGCGGCATCGCCGGGGCTAACAGAAAAACGCTTGGCTTCGACTATTGCCAATGAACGACCATGACGATCACACAGCACGTAGTCGGCACGAGTGCCGTCTTCCATCACTACTTCATAGCGAACGCTGAAGCCGTCGGCAAGGCTCCAGCCTTGTGCGGTGAGTTGGCTGTCGATGATGACGCGAGAGAAGGCTTCGTTGGTGGATTGCATAGCCTGCAAGGTTATCACAGCACAGAATAAGTTTGTGAATCTGGCACATCTGGGACAAGCGGTTACTTCAGTAGCCGCTACTGGAAAGAAGTGAACTATTACACCTTAATTGTGGCGATGTCCGAGTCTACCCTGGCAGCAAGGAAGTTTTTAAGAACACTCTAGAAGTTTATGTTGAAAAATTAGAAGAGAAAAGGCGCTTTAGTTGAATGATATACTTATCCGATTAATTAATCGGCAATTCGCTTCATACAATAGAGTGGCGTGGTGATTT
>CAIRAO010000248.1 GCA_903876625.1 uncultured Gallionellaceae bacterium | reverse complement strand
TCACGACACGGTTTTTGATCTCCCCGCACAACAACATACTGAAGTACAGCTTGCTTTGCCTGCAACTCATCGCGGCTGGATGGATAGCGAGCGACTAACGATTTTTACGGACTTTCCCTTTGGGCTATTCCATGCATGGACCTATATTCATTTCGATGTACGTTGCCTGGTTTATCCCAAACCTGCAGCTCATCAACCTTTGCCGCCTTCCTCTGCACAACATGGTAGTGGCAAATTATTGGTTACGGGTGATGAAGATTTTTCCGGATTGCGTAATTACGTGGCAGGAGATGCAATGCCTCGCATCGCGTGGAAGGCACTAGCTCGTGAGCAAGGGTTACAGGTAAAACAGTTTTCCTCCATGCAAGGCCAATCGTTGTGGCTTGATTGGGCGCAACTTCCCAATATTGCAACAGAAAGGAAATTGGAATTGCTAACGCGTTGGGTACTGGATTGTGATGCACAAGGTTTGCTGTACGGATTGCGTCTGCCGGATGTTGAAGTCTTGCCGCAAAATA
The DNA here is from genome assembly GCA_903876625.1 of uncultured Gallionellaceae bacterium. Lineage (GTDB taxonomy): Bacteria > Pseudomonadota > Gammaproteobacteria > Burkholderiales > Gallionellaceae > PALSA-1006. Next base: position 17,248 of record CAIRAO010000248.1, on the reverse strand, counting down.
ATTCATCACATAGATCGGAATGTTTACGCCGGCTGGCACTTTTCGGGTTAGGTGCAGCATGAAACTGACCGCACCTCTTGTTTATGGTTTGATCGCTTGCATTTTTCTCGTCAGCGCTCCTCATGCAGAACATCTGCCAATTTGGGTGAGTGCATTAAGCACTTCAATGCTGTCATGGCGCGCCTACCTTACGTTCACAGGAAATGCATTGCCCAAACGCTGGCTGCTATTTTTCGTCACGCTTTTGGGCGTGCTTGCAATCGCACTCAGTTTTCACACTTTGTTCGGAAGAGAAGTAGGGGTCGCCCTATTGATCTTGCTAGGGTCACTAAAATTACTGGAATTGCGTGAAGTGAGAGATGCCACCGTGCTGCTTTATCTCTGCTGCTTCGTCATTATCACCAATTTTTTTTACTCGCAAAGTATTCCTACCGCACTTTTCATGTTGTTCTCTTTGCTGGTCATCATGACTACATGGGTGCACCTGCAGACGGGCACGCTTGTTTTCAAGTCGCGGCTACGCATCGCGGCAACTATTTTGCTGCAGGCAATTCCGCTTTCCCTGTTGATCTTCGTGCTGTTCCCACGTGTACAGGGACCCCTATGGGGCATGCCGCAAGATGCTTATGGCAGCAGCGGGTTGTCTGACACGATGGCTCCGGGAAGCATGAGCAAATTGACACTGTCCGATGCGGTGGCCTTCCGTGTTACTTTTAATGGTCAAACCCCTTCTCGCAATCAAATGTATTGGCGCGGTCCGGTGCTTTGGGATTTTGATGGACGAACTTGGACTCGGGGCCATAATGCCACGCTCCAACAACCCCGATTGGACAAGGCAAGTCAGCCTGTGAACTATGCTGTTACTTTAGAGCCACACAACAAGCCCTGGATATTCGCTTTGGATATGCCAATAAAAATTTCCATTCCGGCAGATTTCGCTCCTGATTTTCAGGTATTGAGCAAAGCACCGGTGAATGCCCGGCTACGCTATAACTCAATTTCAGTGATGAGCTACCTTGCAAACTTGGACGAGCCGGCGCAACAGATGCGGCGTGCGCTTGCCTTGCCGGAAGGATATAACCCGCGAGCCAGACAATTGGCTTTAGATTGGCGCAGACAGGCTGAATATTCTCTTTCACTTCAAGGCAAAGCGGCTAATGAAGTTAATGAATCAATTGTTAAGATAGCGCTGGATAATTTCAGCAAAAATAATTTTGAGTACACACTTGAACCTCCTCCGCTTGGTATCAATAGTGTGGATGATTTTCTATTTGAAACTCATAAAGGTTTTTGCGAGTACTACGCTTCCAGTTTTGTTTTTTTGATGCGTGCAGCGGGTATTCCGGCGAGAGTCGTTACCGGCTATCAGGGCGGTGAGTACAATGATCTTGGAGGCTATTACGTTGTGCGGCAATCGGATGCGCATGCCTGGGCCGAAGTGTGGTTAAAGGATCGTGGCTGGATACGCTATGATCCCACAGCAGTTATTGCACCCGGACGCATCCTGAATGGCCTGGGCGCTTCTTTGCCAAACAACGCGTCATTGCCTTTTTTCGAGCGCACACAATCATCGCTATTGATAAAACTCCGCCTAAACCTTGATGCGCTGACCAATCAATGGAATCAATGGGTATTGGGATACAACACTGAACGGCAATTTGCGCTCTTGACTCGACTTGGAATGGAAGACATTACTTGGCAAAAATTGGCGATGAATATGTTTGCCGGAGTCACGTTCTTGGTGGGAATATTTACCTTGTTTATGTTGCGAAGATTGCAACTTCGAAACACAGATGAAGTTCAGAGACTGTATCTCAAATTCTGCAAAAAAATGGCGAAATCAGGTATGGCACGTGCTCCGCATGAAGGCGCACAAGATTTTGCTGATCGGGCAGTGCAACAAAACAAGCACCTTGAAGCTGCCATCCAAAACATCACTGATCAATATATCGCTTTGCGCTACCAAAACAGGGATGATGCAAATGATCTTAAAATTTTCAAGCGAGCAGTGTCAAATTTCCCAATGGGTTATTGAAACTTTTGTTTTCTCCTGAGAGATACCCTCCTGGCGAGAATCAAACTGATGTGTTGAATACAGGAACGTGGGTTGTAGCCTGGATGAAGCAAAGCGGAATCCGGGAATGCGCCGCTCCTTACTCCCCGGATTTCGCTTCGCTACATCCGAGCTACAACAACGGTAGGGCAGGAGGCATAATTTCCACATCAGTTTGATTCGCACCCATACCCTCCACTGTTGATCGTCAATCGTCATTCTTTTGATATAATACGCGTTTTGCTGAGGATGGTTTTCATGCGTATTATTCAAAAAGCTCTTACCTTCGACGATGTCTTGCTGGTTCCTGCACATTCAACTGTGTTGCCGCGCGATGTAAGTTTACGTACCAAGTTGACACGTAATATCACCCTGAATATTCCATTGTTGTCTGCCGCCATGGATACGGTGACTCAATCACGTTTGGCGATTGCACTGGCGCAGGAAGGCGGTATCGGTATTGTGCACAAGAATATGTCTGCACAAGCCCAGGCGGAAAAAATTTCCAAAGTGAAGCGTTTTGAGAGCGGTGTGGTTAAAGATCCGGTGACGGTTTCACCTGAAATGACGGTGCGCGAAGTTTTAAATCTGACCAAGAAATTCAAGATATCAGGCTTGCCTGTCGTCAAAGGAAATCAATTGGTTGGTATTGTGACCAATCGCGATTTGCGTTTTGAAACGCGGCTGGATCAGCCTGTACGCGACATCATGACACCGCGGGAACGTCTGATTACGGTAAAGGAGAATGCCCAACTCGAAGAAGCCCGCAGTTTGATGCACAAGCATCGTATCGAGCGAGTGTTGGTAATCAACGATGCATTTGAGTTGCGCGGTTTGATGACAGTGAAAGATATTCTAAAGTCAAATGAACACCCTTATGCGTGCAAAGATGATCAGGGACGACTGCGTGTGGGCGCAGCCGTCGGTGTAGGCGAGGGCACTGAAGAACGCGTCGCCCTTTTGGCTGAAGCCGGTGTTGATGTCATTGTAGTCGATACCGCGCATGGTCACTCGCAAGGAGTTTTGGATCGTGTGCAGTGGGTTAAAAAGAATTTCCCCAAGATCGAAGTGATCGGCGGCAATATCGCGACAGGCGCTGCTGCTCATGCGCTGGTTGATCATGGCGCAGATGGCGTTAAAGTCGGTATTGGTCCGGGTTCGATTTGCACGACGCGTATTGTTGCCGGCGTGGGCGTGCCGCAAATAACAGCGATACAAAATGTGGCTGATGCCTTGCGCGGCACCGGAATCCCGCTAATCGCAGACGGTGGTGTGCGTTTCTCAGGAGATATTTCCAAAGCGATTGCCGCTGGGGCTCACGTGGTCATGTTGGGTGGATTATTTGCGGGTACAGAAGAATCTCCCGGCGAGATTGAGTTATTCCAGGGCCGTTCCTATAAGTCTTATCGCGGTATGGGTAGTTTGGGGGCGATGCAACAAGGTTCCAGTGACCGGTATTTCCAGGATAACGAAGATAATCAGGATAAACTGGTACCAGAGGGCGTCGAAGGCCGTGTGCCTTACAAAGGAAGTGTGGTCGCGGTTATCCACCAATTGATGGGCGGGTTGCGCTCGAGCATGGGTTACTTGGGATGCGAAACAATTGACGCGCTGCATGACCGCGCCGAGTTCGTGCAGATCACCACTGCCGGTATTCGTGAATCGCATGTGCATGACGTACAGATCACCAAAGAAGCGCCTAACTATCACGTTGACTAGTATCTAGTTGTTAGACGTTAGTTATTAGTTGGCTTTGTCGCTGCGTGATTTTGTTTTGGCTCAGTCAGTAAATAGTGTTGGTCATTTATCAAACACGTCAGCTTGCAAATGAAAGCCCCCTCCCTCAATCCCTCCCCCGGTGGGAAGGGAAGTAAAGTGTGATCCCAGTTGTGGAGTGTTGAATTTGCTCCCTCTCCCACCGGGGGAGGGTTGGGGAGAGGTTGAACGTTGTGTCTAATCATGTTTGTATATTGATAAGTGACTTAAATACTCAGGGTTGCAATACCTCCAACTTTATTTATGACAGAGCTTTTGATTTTAACTAACGTCTATCGACTCATAACTCATATATGACCATGCATAAAAAAATCCTAATCCTAGATTTCGGTTCCCAATATTCTCAACTAATCGCCCGTCGCGTGCGCGAAGCGAATGTTTACTGTGAATTGCATCCCTGGGATATGACGGATGCCGAGATTAAAGCTTTTAATCCTTCCGGCGTCATACTTTCCGGGGGGCCGAATTCTGTTTATGAGGACGAGACACCGAAAGCACCGCAACTAGTGTTTGAACTTAATGTGCCAGTATTGGGAATTTGTTATGGCATGCAAACGATGGCAGCACAGTTGGGTGGTTCTGTCGAGAGTGGCAAGGTGCGCGAGTTTGGTTATGCCGAGATTAGAGCGCGTGGACATTCAAAATTGTTCGAAGGTATTCAAGATAAATCAAACGCACAAGGTCACGGTCTGCTTGACGTGTGGATGAGCCATGGTGACAAGGTAACTAAACTACCCCAGGGATTTTCAGTAATTGCTTCAAATGATGCGACACCTATTGCTGCAATGGCCGATGAAGCAAGACGTTTTTACGCTGTGCAGTTCCACCCCGAAGTCACTCATACATATCAAGGGAAAGCCTTATTGGGGAGATTTGTGCACGACATTTGCGGTTGCGGACAGGATTGGAACATGCCTGATTACATCGGCGAAGCGGTTGAAAAAATTCGTGCTCAAGTTGGCACAGAGGAAGTCATTCTCGGTCTTTCCGGTGGTGTGGATTCATCAGTTGCAGCAGCATTGCTACATCGCGCCATCGGTGATCAACTGACTTGTGTTTTCGTGGATAACGGACTATTGCGCCTGAACGAAGCCGAGCAGGTGATGGAAACTTTTGCCAAGAATCTGGGCGTGAAGGTCATTCATGTTGATGCCAGTGCAGAATTTATGAAGCACCTGAAAGGCGTCTCCGATCCCGAGCAAAAGCGCAAAATCATTGGGCGCGAATTCGTTGAAGTATTTCAGCGCGAATCTGCCAAATTGAAACAAGCCAAATGGCTAGCACAGGGTACGATCTATCCCGATGTGATCGAATCAGCCGGAGCAAAAACCAAAAAAGCGCACACCATCAAGTCACATCATAATGTGGGTGGTTTGCCCGATTCTTTGCATCTCAAATTATTGGAGCCGTTGCGCGAATTGTTCAAAGACGAAGTACGCGAGTTGGGAGTGGCACTCGGGTTACCAGCCGACATGGTGTATCGCCATCCGTTCCCAGGTCCCGGTTTAGGTGTGCGTATCTTGGGTGAAGTGAAACATGAATATGCCGAATTGTTGCGCCGCGCCGATGCCATTTTTATCGAAGAACTTCGCAATACACGAGATGCATCTGGCAAAAGTTGGTATGACCTGACATCTCAAGCCTTCGCTGTATTCCTTCCGGTAAAGAGTGTTGGTGTGATGGGTGATGGGCGCACTTACGAATGGGTCGTTGCTTTGCGTGCTGTGCAGACACAGGATTTTATGACCGCACATTGGGCTGAACTGCCTCATGCATTGCTGGGAAAAGTATCCAATCGCATCATTAATGAAGTGCGAGGAATTAACCGGGTTGTTTTTGATATATCAGGCAAACCACCCGCCACTATTGAGTGGGAATAATAATAGTGTTATATTAATCAGAGTTAATCACCGTGATTAACTCTGATTAATAGAGGTCAATGTGAACACTAAAGTACTGACTGCACACATTCCCATTCCACTAGCAGAGAAGGTTGATCAAATTGCGGCACGGATGGAACGTTCACGCGGATGGGTTGTGAAACAAGCTCTGTCAGCTTGGGTCGAGCAAGAGGAAGAGCGTCGCCGCATGACCATTGAAGCAATGACGGATGTTGATGCAGGGCATGTGATAAACCATCAGTCTGTTCAAGCATGGGCGGAAAGTCTCAGTACTGACAAGCCTCTACCGACGCCTCGTAAATGGAGTTAACGTGGACAACCAAAGCACTGTCCGATTTAGTCAGATTGTATGAATTTTTTTCTCTGATTAATAAACAGGCGGCTACATCAACGGTTCAGTCATTGACAAGTGCTCCCGAGAAGTTACTGGCTCAGCCTCGTATTGGAGAAAGATTGGAAGAATTCGATCCGCGTGAGGTAAGACGAATTTTGGTGGGGCACTACGAAATGCGCTACGAAATTCAAAACACTACAATCTACATTTTGCGACTCTGGCATACACGAGAAGAACGCTAGCAAAGCCTCCATGCATTGCATCAGACTCGATTAAAATGCTATAACTTTGGATATGCAACAAGAAGCTTCTTCCCTTGTTCGGTGAACTTCCACCAAGATAGAGATTCTCCAGTTTGCAAAAAATGCTGAGCTGCCAAAAGAGTATAAAGCACGCAAGGGTCATGACGATGTCCCATGCTGTCGGTCAAGGCCAAATAAGTATCTAGCGGATCAAGCTTTGCCAGTTTTTTCGCGTTAAGAATACCCAGCGAGCGCAAATCTGAAGCTATTGATTTTCCGATATTTGGGATGTCTTCCAATTTATCCGGAATCTTCTTGTCAATGCTTCGCATGTCCAATTCTCAGAGTTGATAAAAATCCGGTTAACCGGTCGAGACTACCTTCAACCCCTCCAAGCCTTCTTCGAAATCTTTACCAATCATATTATCCATGTCGACAAAGAGACTGAATATTTTTGGAATAAAGGCCATTGGTCCGTCCATCACCCAAACCACTTTTGTGCCCTCTGGAACAACTTGCAGGGCAAATGACGATTTGTTGTGACCTTCAAAGGGCGTGATGAAATCCAGTTTAATAACAACTAGTGTTGGCGCGATGGATTCGATGATTTCCATTTTGCCACTGCCTACGTTTTTATTGCCGCTCCATTCATAAATGGCACCCTTGCCACTTTGCGGACCGCTGTATGTTGTTTGCATGTTCAAGTCTTTTTTACCCCAGGCGGACCAGGATTTCCATTGATGCAACTCATTAATATATGGAAAAATTTTGTCTGGTGTGGCAGGGATGATCGCAGAGCGCATTACACGGAAAGTCTTTGGTTTGAGTGACGCCAAGATGAGGATAGCAGCGATAACGACAACGACGAGAATAAGGATTAGTTTCAACATGGAATTTTCTCCTGTGATGATGTGAAGATATCTTAATGCAGAATTGTTTAAAAAATAAGTACACGAAACAATTAAATTCGCTGTTGTCTGCATGAACAAGAACTAGTAAAAATCCTTTATTTGACTGCCATGGATGAATCAATCTGTCATTCCATTCGTCCAGTGTGTTGAGAGGTGACTGAATAGTTATCAATTTTTGCTTCGGAAGTCACCTCTCAGGGAAATACTAATTCGCTGTTATATTATTTTCCATGTTCATTACAGGGTCTTTTACTCGTTCGCCTTGGTGGGCAATGGCGAGGGTGGCGCAGTACCCGTTGGTTATTGAGTACTAAGCTGGTTACATCAAGTATCTGCAATTTGGTAATGCTTCTAATTGCAGATATAATAAGGAGATAGATTATCAGCTAGTTTCCGAGGAGTCCTTATTCATGCTTGCACCCAATTCGTTGAGAGAACTTCCTCATGCCAACTTTTTTCGGAAGGGTGATGTTTTCATTCTTTTTGGAGAACTTTTTGGTCGCGGTTATGCAAATGGATTGATCAATGAGGCGCGCAAGGCAGGCATGACCATAGTCGGCGTCACAGTGGGACGTCGCGATGAAAACAATCTGTTACGCGCCCTGACTGCCGAGGAATTGGCGACTGCAGAGGCTAATCTGGGTGGTCGCATCATTAATGTGCCATTGATGGCAGGCTTTGATCTGGATGCTCCTGCAGGCGAGCCAACTCCGACCGATATGCTGGGTAACATGACTCTCAAGAGTTGGCAGGATGACAAGCTCGACTGGGTGCACATTGAGAAGTGTCGCGCAGTCGGAGTGAAGCGATTCACAGATTCTGTGGCAAAGGTAATGGCCGAACTGGATGGCTTGATTCCCAACGGTGCCAATGCGTTCTTCGCTCACACGATGGCAGGCGGCATTCCTAAAGTGAAGGTGTTTCTGGCCATTGCCAACCGCATCTACAAGGGACGGGGCGAACGTTTTTTAGCTTCAAGCGCGTTGCTCAACAGTGATCTGGGTAAGCTCATTCTGATGAATTTCGACGAAGTTACCGCGAATACTTTTAAGTATTTGATTGAAGCCAGCGCGTCGATTCGAGCGAGGCTTGAAAAATCCGGCGGACAAGTGCGCTATACCGCTTACGGTTATCACGGCACCGAGATTCTTATCGATGACAAATACCAATGGCAAACCTATACCAACTACACACAGGGCAAAGCGAAGATGCGACTTGAAAACGTCGCCGAAGAGGCATGGAAGCAGGGTATCAAAGCCACGGTTTACAACTGCCCGGAGATTCGGACCAACTCTTCTGATATTTTCGTGGGCGTGGAGCTTTCGCTATTTCCCTTGTTGAAAGCGCTGCTGAAAGAACAAGGCGGAACTTGGGCCACAACACAATGGGAAGCTTGTCGTGCGGTGTTACAAGAAGGTCTGGCTCTGGAAGATTTATTGCAGAAGATTGATCTCTACAATGCAAGTAGCGTAATGTTGAACTTCAGAAATTTTGCCGCATGGCCAATGGACAACACTGCAGAACTTGCCGACGTAATGATAGGCACCTCTGAAGAGATCACTAAAATGCACAAGAGCCGCAATGAACTGGTGACCGATATCCTGAGTGCGCTCGTTCTTGAGGGAACCGGCCCTTTGATGTTCTTTGCTTCTGCAAATCCAAGCGCACCGGTTCTTTGGATTAATCACGACATCATCGCAAAGCAGCTTAATTCATCACACAAATAGGCTGACTTCATAATCTCATGCTTGAAATAAGCGACCTTGCTTGTATACGCGGGGATCATCAATTGTTTTCCGGGTTGAACTTTTCGCTCGGCTCCGGTGAATTGATGCAAGTGCAGGGAGAGAACGGAAGCGGAAAGACCAGTTTGCTGCGTACTTTGTGCGGATTCACGCAACCTGCGGCCGGTGAAATTCGCTGGTGCGGTCAAGACGTGAACAGATTAGGTGAAGAATATTATGCCGAAATGATTTATCTAGGGCATCTGAATGCGATCAAGGATGAATTGAACGCCTTGGAGAATTTGTGCATCAGCGCAGGCTTGGCAGGTTACGAGGTTGAAGAAAAAGAAGCACTTGCAGCATTGCGCCGTATGGGTTTACGTCGTCGTGAACATCTGCCTGTGAAGGTGTTGTCACAAGGCCAGCGCCGGCGTGTTGCATTAAGCAAACTTCTGGTCGCTGACGCGAGTTTGTGGATTTTGGATGAGCCATTAACCGCACTCGATGTAGGGGCAGTAGGGTTGATGCAGGAACTTATTGGCGAACATCTGTCAAAGCGGGGTATGGTTATTTTTACCACGCATCAACCTTTGCAAGTTGCTGGTGTGGAAACCCGGCAGTTGATGCTGTCATGAATAAATTGTCACTATTGGGCTTATTGGGGTTGGTAGTTCGTCGCGACATGTTATTGGCAATGCGACGCCGTGCTGATGTACTAACGACTTTGGTGTTTTTTGTGATGGTGGTGAGTTTGTTTCCACTTGGAGTTGGACCAGAACCGGAAATGTTGCACAAAATGGCCGCAGGTGTTGTTTGGGTTGCTGCGCTCCTGGCTTCGATGTTGTCGCTGGCGCGAATGTTTTCTGCAGACCATCTGGACGGCACGCTTGAGCAAATGTTGCTCGCTCCCCAGTCTTTGTCGGTGTTGGTGTTTGGCAAGATTCTCGCGCATTGGATGTTATCGGGTTTACCCTTGGTCTTGATCGCTCCGGTTTTGGGTTTGCAGTTCGGGATGTCATTCCAAAGCTTGTGGGTACTGATGCTGGTACTATTGCTTGGCACGCCGATATTGAGCATGATAGGTGCGATAGGTGCAGCGCTCACCTTGGGTTTACGCGGAGGAGGAGTATTGGTGTCATTGTTGGTGTTGCCATTGTGTATTCCCGTGTTGATCTTTGGCGCGGGTGCTGTTGAGGCAGTGGATGCAGGTATGACGATCGTTCCCCATGTTGCCTTGCTGGGTGCAATTTTTTTGGTGGCATTGGTTTTTGCACCCTGGGTAACAGCGCAAGCTTTACGAATTTCGATGGAGTAAGATTTGACGATACATTGGTTTAAATATTCGGCACCAACAACTTTTTACGGATTGGCGGGGAGGTTGATTCCATTCTTTGCGTGGCCATCCGCAATTTTATTTGCGGTCGGAATATATATCGGTTTTTTTGTCGCGCCAACGGATGCGGTGCAGAGCGAAGCCTACCGTATTATGTTTATCCATGTTCCAGTTTCGATCTTGTCCATGTTCATCTACATGGTCATGGCTGGATATGCAGCATTAGGTCTAATTTTTAAGACACGCTTGTCTTCCATGATGGCAACCGCATTGGCACCGACAGGAGCGATCTTCACATTTATCGCATTATGGACAGGAGCCTTGTGGGGTAAACCGATGTGGGGTGCATGGTGGGTATGGGATGCGCGCCTAACCTCGGAATTGATTCTGCTGTTTTTGTATCTTGGATTTATTGCGCTACAGGCATCGATTGATGATCCTCGACGCGCTGATCGTGCTGGAGCTCTGTTGGCCATCGTTGGCTCGGTCAATGTTCCCATTATTTATTTTTCGGTGAAATGGTGGAATACTTTGCATCAGGGGTCGACCATTAAATTTTCGGATACCAGCATGCACGAGGCGATGAAGCATGCTTTGTTTGTCATGCTGGCAGCCTGTTGGCTGTATTCAATAGCTGTATCGCTCGTTCGCGTGCGCAGCCTTATTCTGGAACGTGAACGCAACACGCAGTGGGTCAGCGAGCTGGAAGAAATTAGATCGGAGGTGCGATCATGAACTGGTCTGAATTCTTTGCCATGAACGGTTACGCGTTTTACGTTTGGGGCTCATACGGCATGGCTCTGTTTATTTTCATCATAGAGATTTTGCTGGTGCGTCATAAGAGAAAAATTACATTACAACAGTTGCGCCTGATGCGTGACGCTGGAGAAGGTCAATGAGGGTTCGTACCAAAACATTTTTATTTATTCTAGGCGGCATTGCAATTTTTTCTGCCGCAGTCGGGTTGGTGCTTTTTGCGCTGAGGAACAATGTCAGTTTGTACTTTACACCCACTCAGGTGTACAACAAAGAAGCGCCTCAGGGGCGAAACTTCCGTATCGGTGGCTTGGTAGAGACTGGAAGTTTAAAGCGCGAAAAAGACGGATTGACATCACATTTTGTGATCACTGATTTGCAGAAAACGATGTCGGTTACTTACAAAGGCATCCTGCCTGATTTGTTTAAAGAAGGTAAGGGCGTTGTCGCGCAAGGAAAGTTGCAAGCCGATAATGTGTTTTATGCCGAAGAGGTTCTGGCCAAGCACGATGAAAATTACATGCCACCAGAAGCAAAAGATGCTTTGGACAAAGCAGCCAAGGCTAAGGCTGCCATGGGCGCCGCATCAGGCATACCTGCCACCGATACACCTGTAAAAAAATAGGATACCAAATATGATCTCTCAATTGTTAATTCCTGAACTTGGAAATTTTGCTTTAGTCGTGGCATTGTTGCTTGCGCTGCTTCAGGGCATTTTACCCATTGTCGGTGCTGCGCGAGGCAATGCAATCTTGATGAATGCGGCCAGACCGATTTCATTCGGACATTTTGTTTTTGTGTCTTTTGCTTTCGTTTGTTTGCTGGCTTCGTTTATCAATAATGATTTTTCAGTGTTGTATGTTGCCGAACATTCCAACTCGCAATTACCCATCCAATACCGCATTGCGGCTTTGTGGGGTGGTCATGAAGGATCGCTTCTGTTATGGACATTCATGTTGACCGTATGGACAATTGCTGTAGCTACCTTTAGCAGGCATCTGCCACAGGAAATGGTGGCGCGAGTTATTGGTGTGATGGGATTGGTATCGGTTGGATTCCTGTTGTTTATGTTACTAACCTCCAATCCGTTTGATCGTCTGATTCCTGCCGCGATGGACGGGCGTGATTTGAATCCGCTTCTGCAAGATCCCGGTCTGGTCATCCACCCGCCGATGTTGTATATGGGTTATGTGGGTTTTTCTGTTGCATTCTCTTTTGCTTTGGCGGCGTTGCTGGGCGGCCAACTCGATGCAACTTGGGCGCGCTGGTCGCGTCCCTGGACAACTGTGGCATGGGTATTTTTGACTTTGGGAATCATGCTGGGAAGTAGCTGGGCCTACTATGAGTTGGGCTGGGGAGGCTGGTGGTTCTGGGATCCGGTAGAAAACGCTTCCTTTATGCCCTGGTTAGCCGGCACTGCATTGATTCATTCGCTCGCAGTTACGGAAAAACGCGGTGCTTTCAAGAGCTGGACAGTATTGCTGGCGATAGCCGCATTTTCACTCAGTTTATTGGGTACCTTCCTGGTGCGTTCCGGCGTGCTGACCTCTGTTCATGCATTCGCTACCGATCCGAAGCGAGGAATTTTCATCTTGTCATTCCTTGTGCTCGTGATTGGATCATCTTTATTGCTTTTTGCATGGCGTGCACCCAAGATCGGTTTGGGCGGAAAATTCGATATCATCTCGCGCGAGTCCATGTTATTGAGCAACAACGTTTTACTCTCGGTCGCTTCAGCTTCAGTTTTCTTGGGCACGCTCTATCCCTTGTTCATGGACGCGTTAGGCATGGGCAAATTGTCCGTTGGACCACCCTACTTTAATACGGTATTCGTTCCGCTGATGGCTCCGCTGGTGTTTATGATGGGTTTAGGTCCGATCGCAAGATGGAAACATGCCAGTGTGCCGGATATCTGGAAGCGGGTGCGCTGGGCGTTCGTGTCGAGCATGGTGATTGCCTTGTTGTTGCCATTCGTGATGGGAAGTTGGACTCCGCTAATTGCGCTTGGATTTATGTTGGCGTTCTGGGTGATCAGCACCACCTTGTTAAACCTTCGCCATCGACTCGGGACTGAAGGCAGTTTGTGGAATCGTCTCAAGGCTCAACCGCCTAGTTATTACGGTATGCAATTCGCACACTTGGGTATCGCCATATTTGTGATTGGCGTGACCATGGTGAAAGGTTATGAGACTGAGCGCGATGTGCGTATGGGAATCGGTGACACTGTGGAAGTCGGCGGCTATCAATTCCGTTTCGATGGCATCAGCGAATCTGACGGGCCCAACTATCATGCCGCTATTGGTCATATGGTGATCAAAAAGGGTGACAAGCTTGTCACTGAACTTTATCCGGAAAAACGCAATTATTCGTCAGGTGGTATGCCAATGACCGAGGCAGCGATCAATACGGGATTGTTCGGCGACCTTTACGTTTCACTCGGGGAACCTATACCCGATAGTGGTGGTGCATGGGCTGTGCGTGTCTACCACAAACCTTTTGTCGATTGGATATGGGCGGGGTGTCTGTTGATGGCACTGGGTGGAATATTTGCCATCAGTGATCGCCGTTATCGCATTCACTCAAAAAAGTCGAAGCCAGCTGAACTTGCATCAGAAACTGGTAAAGGATCGGAATTGAAGGAGAAGACTGCATGATGCGTTTCATTTTGCCGTTTGTCGTATTTGTCGTTTTAGCCGGTTTTTTGTATGTCGGATTAAATCTTGATCCGCATGAAGTGCCCTCGCCACTGATCGGCAAAGCTGCGCCACCCTTTAATCTGCCGCAGTTGCATGACCCTGCAAAAAGTTTTTCTCCTCAGCAAATGAAGGGCAAGGTCTGGTTGCTCAATGTGTGGGCTTCGTGGTGTGTATCTTGCAAAGAAGAACATCCCATACTCGTGCAATTATCACGTCAAAACATCGTGCCGATATACGGGCTCGATTACAAAGATAAGCGCGCGGATGCTGAAATGACGCTGAGCGGAGGTGGTGATCCGTATACTTTGACAGTGTCTGATACCGATGGGCGTATAGGGATCGATTACGGTGTGTATGGCGTACCTGAGACCTACGTCATTGACAAACAGGGCGTGATCCAATACAAACAGATCGGCCCCGTAACACATAAAAGTCTGAACGAAACAATATTGCCTTTGGTGGCTAAACTGGAGAAGCAGTCATGAGGCGAGTATTAGTTGCGTTTCTATTCCTCATGCCGTTGTTCGCCTATGCTGGCGAGGCAAAAGATCTGGCGGCTGATCCTGTGATTGAAAAACGCATGATCGGTTTGGCCGAGAATCTGCGCTGCCTTGTTTGTCAGAATGAATCATTGGCGAGTTCGCATGCCGAACTGGCAGAAGACCTGCGTCGGGAAGTTCGCGAACAAATTAGCAAAGGCAAGAGCGATCAGGAGATTGTCGAATATCTGGTGGCACGCTATGGCGATTTCGTGCTGTATAAGCCGCCCATGAAATCGTATACAGTTTTGCTTTGGTTTGGCCCATTTGCATTGCTGTTCGCAGGTATTGGTTTGTTGCTTTTTCAGGTTCGCAAGCGTCGTCAAACAGTTCCAGAAGTCGAACTTTCTACCGAAGCGCAAGATCGTGCCATCTCATTACTCAATAACGAAAAAGAAAATCAAGCATGACAATATTTTGGATAATTTGTGCGCTACTTATTGTATTAGCGTTGTTGTTTGTAGTATTGCCATTGTGGCGTCGTAGTGCATCCAGCAATACTGTATTACGCAATGCGGCAAATTTGGAGATTTTCCGCGATCAAATCGCCGAAATGGACGCCGATCTGCATAATGGCTTGCTGACCCAGGAATTGTATGATCAAGGCAAGCGCGAATTGCAGGCTCGACTTTTGGAAGAAGTAGAAGATGAAGTCGCTGCCACAGTATCGCGCAATCCGCTAAAAGTGTTGGCCATTTGTTTGGCTATCGCTCTTCCTATCGCTTCAGGCTTGCTCTACTGGAAAATAGGTAATCCGGATTCTCTTTCTCCTCAAGCCGCTATGGCTACGATGAGCGGAAACGGAAATTCAGGCACCCCACAGTCGATTGCTGCTTTGGAGGAAAAGGTCAAAAAAAATCCGAATGATGGTGAATCATTGTTGTTGTTGGCGCGCGCTTATGGCGAGGCTGAGCGCTTTGCCGACTCTGCCAACACTTATGGAAAATTGACACAGTCCGTTACTGACGAGGCATGGATCTGGGCTGACTATGCCGACGTTTTGGCGATGGCGCAAGGACAGAGTTTGGCCGGCCCTCCCACCAAGCTGATAGATAAAGCACTGGCTCTTGATCCGAACTATCCTAAAGCACTGGCGTTGGCAGGATCGGCTGCTATGGAGCGGGGTGATTATTCCTCTGCGATTCGTCATTGGGAACATTTGTTGAAAGGCCTGCCTTCTGGTAGCGAAGATGCCAAGATGATTGAGAATGGCTTGCAACAAGCGCATGAGTTTTTGGCTCAATCCAAGGGTGGTAAGGGCGTGAGAATGGTTCAGCCAGAACCTGTAGCAGAAGCCAGCCAAAATGTAACTCAAGGAAAGGAGCGCATTTCAGGGACGGTTTCGTTAAGTTCTGCACTCAAAGATAATGCAAACCCAAACGACACGGTATTTGTGTTGGCGCGCGCCGCACAAGGTCCAAAAATGCCTCTGGCGATTTTGCGCAAGCAGGTGAAAGATTTGCCGTTGCAATTTTCATTGGATGACAGCATGGCAATGGCACCCCAAATGAAGTTATCAAACTTTGCAGATGTGGTGGTGGTAGCTCGAATCTCCAAATCCGGGAGCGCCATGCCACAGTCGGGCGATATGGAAGGGTTTAGCACTCCGATTAAGCCGGGCAGTGGTGGTCTCAAAATCAGTATAGACAACATGGTAAAGTGAAGTCTTTCCATCACACTTAATGTTGTGAATATTCCGGGAGTTTTTACGAAAGGCCTAGTCCTTATTATTTAAGTACTAGGCCTTTTGGCATATTTACATATATTATTAAATTGGGCATCATCCGGTCATTGCTGTATATATTTTACGGCTTGAATTTATCGTACCAGGATAAAAAGTGAAATCGGGTGGCTTAATTAATCTCCCCGGGTTTAATTCCCCGCCCCATTGGTCGAAGACAGGCGATAGCCTGCGATGTTGACCGGTAGACGATACCTCGCTGCTTGCAGTGGGGGTTCTTCATTTTTTAGCGCTACTAATTTTCTCAAACTGTACAAATTGAGACATTTTCTAATTGTCATTATTGCTCTGGAAATGCTGGTATTTTCATCCCAGGCTGAAGCTTTACACGTGACGATTTTAAGTGCAGAGAAGGCTGACGCATATCAGGAATTCTCTGCCTCATTCAAGGCGGAGTTGCTACACCATAATTCAGGTTTGAACATTTCCGAGTCAGACACGCTTCCGGCAGTTACCGATTTAATCATAGCCGTTGGAATCAAGGCTGCGTTGATCGCAAGTGAGGGTAAGTTTTCTGTCTTATGTGTACTTGTTTCGAAAGCCGGTTTTCAGAAGTTTATAAGTGAATTGCCAGCCGACAAAAAAAACAAACCGATTTCAGCGATTTATTTTGATCAGCCGATCAAACGACAGATCGCTTTGGTTGCGGCCGCTTTACCGGACGCGCGAAACATCGGGCTTCTGTATTCCGGTCACTCGGTAGATATTGCGAATTATCGCAAAGCGATTTCAGAAAACGGATTGGTTGTGACCGAGCAGAAACTGGAATCTGCGGAATCACTATTTCGTGAACTGGAGACAGTGCTCGACAAAAGTAGCGTATTGCTGACGATTCCGGATGTAACTATTTATAACTCCTTTACCATCAGAAATATTTTGCTTACGACCTACCGTTACAAAATACCGGTCGTGGGATTATCTCCTGCCTATGTCAGGGCAGGGGCACTTTTTGCGGTGTCTAGTTCGCCGGAACAGATTGCTGTTCAGGCTGCAAATATGTCATTGCGATTTCTTGCAAGCGGAATTTTGCCTTTGTCACAATATCCGAGTGACTTTAATGTGACAAGCAATTTGCAAGTTGCGCGCTCGCTGGGTATTCGGCTTAAAAAAGATGCTGAGATCCTCAAGGAAATTAAGGAAGCAGAGAATTTTGATAGGGGTGGCGAGTAATGCGTGCAAATATTCGCCAGCAAACGCTTTTGCTTGCCATTCTGCCGATGTTTATGGCGGTAATATTGTTGG
>CAIRAO010000247.1 GCA_903876625.1 uncultured Gallionellaceae bacterium | reverse complement strand
CACCGAAAAGCTTGAACTGAAAAATCTTTGTTTTAATTTATCGTATATCTAAAGTACTACTTGCAACTCGATTTCGACCTTTATGCTTAGCAATATATACTCCCTCATCAGCTGCTTTGATCAAATCCTCGGGGCTGAGCATACTTTCGTTTCGTGTAGCCACTCCCACACTTATACTGCCAATCCATTGTCCATTACCCGAAGGAACTCGTAATGAAGCGACAGCTTGGCGCATCTGTTCAGCAGCTTGCATTGCGCCCTGCAAATTAGTATGAGGACAAATAATCAGAAACTCATCGCCACCTAAACGACAAGCGGCATCATCGGTACGAATTGAATAGCTCAATTGTCTTGATAATTGTTTTAAAACCTCATCACCTGCATCATGACCGAAAGTATCATTGATCAGCTTGAAGCCATCCGCATCAACCATCATGCATGACAAGGGTGTAGCTGTAGCTAATGATTGAGTCCATTCTTTTGCAAGTCTCGCCATGGCATGTCGGCGATTGGGCAAGCCTGTCAAGATGTCTGTAAGCGCCATTTCTTCGAGAAAATGATTTGCCTCAGACAAAGCACTGGTTCGATCCAACACCTTTTTTTCCAGCGATTGATTGATTTCAATCAATTCCCGGTTTTGGTCTGATACTCTTTGAAATAAGCTATCTATGGCTTTCAACAAGGGTTGAGTTACATTTTGGCTAATTCCAAATTCGAGCAAATAAACATCCGCTGAACTTTGTCCATCTTGAATCGCTGCTACCTGTCTAGCCATGGATTGATCGACACCCAGAATATGGAAAGCCAGCCAATGAACCAGATACTTCATCATCGGTTGAGCAGCATTTAAATTTCGCAGCACAACACCGGCTTGCATTTTTTGAACTTCTTGCAGGAACTCCAAATGAAGTTGGATATGATGTTCGATAAAACGAGAATCAAGTCCTTGAATTACCATCATTTTCTCTTCTTCTAAAAAGTGATATTGAGTATAAGCAACTAACTCACCTAACACAGTTTCAATATCAGAAATCGGGGCACTTTTTTGCAGAAATATCAATTCACCGAATCGATTAATCAGGTTGACCAAGTTCTGATGTTGGTGATCTACATCATCCAATCCAGTCTCAAAGTTGCTATCCCATTGGAATGTATTCATATGATTCAAATAGATTGAAAGTTATATAGATAATGCTTGTCGTTTCACAATAGGATGAGCTAACTTAGGTCTGTTTCAACTTCCACTTTATTAACTCGCTTGCGGGCATCGGTCTGGCAATGCCATAACCCTGACCAAATTCACATTCCATCTCTAACAATGCCTGGTACATCTCATCAGTCTCTATACCCTCAGCCACAGTATGCAATTCGAAAGCCTTGGCTAATGCAATAATACCCTGAACAATTGTCAGATCTTTTTTATCTGTCAGCATATCCCTAACAAAGGATTGATCTATCTTTAGAAGGTCAACAGACAAACCACTCAAGTAGGATAGCGAGGAATAGCCAGTGCCAAAATCATCAAGTGCGAATCCAACACCAATCTTTCGACAAGATTCAATGACACCTTGAACTGTATTAACATCACTAAGTGCGACTGTTTCCAGAACTTCGATAATTAGTTTGTTGCGCGGCAATTCAGAATATTTTGCGAGTTGCGCTCGTAAATTATCTACGAAGCCAACAGATTCCAAGTGGAAGCCAGAAATATTGATGCCGATCTCAATGTTCAAACCTATGCTTTGCCAATACTTAAATTGCGCAAGTGCTGTTGAGATCACCCATTCGCCAATTTTAATGTCGAGATCGGTATTCTCGACTTGTCGTAGAAATTCCGCAGGTAAAAGAAGACCTCTTTGTGGATGTTGCCAACGAATGAGAGCCTCTGCACCAATCAATTTCTTTGTGCGCAGGTTTATCAAAGGCTGATAGTGCAATTCAAACTGGTTTAGTTCGAGTGCGAGTTTGATACTTCTTATAAATTCGCTCTGATTCTTAGTGAGCTTATCGAGTTCGACATCGTAAATGTGGAATCGGTTTTTGCCAGACTGTTTGGCAACATACATAGCTTGATCTGCATGGCGTAAGAGTAAATCTGGGTCTTCTTCATCAAGTGGATAAATGCTAACCCCTATACTGGCACTGACTAAGACGGTGCGATCTTGAATTGTAAATGGTTCAGCTATGGTCGCTAAAATTCTTTCAAGCGTTGCAATGCACTCTTCACCTTTTTCAAGCCCCAATAGCAAAATGACAAATTCATCTCCACCAAGACGCGCAACAGTATCACCACCACGAATTGTGATTCCAATACGTTTGGCTACCTCCATCAATACTTCATCTCCAGCTTGATGACCCAACGCGTCGTTAATGGGCTTAAAGCCATCAAGATCGAGGTAACATACTGCCATCATGCACTGATCACGAGAAGTTTGGGAGATGGCCTGTTTCATACGGTCAGCAAGTAACAGCCGATTGGGTATACTTGTAAGCGGGTCGTAATGGGCGACACGTCTCAGTTCTGTCTCATGTTCTTTGAGGACACTGATGTCCGAGAATACAGCTACGTGACGCAACACCTTTCCTTCGCTGTCATACAAAACGGAAATCGAAAGCATTTCAGGGTAAATCTCCCCTGACTTTCTTCTATTCCAAACTTCACCACGCCAAGACTTCTGTGTATTAAGCGATTTCCACATAGCTTCGTAAAAAGTCTTGCCTTGTCTTCCTGAGCTTAATATCTTCGGATCTTTACCTATTGATTCATTTCGGTCATAACCTGTAATTCTGGTGAAAGCTGGATTCACATCAATAATGTTATTAGAAGAATCAGTAATAACAATTCCTTCTTGGGAGATGTCAAAGACGCTGGCTGTTACCCGCATACTTTCTTCAGCTCGTTTACGATCTGTGATGTCATGAATTATTGTAAAAAGTTGCTTCTGACCGCCGCTCACAATAGGTGTTGAATAAACTTCAACGTCTCGTACATCACCTGAAGATATGCGATGTGAGAAATTAAAATAATTGCGCTTCTCTTCTACAGCCATTTTCATTTCTGCTGCAATGCGATCAGGTGATAGTGTATTTATATTTCCTATAAACATACCAATTAGGTCTGTTTTAGAATAGCCGTAATAATTGTCCGCTCGAGGCAGCTT
>CAIRAO010000246.1 GCA_903876625.1 uncultured Gallionellaceae bacterium | reverse complement strand
GCAGTAAAAGTTCCGGGTTTTCTGCATGAGGCTTGTGACGCATTTCCGGGCCACATCATGGTTGGTCTGGATGCAAAGGGCGGCAAAGTCGCGGTGGATGGCTGGTCTAAACTCACTGGCCACGACGTAGCCGATCTTGCAAAGCGCTTTGAGGGATACGGAGTGGAAGCGATCATATATACAGACATCGGACGTGATGGAATGTTGTCTGGCGTAAACATTCCAGCCACAGTTGAGTTAGCGCGACCATTAAATGTGCCCGTGATCGCGAGTGGCGGAATTACCAATCTCGATGATGTGCGTGCTCTGTGTGCAGTGCGAGCAGAGGGTATTACCGGCGCGATCACAGGTCGCGCTATTTACGAAGGAACACTTAATTTTAGAGAAGCTCAAGCATTGGCAGACGAGTTGTCACCCAAGATTAATTAAATGCTAGCTAAACGCATCATACCTTGTTTGGATGTGACTGCTGGACGTGTGGTCAAAGGTGTCAGCTTTGTAGAATTGCGCGATGCGGGTGACCCTGTCGAAATTGCTCGCCGTTATGATGACCAGGGTGCAGATGAATTGACTTTTCTGGACATCACTGCAAGTTCAGATGATCGCGGCATTATTTTTCGCATCATCGAGCAAGTGGCAGAACAGGTTTTTATTCCACTCACAGTTGGCGGCGGCGTGAGAGAAGTGCAGGACGTGCGCAATCTGCTTAATGCGGGCGCGGATAAAGTAAGTATTAATACTTCGGCTGTGGTTAATCCGCAATTGGTGAAGGATGCTTCCTCACGTTACGGTTCTCAGTGCATCGTTGTGGCTATCGACGCAAAACAGGTTGCACCGAACAAGTGGGAGGTGTTCACTCACGGCGGACGCAAAGCCACCGGGTTGGATGCGGTGGAGTGGGCGAAGAAAATGCAAAGTTTGGGTGCGGGAGAGATCCTGTTGACCAGTATGGACAAAGATGGACAGAAGAGTGGCTTTGATCTGGCGCTGACCCGTGCTGTGACCGACGCTTTGGAAATTCCGGTGATTGCCAGTGGTGGCGTGGGTAATCTGCAACATCTTGCCGATGGCGTAAAACAAGGTGGAGCCGATGCGGTATTGGCTGCGAGTATCTTTCACTTCGGCGAATACACCGTGCAGCAGGCGAAACAGTTTATGGCCGGCCAGGGGATAGAGGTTAGGCTGTAAAATCTGCGGAGAAGTAATAAAATGAGACAACATCAAATCTCCCTCCGCTTCTCTCCACCTCCTTTGTAAAAGGGGAGCTAGGGGGGATTTATTTTTTTTCAGCGTTCGGACTGGCTATTGCTGCCCCGGTATGTTGGTTTTGGGTGAAATTAATGAACGAAATCTGGCTGAACAAAGTGAACTGGTCGGAAGATGGCCTTGTTCCGGCTATCGCGCAAGATGCTACAACTGGGCGCGTTTTGATGGTGGCCTGGATGAATCGTGAAGCACTTAAACGCACGGCTGAGGGTGGCGAGGCGATATACTGGTCGCGTTCGCGCAAAAAACTGTGGCACAAGGGTGAAGAGTCGGGCCACACCCAGAAAATAAATGAGATACGTATAGACTGTGATAATGATGTGGTGTTATTGCAAGTGGAACAACACGGAGGCATAGCTTGTCACACTGGACGTGCAAGTTGCTTCTTTAGCAAGTTGGAGCAAGGCAAATGGGTAGAAACAGATGCTGTTATAAAGTCGCCTGACGAAATATATAAAAAATGAGCAATGATATTCTGAGTCGACTAACCGATATAATTGAGGCGCGCAAGCAAGCAGTGCCAGAATCCTCCTACGTTGCCAAACTGTTTAGCAAGGGCGACGATGCCATTCTGAAAAAGGTGATTGAGGAAGCGGGTGAAGTGCTGCTGGCGGCCAAAGAGGGTGACAAGCAACATTTGGTCTATGAAGTCGCCGATTTATGGTTTCACACACTGGTGTTGTTAGCGCAAAAAAGTTTGAGCGCTGATGACGTGTTAAAAGAATTGGCACGACGAGAAGGCGTGTCGGGTATTGTGGAGAAGGCGATGCGAAAATGAGCGACAATTGCCTTTTTTGTAAAATAGCGCGCGGCGAAATACCCTGCCGTAAAGTATATGAAGACGATGAAGTCATCGCTTTTCATGATATCAATCCGGTTGCGCCAGTACACTTTATGCTGGTTCCAAAACTGCACTTGGTTTCACTGCTTGAAGCCGATGAGTCGCATGCGGCTTTATTGGGGCGAATGTTATTATTGGCGCCAAAACTGGCACGCGAGCAGTGTTTGGAGAATGGTTTTCGCACCGTTATTAATAGCGGTAAAGGCGGCGGGCAGGAAGTATTTCATTTGCATATGCATGTCATTGGTGGAGGCAACATTCCGCCGATGGTCAAACGTAGTTAATCGACAAGGAGCAGAATCATGGGTTCGTTCAGTATTTGGCATTGGTTGATCGTGTTGTTGATCGTAGTGCTGATCTTCGGGACCAAAAAGTTGCGCAATATCGGCGAGGATTTGGGTGGTGCGGTAAAGGGCTTTAAAGATGGCATGAAGGGTGCCGAAGAGCCTCAAAAACAAGTGGGTCATGACAGCAAGATAATCGAAGGCGAAGTGAAAGAAAAATCACAAACAAAAGTTTGAGTGGATTCTTAACGTCATGTTTGAGATCGGGTTTTCAGAGATCGTCGTCATCATGGTGGTGGCGCTGATCGTCATTGGCCCTGAAAGATTACCCAAAGTAGCGCGTACACTGGGTCTCTTGTGGGGAAGGGCGCAACGCTATGTTAACGGCGTCCGTGCCGATATTGAACGCGACATGCAATTGGAAGAATTGCGTCAACTTAAACAGAAAGTTGAGCAAGAGGCAATGTCAGTGGAACAATCTGCCAGGCAGTCGTTACAATCACTCGATCAACAAACTCAGTCTCTCGCCAAGGCAATTGAAACAAGCGCAGATTCCGGAAACTTGCCTAAGGCTGCGAAGCCTGAAGAATTCCACGGGGAAAATTTGAAAGAAGGACAAGAAGTCAAAGTATCCAATCCAATAACAAAGCAAACAGAGGCTGCGAGTTCGGAGCAATTGATGGAGAGCAAACCGAGGAGCGTTCCGGTCACGACATCTGTCAATAAGCCGAAAGAATCTGCTGCACCTATACAACAACAATTTCCAATTGATTAGTGTCCTCAGTGAGTACTAGCGAAAATTTTATTTCCCACCTGCTGGAACTGCGCAAGCGCTTGCTGAATTCGGCTATCGCGTTGCTCGTAGTGTTTGTTTGTCTATTTCCATGGTCTAAAGATCTCTACACCATTCTGGCTCGTCCCCTCTTGGCCAAACTGCCCAAGGGTGGACAGATGATTGCGACAGATGTCACTACGCCTTTTTTTGTGCCGCTCAAGGTCGCGATGATGGCTGCACTGTTGATCTCCTTGCCGTACATTCTTTATCAAGTGTGGCGCTTTATTGCGCCCGGGTTATATTTGCATGAAAAGCGCTGGGTTTTGCCCATGATTGTTTCCAGCGTTACTTTATTCTTTTGCGGTATGGCCTTTGCATATTTCGCCGTTTTTCCGATTGTATTCGGATTCGTTACTGCCTCGGCGCCGCAAGGTGTAGCAGTGATGACTGATATAGATAAATATTTAAGTTTTGTGCTGAGCATGTTTGTGGCTTTTGGTTTGGCATTTCAAGTGCCGATCGCTGTGGTCTTGCTAGTAAAGACAGGCATGGTAACCACGGCAAAATTACGCGAGGCTCGTCCTTACGTGATCGTAGGCGCATTTGTGGTCGGGGCGATCTTCACACCACCCGATGTAGTGTCGCAGTTCATGTTGGCGATGCCGCTGTGGCTGCTGTATGAAGCAGGCATCATCGCTGCCGGATGGATGTCGCATACACCCCCCCCTTCAAATCTTCCACCTAGAGGGCAGGGCGGCTAAGCTACCGACATTTCTTAATCTATTCTGGATGTTTGTCTAGTACTTCTGATGAAAGAAAATTGATGAAGTCAGTTTTGCGAAAAGCGATTTTCACCTTTTTGCTGCTCAGCTTTTCCTGGTTTGCACAAGGCGCAGTCAATTTGGCTGATCTTCTCCCTATCGATCCCCAAGTTAAGCTTGGCAAACTGCCTAATGGGCTAACCTACTATATCCAAAGAAATAACAAGCCAGAAAAGAGAGTTGAATTGCGTCTTGTTGTCAAGGCTGGATCCGTGCTGGAAGATGACGACCAGCAAGGCTTGGCGCACTTTACAGAGCACATGGCGTTCGACGGCTCTCGCCATTTTAAGAAACATGAACTGATTACGTTCTTGCAGTCGATCGGCGTGAAATTTGGGGCCGATCTTAACGCTTACACCAGCTTTGATGAAACGGTTTACATATTGCCAATTCCAACCGACAAAAAGGAAAATCTTGAAACGGGGTTTCAGGTGCTTGAAGACTGGGCGCAAGGCTTGACGCTGAGTGACGATGCAATAGACCAAGAGCGCAATGTTGTCCTTGAAGAAGCACGACTAGGTAAAGGCGCCAATGATCGAATGCGAAGACAGCTTTTGCCTGCAGTATTCAATGGTTCCAAATATGCCGAACGGTTACCTATCGGCAAAGAAGAAATAATAAAATACTTTTCGCATGACGTGCTCAGGCGTTTTTATACTGATTGGTATCGTCCTGACCTGATGGCGGTTGTCGTGGTTGGAGATGTTGAAACCGTTCAAGCAGAAAATATGATACGAACACATTTCACCAAATTGACAAACCCGGTCAAGGAACGAATTCGTGAAATAGTCAAAATAACGCCGCGAACTAAATCGAGTAGTTTGGTCATTTCAGATAAAGAGGCGACCAATAATGAAGTATTGATCGAATATCCGATCCAGGAATTACTTCCGGAAATCGCCTTGTCAGACTACCGTAAGGCTATGGTGAGAAATTTGTATATAACCATACTCAGTCAACGATTGCAGGAGCTTACCCAACAAGCCACACCACCGTTTCTCAGCGCCTCCAGTTCTATTGGCTCAATCGCTCCGGGATACAAAGAGTTCTCTTCGAGCGCAGTTCTTGGACGCAGTGGAGTTGCCCCCGCGATATCTGCTGTGATTCAAGAAAGTGAACGTGTGCGACAATTTGGTCTTAATACCGGAGAATTTGAACGGGCCAAA
Organism: uncultured Gallionellaceae bacterium; assembly: GCA_903876625.1. Lineage (GTDB taxonomy): Bacteria > Pseudomonadota > Gammaproteobacteria > Burkholderiales > Gallionellaceae > PALSA-1006. Next base: position 481 of record CAIRAO010000246.1, on the reverse strand, counting down.
AAGGATATGCAACGCTTCTTCGAACGAAGCTATAACGAGCGGGATAAATCCGAATCGTCAAATTTTGCCTCAATGTATATCAGTCATTTTTTGCTAAAAGAATCGATTCCAGGGATTACAAATGAATACGCCTATGTTATGGAGTTGTTGCCAGATATTACGTTAGATGAAGTTACTCAGTTCGCACGGGAAAATACACCTGACAAAAGTGCGAAGTTGGTAGTTTATATGGGATCGGGTGGCAAGGCAGAGCCAGTACCAGATGGCGCACAACTTTTAGAAATGGTTCACACCGCTGAAAGTGCAGCAGTCAATGCCAAGGCTGAAAACAAGGTTGCTGAAAAACTGATGGAACATCTTCCCAAAGCAGGAAAAGTGGTTTCCGAGAAAATAAATACAGAGCTCGGAACGATTGAATTAATGCTGTCGAATGGCCTCAAGGTCATCCTCAAACCAACGGATTTTAAAAATGATCAGGTAT
>CAIRAO010000245.1 GCA_903876625.1 uncultured Gallionellaceae bacterium | reverse complement strand
TTGTCCTCGTAGTTTAATGTTTTCCACAATGAAAAGATATTCTTGTAGCGCAGTATTTTATTGAAAGGTCAGCCAATGGATACGAACTATCAAAGGGAGAATGCCACGATACTACTGGTAGATGACTCGCCTGATAATCTTATTATGATGAGTAGCCTGCTCAGGGATACTTATAATGTAAAAATTGCTTCTAGTGGCGAAAACGCTCTGCTGATTGCGATATCTGATACACCACCAGATTTAATTTTGCTCGACATTATGATGCCAAGTATGGACGGTTATGAGGTTTGTTGGAGGCTTAAGAAGGATCGCAGGACCATGAACATACCGGTTATCTTTCTTACCTCCAAGACTGATGTGGAGGACGAAAGAAAAGGTTTGGAGCTAGGAGCCGTTGATTTCATTTCGAAACCGATTAATCCTGAGATTGTCATGGCTAGAGTGAAAAATCATCTGTCACTTAAGATCAAGGCTGATTTTCTGCAACATAAAAATGACGGTCTTGAAATTGAGGTAGCCAAACTCCAATACACTCGCCCGTTACATTTTCGCAATTAATAGATCTGAAAATTGTCTCTTCACTAATTCAGAAAACTTGGCTTGCCACTCGTCTGTCCTTCATGATGGTATGTTCTTTTAAGATAATGTTGGTTCGGCATTATTCACTATGAAATTCTGTTTTTGGAGCCCACCTATATAGCCATGAATCGTCATTGGATAATTTGAATTCATTTCCTGATACCAGTCAATCATCTAGTTCAATCGAAAAGCACGTCACCTAAATCCAACCGAGTACTCGTGCATTCCTAAAGTAGAAGTGCAAATAAATAATGACGCTTAGTATCGCTGAAGAAAAGCACCATACTGAAAAAAAGGCGACATAGTAAAACCAAAACGATAATATAAAAAATATTAGTGCCAAGATGCCAAATATATTGATCACTCTGTGACTAGAAAAGAAAGCACTGATACAAGTTGCTGCAATATAAATAACCAAGACCAGCGGGTTATGAAAATGAGGGAAAACGTATACGATATGTGAATGTATTTCTGAAGTAATAGGGTATCGGATTATAAAATACAGAAGGAACGCTCCCAACGATATTCCAGTGAGTAGAAACACATCGATCACTTTTCTACGCCAAAGTACGATTTCCAATAAACCAATTGAAAGCGGAATGAAAATTGGCCAAAATACGTGGGAAACCAATGTAAACGCATACGTCATAATTACATTGAGCAGATGGAAACCAAACTGAAATGACAGCCACAGCAAGCCCTCAATAATTTGCTGCAATCCGAACAAAAGAGGAATCATTGCAAAAGGAATTTCTGTTTTTCGCTGCGCCCTTTTAACGGTTGCGACTCCGATTGCTGTAAGCACAATTCCGGCTGTAAAGCTTGCTGTTGCAGAGAAACACATTGTCTTTGGGCCTGTTATTCTTGTAAATTAAATATTGATCGGCGGCATGGTTAGCTGAAGATCACATCAGCCAGCGTTTTTTCATTAATAAAAATGAAAGATAAAACATCAAAGTTCCCAGCAGAAATAAATAGACCCAATCAAATGCCATGTCTGCCATATTACCGTCTTCCAACAGTATCGATTGAAGAGGCTTATACAATTGATAGGATGGCAGCAATGGGGCGACGGAGGTAAGTTTTTGTGAAACGTCTGACATTGCGGAAGGAAGCAAGTGTGGCAAATAAAATATAACACCGAGGGTTCTGGCACTAGCCTGATTGCGGCAGAGAAAACCCAGAAAAACTCCGTAGGCGCTGAAACAATAACTGCCTGCGACGATAAAAACAATATAGTCGAAGAGATGAACCGGCCCGAAATTTCCTAATAGATGCAGAAATAAGACGGCAGTGATGATCAGAACCATTCCCAGGATCAATTTGGCTATAAGCCATTGAGCGTCGTGTATCGGAGTCTGAAGAAGAGCAAGGAGAAGTTTTTTTTCTTTTTCCTCGGCGACTTGCGCAGGGAGAATAATGAAACCGATGAGCAGAACAAGCATCAATATCCAAGTAGGTAAAGTTTCTTTTTGAATACCGCCTTGGTGTATTGGTTTGATGTCGGTGATCCAATCCGATCCGCGTCCTTCCGCAGTCTTTTGCAACGCAGAGAAATTTTGCACGATCACAAGGGTTTGGAGAGAATCTTTTTTTATAACTAGTAATGCAAGACTACCGGATGTTTTTTCATTTATTGACAAAATTCCGTCTATCTTGTGTTCTTTCAATAGATGAATACCCTCCTCTTCATTCTGAATCCATGTTACGTCAAAGAGTTTATCGGCTTCCTTAATGCTCTGGGTGATCTCTGGCGCATAGGCGTAGTTCTGAATCAGCCCGATTTTTACTTTGCTGGATTCTGCGTCAGGTCTGTCTACTAAATTCAACGAAATAAATACAAACAGTGGAATAAATAGAATGAGAAAAAATGTCTTATTTTTAAATGCGATGGCTAAATCGTTGAATGCAAGTACCAGAATATTTCTCATCATCATGCGTATAGCCGTTCATGAGTTTCTGATTCAAAATATTCCTGTGTAGATCCGTCGAAAACTATACAGCCTTCGTGCAGCAATATTACGCGTGTTGCAAGGCTTCTTATCTCTTCAGGCCGATGTGAAGTAAAAATAATCGTTTTATCCGCACCATGCATTGTGCTCAACAGCCGGTAAATCTCTCGTGTCATCTCGAAGTCCAAGCCCGATGTCGGTTCGTCCAATAGAAGTATCGGGGGATCTGTCAGCAATGCGCGCCCAATGTTCACCCTTTGCTTCAAGCCTTTTGAGAGAGACTGAACCTTGCTCTTGCGAAAAGGAATCAGATTAAACTCGCTCAATATCTCCTCTACCCGAAGAGTGGAGATTTTGGATAGAGCTGCGAAGAGTGTGAGATTGTATTGAACAGAGAAAGAATCGAAAAGATTGGGCACTTCTGGGATAAACCCCATCTTTTTGACTACAGCCGTCCTGTTCTTTAGGTCTATCCCGTCGATCAAAACAATTCCACTGTCAGGCAGAATCCAGTTGGCTAGTATTTTCAGAAGGGTGGACTTGCCGGCGCCGTTATGACCGACAATTGCAATCAACTCGCCTTGGGCAACTTCAAAGCTTATCTGCTTAAGCCCTCTGTTTTGGTCATACCATTTTTCAATATTCAGAATTTTGAGCTGCATACGTTACCGCTCTAAACTTAAAATGAAGCTTAGCCGTTACACCTGAGTACTGGTAAACCAACTTCGCAACACTCTTGTGTGCTCTACAATAATTTGACAATGACAATCACGAGAATAATAACTATCAGAAGACCGATCATGATGATTTCCTTAATATTAGTGTGGTCTAATAAGAGCCACTTGGTTTAAATCTGATTCGCTACTAAGCGTCAGATGTGTAGCATGTGCTTTTAAATCCTTCATATATGTGCTTTACCGCTCAGAGTCTAAAAATCGATTCATTTAAAGACCCGAGCCAGTGACCTTCTCCAACGGATTGCGAGTACTATAGAAAGAACACCAAAAATAATTGCGCCTAGAGCGCAGGCAATGCGCACTTCCTTGGCCAACTGCAAATGTTCCTTTCCCTGGTTCAGTTCCAACTCGCCTGCGGCTAGTCGTTTTTCTCCGGCGCTAATCTTGGCCTCTCCCTGGGCAACTTGCTTGTCTCCTTCAGCGATTTTCTTTCTACCGTCTTCAAAGCCATTGCCGTGATTGAACAAATTGTCAGCAAACACCATAAACAGGTTGTCATAAGCTTTTTCGTACTTGGCTTTTCCCTCTGCCAACTCTATCTTGCCTGCCTCGAGCTTGGTTTTTCCCTTATCGAGTGCAGGCTGTCCCTTATCTACTTCTTTTTGTCCATCTGAAATTCGGATTTCCCCGTCAATGATCTTAGCGTCGAGAAATACATAGCCGCCCAGCGACGCTACCGCCAATAGAACCGAGAACATCAACTCATATAACTTAATCATGATGTTTATTCGTAAGTTTTATCTTCAATTGAACTGGCACTCATCAAGTAGCGCCACACGCTCGAATACTTGTTTCAACCAATATCACTTTCAAGCTATAAATGAAGATCAGCCCGTGGGCTGATCTTCATTTTCAAACTGAGCGACATTCAATTACTTGGCTGACATTCCGCAGGCTTCTGTCGAATGCTTTTGCGCAGTATTGCTGCAATCCATCGCGCTTTTTGAACTTCCCTTTGCATCACCTACTTTATTTTGATCGTGACATTCTGCGGCCTTGTGGTGATGTTTGGCAGCTGCTTCATGATCGCCTGCTGCTTGTTTATGGAGACCGCTTGCTGTGGTGGTATTTGACATGATGTAGTTTCCTTAATGTATTGTTAATAATAAAAACCATTTTGCCTGGTTCGCTTAGAGATAGGCACAATGGACATACAGTTTAATTATTCAAGGAAAGTTATTCAGTTCGTTTGCCTACATAGATCTAATTGGCAATAAATGTTGATTTAGCATTGATAAGTAGAAAGGCTTAAGTCGCTTGCGAAAAATTTAGCAGAAAGTAGAAAATTAGATTGTTATCCCTAGCCCGCACTAAAAATTGACCCCCGCTCTGAAAGCAGCACCCACTTGCGTTGCTCCACCCCAGCCTTTGGCAAAAATAGTCGGGCTGACGGTTACTGCGAAATCAAAATGAGGCTTGAAGTAAGGAATTCGCGGTGACACACCGAAGCCAGCCGAGGCCATGGGTTGTGACGGACTCAACAGATCATGATGATAACCGGCACGCAATTGAGCCCAACCAAAGGCGCTCCATTCACCACCAATTCCAACATATTGTGAATGGTTTTCGAGTCCTGCGGGATTGTTCTTAGTAACATCCAAGTCAAACGCAACTGTTGACCATGACGTTTCGTACGATGCGCCAATGCGTGCTTGCGGATTCATTTT
>CAIRAO010000244.1 GCA_903876625.1 uncultured Gallionellaceae bacterium | reverse complement strand
CTTTTCAGCCATCTCGACAATGTATTTATTTTTCCAATTTATCGCTTGATTCATGCGAACGGCAATTTCCGTCCCTGTTGGGATTGCTTCGCGAAAGAGTTTATCCAGAAAGGAAGGCTAACAACGATAAACGTCGACGGGATATATGGTGGCAATTCAGTCGGCCGACCACTGAACTGTATCAAGTAGTAAAAAATCTCCAGCACACGTTAGTAATAAATCGGCACACTAAGCATTTAGCGATAGCGGTTGTTCCGACTAACTTCATTTATTCCGATGCAACAGTGGTAATTGCAAAAGATTCGTGGGCTGATTTTGCGCTCTACAGTTCAAATATCCATGATGCATGGGCTTGGTTTCGTAGCTCGACAATGGGTAGTTCTACGCTACGATTTACTCCATCAACAGTCTTCGAATCGTTTTCCGAACCCGAGAATTACGAAGCACTATCAGCGGATGGCCAGTGCTATCACGAATACCGCAGTGCCCTCATGCGTCAGCTCTGGCTGGGTCTCACCGACATCTACAACCTGTTCCACACCCGCGACCTCACCCCCGCCCAAGTCGCCAAGGTCAGCAAAAAATCCGTTGAAGAAGCCGAAGTCGGTTACCAAGGCATCCTCGAACTGCGCCGCCTGCACCGCGAACTCGACATCGCCATCCGCGACGCCTACGGCTGGACCGACCTCGAACTCGGCCATGACTTCCACGAAGTAGAAACCCTCCCCGAAAACGACCGCGTCCGCTACACCATCAGCCCCGCCGCCCGCAAGGAAGTCCTCAAACGCCTCCTCGCCGAAAACCATCGTCGCGCTGACATTGAGGCCACTACTACTATGGACAAACCAAAAGCCAAGCGCGTTAGCAAATCCAAAGGCGACGATACCCACGGAGACTTGTTTGAATGACAGATATTGCTAACTATGAGTGCGGCAAAGAAGATGCTGTGATGAAGTCACTTTTATCCTCAATTATTATTCCGAATAATGGCTGAGATTTCCGCAACTATACGGCTACGCCCGACCAGAATCGGTTTTCTCGTGCGTCCGACAGATATGGCGTCAATTCGCAGAATCATGCGGATATGTGCCTGCCTGTGGGGTGGGATTTACAACCCGATTATTCCCGTATTCCGTACTCCACCAAAGGAATGGAAAGGTGAGCATTTCGAAAGTGTGAAGGGATTGTCAGTCGCAAAAGGTTACATCAAATATTTTGAGCCAGATGTTTTTGTAGAAGCGGAGCAAGGTCTTTTGGAGGAGATTGGACTTGGTGCCTTGCGTAATAAAAGTGAATTAAAGTCAATAATTGTCACCCTTGACGAGTTTATGACACCGAAAAGTCATCGCGATTGGTCTGAACCTGAGTTTGGTCTAAACATAATCGACGTGTATCGCAAGCTTTACGAGACTGAGCACCGTTTTCAACCAAAAACAAAAAGAGCATCAGTTCTCTTAAAGCATGAGCGAAGCAGTGGTCTTGTAGAGGTGATGTTTGGTGCATTTCCTAAGCAAGCGGATACGGCTTACATCGTTGATGGCTACAAGGAAGTCTTTTCTCCTAAAGTGTTCAATGTAACTTCTGAAGTTTGGCTGGAAGTATTTAAAAATGGTGCGGGATGT
>CAIRAO010000243.1 GCA_903876625.1 uncultured Gallionellaceae bacterium | reverse complement strand
TTGCGTGGACGTGTCGGGCGGGGTGCAGCAGAAAGCTTGTGCGTGTTGTTGTTTCAACCTCCGTTATCTGAGTTGGCAAGGGCGCGCTTAAAAATTATTTATGAAAACACGGATGGCTTCGAAATTGCCCAACAGGATTTGCGTCTGCGCGGCCCCGGCGAATTATTGGGCGCTCGACAAAGTGGCGTGGCGATGTTGCGCTTTGCCGACATCAACCAGGATGCGATGTTATTGGAAACAGCCCGCGCCTTGGCTGATGAATTGTTAAGAAACGCTCCCGCTGTGGCGCATGCTCACTTACAACGCTGGATGGCAAACAAGCCGGACTTTTTACATGCGTGATATTTATTGGCAAAGTTTATCTTTAGGTTCGGCTGGATACACACCCTGGTTACATGATCACGGTTCGCTTACCCGCCGTATTCAGCAACGCTGTAAACAATTTTCTGTTCAGCCTCTGTGTAGCGGTTTAGCCCGGGTTGCTTTTGATGAAGCCGCTCTTCTTGGATTTCCATTTGATCGCTTTGCATTTTCTCGTGAAGTTTTATTGTGCGCGGATGGCAAACCTGTCGTTTTTGCGCATAGCACCTGTGACAAATCTCACTTAAATGGCTCATGGCGAGCAATGAGCGGCTTGGGCAATCGCTCCTTGGGCACATTATTGTTTACACATCCGCTGGTTAAGCGCCATCCTCTTCATTTCAAAGCGTTGCAATCGCACCATCCCTTGTATAAAAGGGCGGTTGCCGAATTAGGAAATAATCCCGAGAGACTATGGGCGCGCCGCTCTCTATTTTCTTTGTACAACGCACCTTTGTTGGTAACTGAAGTTTTTCTGCCGGAAATTTTGAAGCTTTAGAGGTTCCCTTTAGTTATAGTCGTGATTGCCGCCTGCACAGAAAAGTCGTTGCAGGTAAAATTGCCACATGAAACTCTCCGAACGTTTACTACTCTACATTCAGCTTGCCCGCCTTCATCGCCCCATAGGTATTCTACTGTTACTTTGGCCTACGCTTTGGGCAGTTTGGATTGCCAGTAACGGGCACCCTGCCTGGAATATATTTTTTATTTTTACGCTTGGAACGGTATTAATGCGTTCTGCCGGTTGCGTCATCAACGACTACGCCGATCAGGATATCGACAAACATGTTGAACGAACCAAAGATCGTCCTCTTACAAGCGGCAAAGTTTCCACACGTGAAGCTTTGTTGCTTTCGGCCTTTTTATCCATATTGTCATTTTTATTGATTCTGCCCCTGAATAGATTGACTCTGGCGCTTTCGGTATCTGCTCTTTTTCTGGCAGCCAGTTACCCATTTACCAAAAGATTTCTTGTTATTCCTCAAGCTTATCTTGGCATTGCTTTTGGCTTTGGCATACCGATGGCTTTTGCTGCAGTTCTTGGAACAGTGCCTTCTGTTGCGTGGGTTCTGCTGTTGGCAAATATATTCTGGGCAATTGCCTACGACACTGAATATGCGATGGTGGATAGAAATGATGACATTCATCTGGGCATTCATTCCTCGGCATTGTTTTTCGGCAGATTCGACGTGATGGCTGTCATGCTCTGTTATGGCATCACTTTGGCATTGCTTGCTTTTGCAGGTCTGATGGCCGGGTTGGGTTTGTGCTATTTCGCGGGATTGATGATTGCCGAGGGCATCGCTCTTTATCACTACAATCTGATCAAGGACCGTGACCGAAAAAAATGCTTCGCTGCTTTTTTGCACAATAACTGGTTAGGAGCAACGGTATTTGCCGGAATAGTGATTGATTACTTGCTTCGATAAAATTGCAATTATTCCAGTTTTCGCTGCTTTGCCTTTCTCAATCCTTTCGGGTTTGAATATTTGCAATATATTGGCTTGCCTGCAGGTTAATCCTTAAAAAATTTCGCCTAGCACTTGAATTATGTCTCATACGCCCCTATTATTAGCAGTCGCTGGCGTCGAGTGCTAACCAAAGTCTTAGTTGGCGAAATTTCACAACTTGGTTAGATGGCTTTTTTGAGCCGGATTCAGCGCCAATTTTTAGTTAACTGTTTGTTTAGGAGAAAAGTATGAAGATTCGTCCCTTAAGTGATCGCGTCATCGTTGAGCGTTTGGAAGAAGAACGCAAGACTGCGTCCGGTATTGTGATTCCCGACGCGGCAACCGAAAAACCCGATCAAGGCAAAATCCTCGCTGTGGGCAATGGCAAGGTCGGCGATGACGGCAAGTTGCGCGCGATGAGCGTAAAAGTTGGCGACAAGGTTTTGTTCGGTAAATATTCGGGTCAGGCTTTCAAGCTGGATGGTAAAGAACTGCTGACTATGCGTGAAGATGACATCATCGGCGTGGTTGAAGCCTAATCCAGTTTGTCTTTCCCGCGAGTGCGGGAATCCAGTTAATTAAAGCACTGGATTCCGGGTCAAGCCCGGAATGACGAAACCAAACAATTTCTAGGAGATATAACATGGCAGCAAAAGACGTAAAGTTTCACGACGCAGCTCGTGCCAAGATGGTCGTTGGCGTAAATATTCTGGCTGACGCAGTTAAAGTCACTCTCGGTCCTAAAGGCCGCAACGTTGTGTTGGACCGCTCATATGGCTCTCCAACCATTACTAAGGATGGCGTTTCTGTCGCTAAAGAAATCGAACTTAAAGACAAGTTTGAAAACATGGGCGCTCAAATGGTTAAGGAAGTTGCTTCCAAGACATCCGATGTGGCAGGTGACGGTACAACTACCGCAACCGTTCTGGCTCAATCGATCGTTCAGGAAGGTATGAAGTTCGTTGCCGCCGGCATGAACCCGATGGATTTGAAGCGCGGCATCGACCAAGCTGTTATCGCAGCTGTAGCAGAACTGAAGAAAATCTCCAAACCCTGTACAACCAGCAAGGAAATTGCGCAAGTTGGCAGTATTTCAGCTAACTCTGACACCGTCATCGGTGAAAAGATTGCGGCTGCGATGGAAAAGGTAGGCAAAGAAGGCGTCATCACCATTGAAGATGGTCAAGGTTTGGAAGATGAGTTGGATATCGTTGAAGGTATGCAATTTGACCGCGGCTATTTGTCGCCATACTTCATCAACAACCAAGACCGTCAAATCGCAGCGATGGAAAATCCATTCATCCTGTTGCATGACAAGAAAGTTTCCAACATCCGTGATTTGCTACCGGTACTGGAACAAGTTGCCAAGGCTGGTCGTCCATTGCTGATCATTGCTGAAGATGTTGACGGCGAAGCGCTGGCAACACTGGTCGTAAACAACATCCGTGGCATTCTGAAGACTGTGGCAGTTAAGGCTCCTGGCTTTGGCGATCGTCGCAAAGCGATGTTGGAAGACATCGCTATTCTCACCGGCGGCACGGTGATCGCTGAAGAAGTCGGCCTGTCGTTGGAAAAGACAACACTTGCTGAATTGGGTCAAGCCAAACGTATCGAAGTGGGCAAAGACAATTCCATCATCATAGACGGCGCAGGCAAGGAAGACGCAATCAAGGCTCGCATCGCTCAAATCAACAAGCAAGCTGAAGAATCTACCAGCGACTACGACAAAGAAAAACTGCAAGAACGCAAAGCCAAGCTGGCTGGCGGTGTTGCAGTGATTAAGGTCGGTGCCGCGACTGAAGTTGAAATGAAAGAAAAGAAGGCGCGTGTTGAAGACGCTCTGCATGCAACTCGTGCAGCTGTTGAAGAAGGCATTGTTCCCGGAGGAGGTGTTGCTTTACTGCGTGCCAAGTCTGCAGTTGCCGTTCTCAAGGGTGTAAACCACGATCAGGACGCTGGTATCACCATCGTACTGCGCGCGATGGAATCTCCTATCCGCGCCATCACCCAGAACGCAGGCGATGAGCCAAGCGTTGTGGTGAATAAGGTATTGGAAGGCAAGGGTAGCTTCGGTTACAACGCAGCCTCAGGCGAGTATGGCGACATGCTGGCAATGGGCGTGGTTGATCCAACCAAAGTAACGCGCGTTGCTTTGCAGAACGCGGCTTCTATCGCCGGTTTGATGCTAACAACAGCATGTATGGTA
>CAIRAO010000242.1 GCA_903876625.1 uncultured Gallionellaceae bacterium | reverse complement strand
TAACATCCGCTTCACTTCGTATAGCGGCCCTAACACACCGCTGTTATTTTTTCTTTAATCGAGTGCTAAGCCGATCAACGAATTCGGTTAGCAATTGGCTGTCTGCATCGGATAACCCGGACAGCGTTTTATGCAGGCTTTGCACCCGATCCTCGACTCGAACTGAACCTTCCCTTAGTAAGTGCTCCATTGGACATTTAAGTGCGTCGGCAATATCGGCTAGCCGACCCAGAGGCGGCAACGTAGCACCCCGTTCAAACCGAGAGATTGTTTCTTGCTCAACGCCAATCGCTTCAGCTAATTCCGCTTGGGTATGGCCTTTTTGTAATCGGCGTTGTGCTATAGCTCTGCCCATTTGCAACGCCAGTTGCTTCTCTTTCTTCGTCATACTGTTCCCTCGCTTTGTCCACTGGGATGTTGGCTTGTGGCGAAGAAATGTGTAACGACACTGCTAGTGGTATTGCCATATTATGTGTGGTAGTCTATTCATTAGGGCAACGATACAAAGCCATACACAATATAAAGTGACTAGCGCTGCCAGAAGTAACACCTAGGAGGATTTCATTAATGCGGACAGATCAGCCCGGGAGGCAGTGTGCTAGCTAATAATTTCAGAATCATGCTTTGTGCCTTGGGCACCGTCATATTAACGTCATGCGGTGGCGGTGGCGGCAGTGGTTCATCAACGCCAGCACCAGTAACTTCAACCTTGTCCTTCCCGCTTTTGAAAGCACTTCAAACTTCTACAGTAAATGGTAGCAGCCAAACATTTACAATCTCGGGTGATTGCACCGGTGCAGGCAATTTAATTGAATCTCCAGCAACAACGCTAACGACTTTTCAAGGTGTTGGAGCAATTTCTGAAACAAGAACTATTACTGGGACACTGACTGTTTGTACACCTGCCTCATTAGCTGACACTACCATCTATTACTATGATGCAAACTATATGCCGCTTGGATATGACGACACAGCAGGAGGCGGCGCCTACGCTGTATATCTAACGACACCATCAATTCCCACAACAGTCGCAGTTGGAAACACTGGCACGATTGGAACTCGCACATTATATGCAAATAGCTTAAAAACTGGGTCGACAGGAGCCGTTGCTTTAAGCTATACGATTGAAGCTGACACTGCAAATACTGCAATACTCAATTTAATTAGCGTCAAGACTGTCCAATATCTTGGAGTAACCAACACGACTCAAACTCGGTACCGACTCACGTCGACCGGTGGTACTACTCTATTATCTGAAGATGTGCAACAAGTTAATTCCAATGCGACAACAACTCATTATGTCGTGACCTATGCAGCGCCAACAGTTACTACAAATGCGCCGAGCGCACCTGTAGCGAAGGTTGCCTCGATCAGCGGCACTCCATATGTTGGAAATAATTTGACCGCTAGTTACATATATGCGGATGCGAATCTCGATCCGGAAGGTACGAGCATCTATCAATGGCTAAGAAACGGAGTTGCCATAACTGGAGCCAACAGTCTGACTTACACCGTGGTATCGGCCGACTTGAATACGACAATTGGATTTCAAGTAACGCCTGTTGCTCTCACTGGAAGCCCGCTAACGGGAACACCAGTTAGCATGACAAAAGCAATTTATGCTGGCATACAACAAGGTGGCTTGTCATGGAGTAATGCCAGCGCGCTTTTGACAATTGCATATATTTGGGCAGATGCAAACACGTACTGCACTACTAGTACCTTGAATGGGCTAACCGGGTGGAGGTTGCCAACTCAAACTGAGCTAATCTCTTATATTGTTTCTCTACCATCACCAAGCAATCCACCTCTTTACTATTGGTCATCCACGGCTGGTGTAGCGGGCTATCATCAGGTAATCAGGCAAGATTATGCAACTGGTGGTTTATCACAAGCCAGCGCTTCATCACAAATTGACAGCACATTACGCTTTGCTGTCTGCGTTCAGTAGGAAGATAAAAATCGATGACTAAATACAATTGTCCATCATGCGGGAAAAAGAATGCAGCGGTCGAAATTATATATGGGCTGCCACTAGGGGATATTCTTCCTGAAATGGAAAAGCGTGGCGAAATTGAACTCGGGGGATGTTGCGTTTCAAGTGACGATCCTGATAGGAAGTGCACTGCCTGCGGCTACAAATGGACAGCCGACAAGAAGTATAAAGCTGGTAAAAAAGTACTCGCGTTTCGATAACTCATATTAATTCCCGTTTTGGTTTTCTGCCCGGCGTACGCTTTGCTGATGTCAGGTTAAACAGATGCATCACTTCTTCCAAATCGCACAATCGGGCTGCAGCTGCAGCGCGGTCACGCTTTGCCACCAGCGTTTCTTCACCATGTTTGTAGTTAGGATGATCTTTCCCTCGCAACACTTTTCTTCTTGCACCATGATAACGACACACGGTCATACCGAATGCACTCGGGTTGAGACATTGCGAACCCGTTCGTTTAGCTTTAGCTTTGCACTGTCGTGC
>CAIRAO010000241.1 GCA_903876625.1 uncultured Gallionellaceae bacterium | reverse complement strand
TAGAAAGTGACATTAAATCACCGTTCTTCTGGAAGCCGCTTTTAAATATTTGTTCGTAGTGTTCGCACTTGAGTTTGATGTCTTGCACCAGTTGATCAAGCATCTCGTAGCGCCTCCGATAACTTGCCCGCTTTTTGCTGGGTATTTCACTCATGTCCTTATGTCTGACAATTGCGGGAATTTCATAAAATCCGTTATCGAGAGAAATGCCACCGTGCTCTAACCAAATTTCATTGTAGACCACCATCACTTTTTCTTTTTGGGTGTTTCCAAAGTAGGGGCTGTTGTGCTGTCGCTTTTCACTCGAAATAGCCAGGATTCGCGAAATGCCAAATTCCAGGCAAAGAAATTTGAGTGCCACCATCAGAAAGTCGCGAGGCCTCATACCATGCAGAGCGTGTGTTATGTCGCGATACATTTCCATTGCAACTTCAACATTCGATCCCTGTATGGCGCCAACAAATAACACAGGTTGATTCTCGTATATGCCTATCGTAAAAGCGACAGAATATATTCGCTGATCTTTGACGAACAAATTCAGAACAATTTCACCTTCCCTTAAAAACCAGGAGGCCTTATCCAATAGCAAACGCAAGCCTGCGTATTCCTGGTCGAGTTTGGCTAGTTCCACCTCGTCGAGGGTAGCATACGCAATAATTGCGCAACCTCCATTGATCAATCGATAATGCTGGTCAACAGCTTTCAATCGGCGCTGGAAGGGCCATTCAAAATTCATGTAAGGCCAGTAAATTGCCCCGCTGGTTAAAGGAAATCTTTGCAACGCTAATGACAGAAGCGGATTGTCGGAAATGTTGTACCAATTGCGAATATCTTTTAGATTCAGCATCGTTTTCAGCATGAGCTTGCACTGATTATTAATGCTCCCCTTGCTAACCCCGGGATGCATGGCCCGCCCCAGGATATACACCCTGGACAAAGTTGCAAGATATCCGATACTCATTTATTTTCCTTAGTCTGCGCAGGTTTGCAAGTAAACATTTATTTCAAAGAGACCTGTAATTTGAAAATATCATTTCCCCGGTTCAAACTAAACCCGTATGGGTTTAATCATTGCCGGGACTCCAACGGCAATCGAATCATCCGGCACATCTGAAATGACAACCGCATTCGCGCCAATGAATACGTTGTTGCCAATGCTGATATTGCCGAGAATCTTGGCGCCGGCGCCAATATCTACATTGTTGCCGATCCTTGGCGCACAAGGATCGTTGATACTTTTCAGGCCCACGACAACGCCATTTCGAATGCGGCAGTTATCACCAAACTTTGCGTAACCGCTAACTACAATCCCGCCAAAATGGTCAATGACGAAATTATCTCCAATTTCAGTTTCGCAAGGTAATTCAATACCAGTAAGAATCTGTACGAATTTAAATAATATTTTGTAAATCAGTGAAAATAATTTTCGCAAAAGGGCAGGCCGAACACCATATCTCCAACGTCCGAATCGATAAACCACCATCACCCAGAAGCCTTGAGCACCGATGTCTCCGTTGTATGTCCTGAAATCTTTTCTGATGTTATCGAACATGGTTAGAGAATATTATCGGGTTGGCTGTTGGGCAAATTTTGTGCGCAAGAAGATTTGCCAAGTCATAAAAACTCTCTGCGTATTGGATAAAATTATCCTGAATGATCGTAGCCTGATGATATCCTTTGCCAACTGTACAAGGTCTGCAAGACCGTCTAAAAATAAATGTATCAGTACAGTTGGTATCCCGTAATTTTTTCTGAAAAACAATAATTCACTTTCAATTTGTAACGTTGCCAGTTGCTGGCCTTTTGCAGTAAGTGCACCTACTTGCTTTGCGCTTTCACCGCCCAGGTGGACTACGCTGCTGTTTGAAAAATAAGTGACTTTCCAACCGGCTTTCTTTGCTGCAAAACAATGATCGACTTCTTCGTAGTACAGAAAATAGCGAGAGTCAAATAGCCCAACCTGATCGATCACTTCTTTTCGAATTAAGTAATAGCAACCGGGTACCCAATCACAATCGCGTATCGAATTGTGATCCCATGACATGTCATCAACCATGCGAGCACTTTTAAAGTACTTGGTCACTCCGCAGCGATTGATGAAAATATTCAGAGGAGTCGGAAAGTAGCGGCAAGATGGTTGAAGCGAGCCATCTCTGCCAATCAACTTGACGCCGAGAATGCCGCAAGTGGGGTGGGTATCCATGTATTGAACGGTTTCGCGGATTGTGTCCTTCTCGACAAAAGCATCCGTATTCAATAAAAGAACAAAATCAGTTTTGATCAGGGGAAGTGCTTGATTGTTGGCACGGCCAAAACCAACATTTTTTTTATTTTCAATCAGGGTAATCTCTGGAAATTCATTTCGGATCATTTCTGCGGATTGATCGTTTGAATTATTGTCGATAATAAATATATCCATTTTGAATGGATTTATTGACTCCAAAAGTAGCTTCAATGCTACCTTTGTCATTTCGAGCGTGTTGTAACTTACAAGTATGACTGAAATAGAGGTCATTACGTTTTCAAATAAATAGGTTAATTCCAAAATGGGTGACAGTTTCACCCCCTCCCTGCCCTCCCCCGAGGGGAGAGGGTTCTGTTTCCTCTCTCATCGAGTGAGGGTTCTGTTCTCCCCTTGGGGAATGATTTTGTTCCCTCTCCCACCGGGGGAGGGTTAGGGAGGGGGTTTGTGGCAACCATGTCATAAAATTTAAACCCAGACTTTTCATTAGAACCGTCATTCCCTAAGTACCAAATAAGTCGCCATCATTTGTGGCATTTCACTTCCCAAGCCCAGGCATGTTCCACGATTTCCTTCAATTCGCTGTAACGCGGTTTCCAACCCCAGTCTTGACGAATTTTGCTCGCGTCAGCCACTAATCTTGGCGGGTCTCCTTCGCGGCGAGGACCAAATTTGACCGGGACGGAAATTCCGCAAACCCGGCTCGCAACATCGATCACTTCCTTTACCGAATAGCCCTGTCCATTTCCCAGGTTGTAAGCCCGGCTTTCTCCACCCGAGCCAAGGTGTTTCAAGGCGAGTACATGAGCCGTGCACAGATCTTGAATATGGATGTAATCGCGGATGCATGTGCCATCTGGCGTATCGTAATCTGTGCCAAAAACGGTCAATGCCGGTAAGTCACCTATTGCCGCACGCAAGGCAAGCGGGATCAAATGTGTTTCAGGATTGTGGCGCTCTCCCAAAGAGGCATCCGGTGCTGCGCCTGCGGCGTTAAAATAGCGCAAGGCAACGGACCGCAACCCATAGGCCGCATCATAATCACGCAAGATTTTTTCTGTCATCCATTTGGTCATGCCATAAGGATTGATTGGAGCTTGGGGATGTTTTTCATCGATGGGAATATATTCGGGTATGCCGAAGATCGCAGCCGTTGAGGAAAATACAAGTTGATTGACTTCATGTGTTCGCATCGCATCCAGCAGATTCAGCGTTCCCCCCAGATTGTTTTGATAGTATTTTGCAGGGTCACGAACAGACTCACCGACGGCAATCAAACCCGCGAAGTGGATGACTGCGTCAAACCGGTGCTGACTGAACACATTATTCAGGGTGTCTTTATCATGCAAGCTTCCGTTCACGAAATCACCCGCCAGAACTGCATCGCGATATCCGCAAGACAAGTCATCCAGCGTAACCACCTGATGCCGTAATTCATCCAGCATAGCAACCATATGCGAACCGATGTAACCTGCACCACCTGTGACTAAAATTTCCATAAGTTCCTTTCATCAGGTCTATTTGTATTCGATCAAACGAGCGGTAATATTAAAATAATTATTGAAATAAAATTTAATTTGCCCCAAGACTTCTGGAAACTTGCCGACTACAAGAAAAAAAGCATATAGCCATTTAATTTTTTCAGTCTTCGATCCAAGCAATGCAATACGTATAACTTGAATCGGATAAATCAGGAGTAACAACAATCCCCAATATCCGAAACAAATTATCAATACAAACGCTAACACAGGAAATATCAAACCCCAGATAAGTGATCTGCGGCTTTCGCGGACCCAGTGCTTTCCGTCAGATTTGCCATGTAAAAAAGCACCCTCGGCAAAAGCATAACCACTGCGGATATTTCTTTTCCACCATTGTTTGAAGTGAAACATTGCAGCATCATGCAAGGTCATTTCAAAATCGAGTCGCCAGATTTTCCAACCTTTTGCTCTGAGCCGAACACATAATTCCGGTTCTTCACCGGCAATCAGAGTTTGTCTGAAGCCGTCTACCATTTCAAATGAATCAACCCGTATCAGAGCGTCGCCGCCGCAAGCTTTGGTTTCACCGACGGGGGTATCCCATTCGATATCACAGAGTTGATTGTAGATGGACCGCTCGGGAAAGCGTTCGCGGCGTCGACCGCAAACAACTGCCACATCAGGATGGGGCTGTAAAAAACTGAAAGAATTTTTAAGCCACTCCGCATTCATTTCGCAGTCACCATCCATAAATTGTACAAATTCAACCTGAGAGTAGAGCTGTCTAATTTTGTAAAATCCTTCATTTCTGGCTCGAGCTGCTGAAAATGGGATAGCCATATCCAAGGCAACCACATGAGCACCCGATGACTTTGCGTTCTCTACCGAATTGTCGGTTGAGTCAGAATCAACATATACAATTTGTTTTGTTTGACCGGTGATGGATTTCAGACAGAGTAGCAAACGTTCCCCCTCATTACGCCCGATAATGACTACGCCTATTTTGTTCGATAAACTAATCTCAGAATTCACATTAATTCTCTTCCACGGGTTGGATAACTGCATAACCTAAAGTAACCAAAAATCCAGGTTTAATCCAATTTGCATTTGACCCGTCATTCCCGCGAAGGCGGGAATCCAGCAAAAAACAACCCGCGTAGCGGACAGAGCCCGGAAGTTGACCTGCTTCGCAGGCGTTTTTCGATGCACTGAATTCCCGCCTTCGCGGGAATGACGGATTTCTGGTCTAATTGATAATCCGGGTTTAAAGACGCAATATGTAGTGGTCAAGTAATTTCACCTTGCGCTGATTCGTGTCATTAACAGCCGAAACATAAACTTGGCGTTTCCAATAAGGTATCTTTTCCACAGTCTTTTGGGTTCATGGATCAAACGATATATCCACTCGATACCCATTCGCCTCATCCACTCTGGGGCGCGATTGATTTCACTGGCCAGAAAATCAAATAAAGCCCCAATGCCCCAGGCAGACAAAACAACATCCGGAACCAGTTTGTTGACCCAATATTCTTGTAGTCCATTGCCCATTGCAACGAGAACCAGGTTGGCTTGTGAGCGCCTGATGTTACCCAATATTTCTTCTTCATCATTTTTTGAAAAGAAACCGTGCTGTGATCCGACAATTTGGTGTTTTGGCCAACGCTTTGCAAAATATTCAGCTGCACGAGAAGATACTTTAGGGCTGGCGCCAAGCAAAAAAATACGCAGGTCGACTGCGCAATGGTCAAGAAAATACGGGGTAAAGTCTGTGCCATTCAGATTGGCTGGAAATTCTTTATGACAAAGAAATTTGCTTCCTATGTTAATGCCTGTTCCGTCGTTAAGTAGCAGAAAACTTTGCAGCACCTTGCTAAATTGTTTGTCTTCAAATGCCATATTGGCAAGGCTCGCGTTTGCAAACGCCAATCTCGTCGGTGAATTATCTTTAATTCTTTTTTCGATCAACTTTGAAGCTGATTCATTTGTCAACACCGCAATTTTCAAACCTAAAATATGACGAAACTGAATCTGGTTTGAATAGTTATCAAGATAATTGGCGGGAGAATATTTAACCCACTGATCACCGATAAAGTTTTCATATTGTTTCTTGTAGGTGATCCTGGCGCCAACTGTGCCGTGCGCTGCGTAAATCATATAGCCTCCTTTTTATTAATCCAAAATTGCTATGCCGGTTAGCAGAATTGTCTTAACAAAACAGGGGGCTTGTTTGTGCGATGTCACACAGAACAATGTTGAGTAGCGAGGAATAATGCAATCAGATGTCAGGGGACATATTCGGTGTTTCCCTGGTTTTATCGAGGCGATGCCATGACAAGCACAAATCAATCCGGATCGGTGAGAAATCTGAGAATATTCCTAGACCCGATCATTCTCATCGGGCTTCTTCTGATACTCACAAAAGTTTATGGCGAGCCGTTTTCAGGAAAGTACATTGCACTATCGGTTGTAACGACAATCGGTTACCGGTTCATCAGCAATCGTGTTGAAATCTTCATTATGGAAAGCGTGGCGCATATCATCCGCGACATTTTCATCATTTGGGTGGTGATCATCTGTTCAATGGCGTTCCTGATGTTTTTAAATAGCGTCACCGAACAAATGCATCATTTTTACAAACCGGTTATATTTTCGTGGTTAATAATTTCTCCCTATGTTCTTCTTTTAAGTCGATTGGCAGTAAACACATTTGCGAATTGGTTGCTCGGTGACAAGCAGTTTGTTTCTGCCATTGTCGTAGGCATTAATCCTGCAAGTAAGAATTTAATTCATGAGCTGAGGGCACATGGCGAGTTTCATATAAACATCCTGGGATACTTTGATGATCGTAGTGACAATCGTGATAGCGGTAATTTGGAAAATGGATTTGGACCGATTCTGGGAAATATCAATAGCGTTGCCGGGTATGTAAGAGCAAGCAAGGTGCAAAAGATTTACATCAGCTTGCCTTTTTCATCCCACCCGCGCATCCGCGCAATTGTTGACGAACTGTATGACGTGACTGCATCGATTTATTTTGTACCGGAAGTGAATGCCTTTAATCTGATGCAAGCCCGGACTGATCACATTGGCAACATCCCGCTGATGTCACTTGGTGAAACACCTTTTTCCGGTTTTAATGCGGCGACTAAGGGTATAAGCGACATTGTTTTAGCTTCGCTCATTTTGACCCTGATCTCTCCAATCATGTTGCTCGTTGCTTTGTCGGTTAAGTTCACATCGAAGGGCCCGATTATATTCAAGCAACGTCGATACGGCTTGAACGGGGAAGAAATCTTTGTTTATAAATTCCGCTCAATGACGGTTTGTGATGACGGAGACCGCGTCGTTCAGGCGACTAAAAATGATCGTCGTGTTACTAAAGTGGGTGCATTTTTACGCAAGACATCTCTGGATGAGTTGCCTCAATTCATTAATGTATTGCAAGGCAGGATGAGCATTGTGGGTCCGCGCCCCCATGCAGTCGCCCATAATGAGCTGTATCGCAAACTGATCAAGGGATACATGCTGCGCCACAAGATCAAACCCGGCATCACAGGCTGGGCCCAGATCAACGGCTTTCGTGGAGAAACAGATACCCTATATAAAATGCAGTCTCGCGTGCAATATGATTTGGACTATTACAATCATTGGTCCTTGATTCTGGATTTAAAGATCATTCTGCGCACCTTGCTGGTCTTTGCGCATAGTGATAATGCCCATTAGTACTGCTGGATATTTACAAGCATAAGCAACCCAAGTCAGTTGTGTTGGTTTTCTATCTTAACTTTGAGTGGAAATGATCGGTCATCTGGATTCTGAATAAAATGGTGTAAGTGCTGATGTAGCAGTTTTTGTCAACAATTTGGAAGACTCTATAGTCGTTTTGAAAGTTATGTAATTATCACAATAGTTTGCAGAATAACCAAATTCATGGGTGCCTGAATTTAATCTAATGTTAAATAAAACTGATCTAACTATCAAAAAGATGGACAGAAAATTTTTAATTTCAATAATAATTCTGGCTTCGGTATTTTTGAATTTCTTAGACTATTATTCTGGTATTTCAGTATCGTTCGTAATTTTCTATTTTCTTCTTATCGTGTTTGCTGTTGTTTATGCGGGAAGCCCCTATTCTTTTGTAATCGCCTGGATTGCAGCATTGGGGCGAGGCTATGCTTCCTATGCTGGATTCACCAACGATGTGCATGCGTCGATTGTCATCTGGCCACTCATCATCAATTTAACTGTCAACACAATATTTTGTTATCTCCTTACAATCGGACTCCAAATCAAACATTTTTTAAAGCCGTTAAATAATCCTCTATTAGTTGATGAGCTGGCTAGCTTCCCTAAAATTGGAGAGTTTATATTCCGTCCTTACATTAACCGCCACTGGGGTATGAGTTTGAGATTGCGCACTATTGAAACGCATTATCTGCTTGTTAAAAGCAAGGCACCATTTCTGAATTTAGCCGATGATGAATTTATAGAAATTGCCCAGTTGGATATTGGAAACGAGAAGTTGAGGGTTACTATTGACCGTCCGGTATGGTTGCGTCGAGAGGGTGAAATTGCTTTCAATATATTTTATGGAATTGACAGAATTTATACCGCTATGACTACACTTTCAGGAACCCCTGATAATTTAAAGCTTATCATTGGCAATTTTCAGGGGGACGGAAGGGATAGGATGGAGCTTTACAAAGCAATTACAAAGGCCATGTTTGGGCTGCGCCCGCGTGATTTGCTGTTAAATATTGTAAAAATTTTAGCAAGTGAGCTTGGTTGTAAAGTAATACTGGGAATTTCGGATGATGCCCATCGCAGTTCTCATCGGTTTTCTAAAGCAAAAAAACTGAGTGCTTATGATGAAATTTGGCTTGAGCAGGGTGGAACAAAAGCAAGTGTTAGTGGTTTCTTTACGATGCCGGCACGCATTGAGAAACGAACTGATGAGGAAATTCCCGCGAAAAAACGATCAATGTACCGAAATCGCTATCAGTTCCTGGATGATTTTCAGTTGGAAATGAAAACGCTTGTTTCATTTCCTCCCCAAAAGAAAAAATCGTCCTAATTCCCCGGTTATCTTCAGTCAATTGGAGTAGTTCATGAATCGTCGAGAATTTATTAAATATTCTGCCGTAACGCTTCTTATCCCATCAGTGTATGTGCCTGTTGCTTACGGTAATACTCTTTTAGGCAATCCGAAATTATCCATCGGAATGAATCTTTCTGAAATCGCAGACTGGGAGACCGGATTCCCATTCCGTAATTTGATGTGGGGTGCACGCTTGTGGCTCACGCACGATACTAAAGGTTACGCTGGTGAATGGAATACTAATGTAATAGAGCATATTCCATTAGACGCGAACGGTTACCCGCTCGAATTGCCCGTTTCCGTTCCAGGACAGAGTCAGCCCCAGTGTGTGTTTACATTACTTCCAAACGTACGGACACCCGGAAAATATGTTTTGTTGTATGAGGGAGAGGGCGAATTTGATTCTGTTTCAGACACAACGATAATCAGCAAGACGCCAGGTCGCCTGCTTCTCGAAATGAAGCAATCGAAGGGCGATCCGAATAATGCGCACAAAAATTACGAAGGTATCAGTATCACCCAATCTGTCCGTGGCAATCACGTACGCAATATCAGAATCGTCCCTCTTGCTGATGAGCATGTTGATCTAAATAAAGACCCGTACTTGCCTGAGTTTATTGATTTCTGCCGCCCTTTCCACGCATTGAGGTTTATGGACTGGATGCATACCAATGACTCGCTAGAGTCTGAATGGAAAAATCGAAAGAAGACCACCTTCTACACCATGGTAGGTTCCGGTGGGGATTTAGAAAAGCTTTATGGCAAGCATGAGGGTGTAGCACCCTCAAAGTTTTTGCTTTCGGGTGGTGTGGCGATCGAGATTTGCATTGATTTGTGTAACAGGCTTGGCGTCAATGCCTGGTTTAATGTGCCACACCAAGCCACAGATGATTACATCGAACAATTTGCCCGGTTGGTTAAAGACAAGCTTGATCCGCGTTTGAAAGTCTATTGCGAATTTTCCAACGAACTTTGGAATGATCAGTTCTTGCAGTCTGACTGGTTGAAGACCAGCAAATATGCAGTCCCTGCGCATAAAGAGGGGGCTTTTGGCAGCTCAATAGTAGATAAATTAAAGCACACTCACCCGGATGATCATGCCGAGAGAGCCGGTGCAGTATTCAGACGCTGTTTTGCAATTTGGGAAAAAGTATTTTCCGGAAGTGATCGTTCTCGCCTTGTTCGTGTTTGTGCTGTGCAATTGGCATGGACAGAGTCTTCCGAAAAGACGTTGAAATATTGCATGGAAAATGGCGGTGTTGATGCGCTGGCGCCATCCGGGTATTTTGGCCCGGGCAAAATAGAATACAAACATTGGAGAGAACGCGGTGCCTCCTTAACTGCGGATGAAGTGATTGCAGATTTGAATACCGCTTTTGAACGTGATACTGCAAAGTGGACCCGTGATACGGCAGTTTTGGCACGCAACTACAACGTAAGCTATGTTACTTACGAAGGCGGTCAGCACGTTCAACCTGAAAGGCAAGAAGAGCTACCCTATATGCCCTCATTGGCAAGTGCCCAAAAACACGCCGGTATGTACGATCTTTATATTCGGAATTTTCGCTTGTTGCAAGAAATCGAGTGTAAATTGTTTTGCGCATACACCAGCATAACTGAACAGGGCAGCCGGTGGGGCTCGTTTGGTCACGCGGCACGATATAAACAACCGCTCAGTGAAACACCCAAGTTAAGAGCGCTGCTTGATTCGAATATTGCAAGGCCACGCTAAAGGCTCCAAAATTCGCCCACCAATTCATATTTTTGACCATTCATACCTAGTTTAAATCCACTAAAACCGGATGAACTATTATTACTATGCCCCCCTAAATCGAAATGCGTGCAACCCAGTCGTTTAAGTTCTAACGCTGTATTCCACAGAATAAAATTTCCCGCATTCAATCTGCGCCCTTCGGAACTATAATTACCAATATAATAATGCGCTATATCGCCGAACTTGTACGCCACAACACTCGCGACTGCATTCCCTTCGCGCACAACTTTAAAGATATTAAAATCTGCCGGACTTTCTTTGTAAAGGGCTAGTAATAATTCAGAAGACGGGCCGTCAAAATCTTTTTCTTTCATGTTATCAATATGCCGCTGCAATATCCACTCAATGTAAAAGGGTGAGTCGCAGACGACGAATTGCAAGCCTTGATGTTCCGATTTATTAAGTTGGTTTCGCCACTTTGAGTTTAGTTTTTTTCTCATCTCTTCTTCGCTCTGCATCAGGTCAACACGCGAAGACGTCCATCTATTGTGGTTACGCAAACGAAATCCCATAGCCTTTAATGCCTCCAGGGATTTATCACTGTATGTTGCGGCCGGTGCGATAAGCAATAATCCATGAAGTAAGTAGCGCCAGTGGTTGCGGATGGCTATTAGTACATCAACGTCTTTCTCGGCATGACCAGTCAGCATCACAGGGCCTTGGTTGATTCGAGCCGCAACCGGAATTCCAGCGATCATTTTGTAGAGTACTTGACAGATAGCCACTGGTTGGCCGTCTTGTTTAATAACAATACGACGCGGGCGCCATTTTGATGCACGTTTCGCCTCACCGAAATTCCACGACTGTGTCATGTGAGTGAAATGTGCGGTTGCGAATAATTCCTCCCACTCGGCTTTTCGATCAATGTCGTAAATCTTATATTTGCGGTGCAAAGTTTAACTCCTCGTAATATTGCAACCCAGTCCTTCTATCGAGTTCAATGGAAGTTTATAGTTCCAAATGTTGAGCGGAATAATAGTGCCCAGTCATGAAGTATATGACTAAGGTTATAAGTTCAGGATATTATTTCTTGAGTTTTAACATTTACCTGACTGGTACTAATATATTG
>CAIRAO010000240.1 GCA_903876625.1 uncultured Gallionellaceae bacterium | reverse complement strand
TTCACCTTTTTCATCGGTATAAAAAATGTTGTAGCCTTCTGTTACTACTTGGTATAACCCGGCATAAGATGTCTTTGTAATAGAGACAACTTTAATTTGTGGTGCCGATTCAGTGATCGTTTTTCTGATATCAGCTTCACCCGCATAAGCAAAATGCGCCAGGATCAATAGAATGAGTGTGCTTGCGATACGGATTAATTTAGCCATTTTGCTCTTCCAGATTTTCGTGATGAGACATGATCAAGCCCATTTTTAAAGCCAGAGTGACTGCATGTCCTCGCGTTTTTACTTTGAGTTTTTTCATGATGTTCTGCACATGGTTTTTTATTGTCAGCGGGCTGAGGTACATTTCTGTCGCGATGACTTGATTACTTTTACCCGCCATCAAATAGTGCAACACTTCGGTCTCGCGCTTGCTTAAAATCATTGCATTCGAAAAATAGGGCTGAGCTTTGCTTACCTTCCGGGATATCACTCTTGAAAATGTTGCCTCCAGAACAGGCACCAAAATTTCAAGGATATACATCAGGCGCGGATTCAGTTCTTCAGAAATTCTCGCGAAGCAAAAATAACTTTTCATCTGACCGTCCGCATCACGCTGTCCAAATGCGGCGGCATTGCGCAACTCGCAACTTTCCAACAGGGGTATCCACGCTTCATCACACCCGCCCATTGCGACACCCGGACCCAATACGCAGGGTCGGCCTGTCTTGCGTGTCACTGACATCATCAGGGTAAATAAACCGTCAACCGGGTGGCACACTGCATCAAAGTGTTCCACACGAAAATAGCGGGTGCTTGAAAAACGATAACATTTCATCTTGGAATTGGCTCCCGATGACATGCCGCAAATCAGAATTTCGTGCGAAAGCAGATATTGCACCTCGCCTTGAACCCAGGTAAAGAATTGTTGCTCGTTCGTCACCCGCAAAGAGCGCTCTACCAGGGCAGCAAGCCTTGCCGGATCTTCACCATTCAGAGTCAAGTTGTCTCGAACAGAATTCATATGTTTTTCAATTTTTTCCGGTTGATTCACTTGGATTGATATTCCTCAATTTACGGCACCGGCTTTGACCAGAACTGGTACTACGTCTTGCCTGCCCATGGCTACTGCCCAATGCAACAGTGTGTAACCATTGTTCAACCCCTGAAGATTAGTTCCCGCCTGAATCAGTTGTTTCGCGATGTCGTCGTGACCTTCGAAGATGGCAAAATATAAGGCCGTGTTGCCTTCACGATTTCTGGCACTGGTATCGGCATTTTTGTTCAAAAGGGCTTCAACGTAGTCGAGTCTTCCCATTTGCGCAGCCACCATCAACGGTGTTTCGCCTGCCTTGTTACTCAAGTCCACGTCGGCACCCGCATCGAGCAGGCGTTTTAAGTTGTCATCGCGTTGGGCGCGCATTGCTCTAAGCAATGGTGTTTCGCCTTCGTAGTCGTGCACATTAAGTTTTGCTCCGGCATCCAGCAGCATCCTGACGATTTCAACATCCCCGCGCATTGCCGCGACTCCCAATGGTGTAAAGCCGACACTTCCCAGTTGATTAACGTCAACATGTTGTTCTATGAGTTGACGAGTCATTTCTCGTTTGCTGTTATATGCCGCCATCAGAATAGCCGTGTTATTGCCGGGGTCGAGCGCATTGGGATTGGCGCCTCTGGCGAGCAGAATATTGAACAGCCTGAGATCGCCATGTCTGGCCACCTCAATGAGATTCAAGTCGTCCACTGTCAAAGCATGC
>CAIRAO010000239.1 GCA_903876625.1 uncultured Gallionellaceae bacterium | reverse complement strand
GATATGGGCGTGTTTCAACAGAGCTACAGACTACCGAGAATCAGCGATTGGAAATAGAGAGTGCTGGTTACTTGATCGAGCCTGATTACTGGTATGCCGACAACGGAGTGAGTGGGAAGATTGCTAGCCAGCGTCCTGCTTTCAAACTGATGTTAACGCAGCTACGCAAAGGTGAGTCTTTAGTAGTATCCAAGCTTGATAACTTGGTCGCGACAGTATTGACGTGCTGCAGACCGTCCGGCAGCTTGAGGAACGGGGCATCAAGGTCATTGTTTTGCAATTGGGGAATACCGACCTGACCTCCGCCGCGGGTAAACTGCTTCTGTCGATGTTGGCGGCAGTAGCAGAGATGGGACCTGACTTATTGGTTGAGCGTACTCAAGCCGGTTTGCAGCGTGCAAAAGCAGAGGGTAAAACCCTTGGTAGACTGTCACCGGCAGCGACGCCATTACCTCGCGCACCACCAGCTCTTTTTACGACGAGCTGGATCATCCGCTACGCATCGTCGGGCCGCAATATACAGACGCCACGCTGGGTGCAATCCGCCCGGTGACGCAATATATTTATGACACGCTGGGCAACCGCACTCAGGTACTGGCCGGTTATACGACCGATGCCACCGGCACCAATGCCACGCTCGATGTCCTCAAACTTCAAACCACGGTTGTATGGGACGACTTTGGGCGCAAAGTCAAGGAAACCGACCCGCTCAATCAGGCGTGGACTTACACTTACGACGCCAACAACAATCTCGTGACCGCCCTTGATCCGCTGCTGCAAACGACCACGCTCACCTGGGGTTACGGTCACCAGCTCAAGTCGCTGCGCGATCAGTTGGGTAATCTGTCCAGTTATACCCGCAATGCCCTAGGTCAGGTCACCTTGGCGCAATCGCCAAGCGTCAGCTACAGCTACGGCTATGATGCCAGCCACCGCAAAGCATCTGCCACAGACAGCCGAGGCAACAAGACCCTGAGCTATAGCTACAGTCCCGGTGGCCTGTTGAACTACGTACTGGATTCCGACGGCAACCGCACCGATTACCAGTATGACCGCGTGAGCCGTTTGATCAGCATCTGGGCAGCCAACTACGACTACGTGAGCTTCACCTACGATGCCGGTGGCCGTCTTACTGAAAAGTTACTCTCCAGCGGTGTCGATGCCAAATACACCTACAACCCCGACAACACGCTGGCGAGCCTCGCCAATGTCCCGTCCGCCTGTCCGCCAAGCATTATTGAATTCTCGCCCCCCAAATTTTTCGCGTTTTTAACCTTCCCGTAATCTCCCCGTCAACACACCTTCATCGAATCGACTTCTCCCTTTAGCATTGCCGTCATAGAAACACAAATCCAAATCATTTTTGGCTCTGGCAACCCGCATGGACGAATGCCGCCCCGGACAGCATCTTTGTCCGTCCATTGGTCCTTCATTTGCTGCTGCGCGTCGTTTCATCGCCGCAAGTAATAGCCTTGCAAGAGGCCGTCCCACGCCTCAAACCAATATTCGCCTTTGATCTTTATGGTGAAAGGATTCACACCAGCCCACGCTTCGGCAGGTGTCCTGCCATTCAGGTTCTGGTGCGGTCGTACAAAATTGTAGAAGAAACGAAATTCAGATAAGGACGCATTCAACGCCTCAAAGCCCGCGATTTGCCACCGATCCAACTTTTGTTTCAGCGTCCCGAACAGCCGTTCGATCCTTCCGTTCTGCCAGGGACAGTGCAACTCGCTACGTTGATGGCGTATGCCTGCCAGCATCAATACGAAGCGGAACACGCGGCTGGTGAAACAAGCTTCGTTGTCTGTTCTGACAGCGCGCGGCTTGCCGTATTTTCCGATGGACAGAAACAGGTGTCCGAGTAGTGTCCACGAGCATTTGTCTGGCAACGCTGTCAATCTCAGCAAGGCACGGCTACCGTGATCGACCAGGCCAAAGATCGTGTGCGTATTGCCCGCAGCATCCCCCTTGCCGGTCAAGTCCATCGCCCACACCAGATTTCGCGGCATGGCCGGGGGCACGCGATGCTTAATCTTGCGCCGCAAGACTTCGATTTCGTACCGATGTTGCCGCAGTGTGTCCGCCACGAAGGATTTACCTACACTCATCTTACGGCTGGCGGTATAGCGCCGGTTAAAGATATTGGCGAGAGTGCGGCATCCGGCTTTGGGCATCAACGCCTTGAGGCGGATGATCTCCCGAATTACCCAAGCCGGTTTGATTTGTGTCCGAATCGCCGGTTTAAAACCGTGAGTTCGGTTGCCGCGCTTGTGCCGAGGTACATGCGAGAACCACTCCCTGAACCGAACAACGATCCACCAACACAGCATCCACACCATGACCGCCCCTGACCAAAAAGGGTGCAGCCTGACATGTACGGGTGACAATAAAACTGTCATACAAACACACTAATCTAGTCTGTCTTCACGGGTGCTAAAACCGCCCATGATTCGTACCGTATATTGCTGCTCGTTGCTTCTGCAGTCTTAGCTTGTTTTCTACTCTAACAGTTCAAAATTTCTGCTTATCTCGGAACGATGGATTTTTTCAATTTTTGCCGAGGCTTCGTTTTTTGCAATCACGCTCAACCCCTTAATCTTCCTCCTGGAAAAACCCAACTTAAATTTTCTACATAAGGATCATTTTCTCTTTTTCCAATAAGAATTTTTCTTTTTCTAGTGTCAAATATTATAGCTAATACTACTACTGTGAATTCTTTCTCACCTAACCTTTTTTCTTTTATTTGTTTTTTCATTTTTGCTCCTATTTTAATCTCATAACACTCTTT
>CAIRAO010000238.1 GCA_903876625.1 uncultured Gallionellaceae bacterium | reverse complement strand
TCTATGTATAATATATTAGAATTTCATAATATACAAATATTTCATTTTAAACTGATCAATAATCCTTTAATTCATCATTCATAACAAGGAAAATACACCATGACTAAATCATTCAAAACAATTACGCAGGAAATCAGTAAATCATTATTATTATTTCGCAAAGAGGTTATTGAACCAATGCAGGGATTCGATACTATGGCAATATCTGCGATGTCTGAAGGCGTGCTTTCGGCGCTGCAGAAAGAGTTAATTGCTACAGCTATTGCCGTTTCGACTCGTTGCGATGGCTGTATTGGATTCCATGTGCGTGCGTTAGTAAGGCTTAAAGTTACTCGGGAGCAACTTAATGAAATGCTTGCCGTTGCAGTCTATATGGGAGGAGGTCCTTCTCTGATGTACGCCGCTGAAGTTTTGCAAGCCTATGATGAATTTCTTGCAGGATCCTGACGTATTGATATTAATCCTTACAAGTTGAATGCTTGATGGAAATTTTTTCTTAATGATTTCTAGATGAAAGGTTCATTAAATGAACATAAATACACGAAAAGATTTCGACAAGGAAGCAGTTGACTGGGATTCCAATCCTGGCAGGGTTAAGCTGGCGAATGATGTGGGCACCGCAATGATCAAAGTAATTAAGCTTACAAAAAGCATGGAGGTTATTGATTTTGGTTGTGGCACCGGCTTGCTGACACTCAAATTACACCCTTTTGTAAAATCCATTACCGGAGTCGACAACTCACCTGGCATGCTTGGGATGCTGACAAGTAAGGTCAAAGCACAAAATTTAGACAATGTACTTACCCAGCATGTCGACTTTGAAAAAGGTGATCGTATAGAAGGACTTTACGACCTTGTTATTAGCAGCATGGTTCTTCACCATATTTCTGATGCGGCCAATTTGTTTAGAGTATGGTCCAAGTTACTACGCCCAAATGGGCAAGTTTGTTTTGCAGACCTAGATACCGAGGATGGCGGGTTCCATGGGGACAACACCGGCGTTCATCATCTTGGCTTTGATAGAGCACATTTAAAACAGTTATTACTTGATGCAGGTTTTTCTGATGTTCGTGATACAACTGCAACCAAAGTGATTAAACAAAAAGACGCTCAAACAAAACTCGAATTTCCTATATTTTTAATTACTGCGAAGCGTCAATGATCAAGCACAACTTGAATCCGGTAAATATAACCCAATGTTGATGCCAGTTAATTGATTGGAAAAACCATGAGTGATTTGTTACATGTTGTTTGTCCGCATTGCAATAGTGTAAACCGCTTGCCTGAAAATCGCCTTGGGGATGGCGGCACGTGCGGAAAATGTCATTCGCAACTATTTACCGGGCATCCTTGTGAATTGAACGAAACTAGTTTTGACCAACATATTTCAAAATCAGACCTGCCTATTGTTGTCGATTTCTGGGCGCCATGGTGTGCGCCCTGCCGAAGTATGGCACCCTCTTTTGCTGAAGCAGCCCAACAATTGGAGCCTCACTATCGCTTAGCCAAAGTAGATACTGAACAATCACAAAATATTGCTGCGCGGTTTAATATCCGCAGCATTCCAACTATGGCAATTTTCAAAAATGGACGTGAAATAGCACGACAGTCAGGAGCAATGAATACGAGCAGCATTATTAAATGGATAAAAAACAACAGTTAGCTTTTT
>CAIRAO010000237.1 GCA_903876625.1 uncultured Gallionellaceae bacterium | reverse complement strand
CACCCCAAAACCTTAGCCGCACCATGGAGCGCCGCCAACGCATCCCTGCCCAAGCTGCCAACCGTTTGTTAATTTCATTTTGCTCGATCGCAACTGTTGATTGAGAAACCAGAATTGCAGTAGTGATCGTGTCGCGCATGGCATCAATCGTTGCATTGATACGCAGCAGATGATCGTATACATCTCGAAAATACTCTTGCGTATTGATACAGACTGGCGGCACACGCCCGCCATACAATTTCCCGGTTGTTTCCATCAGAGGCAAGACTGCATGTTTGAGGACGACTACCTTGCGTTTGAGTTCATACAACTGTTCAATGTTAGTTAACGAAGCATTTTTGTCGAAAAGGTGTTCTTCAATTAATTCGAGTTGTGTCGACAGATCATCTATCACAGGAAAGTAGCGATCCACTACCGCATCCATCAAGGCATACAATACGAATCCAGATCCCAAACGAAGTAACTCCGGCTCGCGTTCACAGCGTTCGCGCACGCCAAGAAAGTGCAGATTACTGCGATTTCGCACGGAGAGAATAAAATTCCTTCCGACAAAAATGTTGACTTCACCCACGACAATTTCAGCGTTAACAACATCCAGCATATGCATAACCACAAACAATGTGTCGCCATATTCCTCTATCTTCGGGCGCTGGTGACCGTGGCTTGCATCCTCTACTGCAAGTTCATGCAATCCAAACTCATCCTGCATATTTTTGAGTTCATCATCCGTCGTATCGCGAAGCGCTACCCATACAAAACAATCTGCCAGTTCCAGGTAGTCACTGATTTTTTCGACCGGAAGATCGGCTAGTTTGACTCCGTTTTTGTAAGCAACACAATTGATTAGCATGTTAAAATTTTGAAATTGTATTTATAAAAATTCGAATCATATCCAACCTTTTAAAGCTGGTGGAGCATTGATCGTCCCGCCCGCTACAAAATCAAGTTAGAACGTGCGCAAGAGGGAACCCACGATAACACCCTGACCTTCCTGGTACCCTTGAGGATTGGTGTAATTTGGGTTCGATGCACTTGAATTCGCAGTAGAGTTGCTCAAAGTCAGACCAATTACATAACCACTCAAGTCTTTGTTGATGCTCACTTTGTAATCACGGAAATTCAGCGGGTTTCCGTTGACAGCCGCACCTGATCCCTGAAACGTTTGTATGCCATAGTGAGCACCCAGGGTGAATCCGGAATCGCCAAGCGCATAGCTTGCGCTCAGGTCAAAATAATTCGATCCGGTCGTATTGGGAGCGCCAAAGAGGTTACTCAATGCGTATGAATATTTAGCAGTCAGCCACTTGTATCCGATCAAAGCATAGATCTCATCCGTGTCAGCTTTTGTCGCGCCGGTAGCATAGTGACCTGGATAGTTATAACGAAGGTAACCCACGTCATAGCTGTAATCGGTCGCAAAAGAATTTCTAAAACCCAAGTAGGCATCCACTTCCAGACCGGCGCTCTGAGCGCCCGTTCCTGAAGTTGTATTTGTTCCAGCCACATACTCATCTGATAGCCAACTGATGGTGGAACCCCAGGCACCCATATAGAAACCACTGGCCGGAGTGTAGTCAAAGCCACCTTGAATAGCGGGATTGCCCCCGGTTTGAGAAATACCTCGATATAAATAATCGGTTACCAAAGCCACGTTGCTAGTAATTACCGGAGCAGCGGCGGCAGGGGCATCTTCAGCGAACGCAAATCCGGGCACGCTCAATACTGAAAGGATCAAGGCGTTCGACAGTTTATTTTTTAACATGGTTCATTCTTTCTAAATATTAAGTTTATGAAAATTAATGCACTGCAAGATTCAATGTGCCGCATCCAATGCCAAATTCATTTCCAGCAAATTTACTCAGGGCTCGCCCAGAATACCAAACTGGCAGCCTTCTGTGTGT
>CAIRAO010000236.1 GCA_903876625.1 uncultured Gallionellaceae bacterium | reverse complement strand
ATTATCGGCTCGATCTACGGTATACAGCGGCACGACCACCAAGCCAAGCGACAGCGCAGCCTGATCAAAAAATATCCATTGGGGACAGTTGCGCATCATCACCGCAACACGATCTCCTGAATCCAGGTGTTCTTTCAATAATGCAGCTTGCCAGCGCGAGACTTGATTGCGCGCTTCAAGCCAGGTAAATGAAATCCAGGCGTTACTCTTATTATCGAAGTGACGATAGGCTTCAGCCTCAGGAGTTAACTTCACCCGCTCGATGAATAACCCGTGAAGTGAGACAGCTTGTTCCGGCGTGATTGTGTTGTACTTTCTATCGTTCATAAGCATTCCACAGCGTGATCAATTGGAACTTACAAAAATAAATCGTTGAATAACTCAGTGCCCGGTTTCAGCGCATAGTGAGCAAAATCAACGATACCCTCAGTACGCAATACCTCTTCGTCGATGAAAAAATTACCGCTGCAAGTTTTACTATTGCGCGACAAAATCACATGCGCGGCATCAGCCATGATAGCCGGATAACGCGAAGCATTTAATACGTATTCTGGAAAATTATTTGCGATAGCCGCTGTTGCAATGGTGGTAAGCGGCCACAAGCAATTACAGGCAATGCCATCCGCTGCAAACTCTTTTGCCATTCCCAGCATACACATGCTCATGCCGTATTTTGAAATGGTATAAGCAACATGGGGCGAAAACCATTTGGCATCCATATTGAGCGGCGGCGACAAGGTAAGTATGTGCGGATTTTCCGCTTTCTTGAGATGTGGAATACACGCTTGCGAAGTCAGAAATGTTGCGCGCATATTCACGTCCCACATCAAATCGAGTCTTTTTGCCGTTGTCTGCTGAGTTGGAGACAAACCGATCGCACTGGCATTGTTGACCAATATGTCAATTCCACCAAAATGTTTGGCTGCACATTCTACAGCTGCAACAATGGCCTGTTCGTCGCGCACATCAAGTTGAATTGCCAAGGCCTCGCCACCTGCCCGTTTCACTTCTTCCGCCACACTGTGAATAGTGCCGGATAATTTTGGATGTTCCTCCGAAGTCTTGCCGATAATGACGATCTTCGCGCCATCACATGCGCATCGCAATGCTATCTCGCGTCCAATTCCACGGCTTGATCCGGTAATAAAGATAGTTTTGCCTTTTAATGTATTCTCCATCTTCTCTCCCTTTACAAATTATTATTATTGTTGTTTTTCTTCTAATGTATGAAGCTGTAAGTATGTAAAAACTCAAGAAGCAAAATCATCGACCATGATGACCTTGCGCCGCAACTTGTAATCTCGCTCCAACTGAATTGCCTGTTCTGCAGTAATTAGCCCAAGACCTTTCGCCTCAGCGATTTGCTCAACTTCATCCAGCGATTTAAGTTTGCCGGCTTTGCGCGCCTGCACCAATTCGGCTTGCAGCGGCTCACACAGAAGTGTGCTAGACAAAGCTGCTTCCAAGGCTCCCACCGCATCATTTTCATCCCCGGAGATATAACTTCCTGATGTCAACCGATCTCGTGCATCCCCCTGTGTACTTAACAATGCGGCGACTTCATGTCCTAACTCATCTGATGGGGGTTTACGGCATTGCCCCAAAGGAAAGATGAGCGCACGTAATATCAGCGCGGCAGCGCGGCTTGGAAAGTTTTGCAATACCCCATCAAAAGCGGTTTGAATACGGAACAAACCGTCTTGCATCGCCCAATCCAGCAAAGGTAAATCTTCAACCTGGCGTCCATCATCCTCGAATCGTTTCAATACGGCAGAACACAAATATAACTGGCTCAAAATATCACCCAATCGAGCGGATAGTTTTTCTCGGCGCTTCAATCCACCGCCCAATATCAGCATGGCGAAATCTGCAGCGATAGCGAACGAAGCGGAATAACGGGTCAACAATTGATAATAGCGCCGCGTCGGTTCCTCGGTCGGTACGTTGATAATGCGTCCACCGCTTAGTGCAAACAATAATGAACGCACTGCATTACTTAGCGCGAAACTGATATGGCCAAATAGAGCGGCATCGAAATCATGCACCGCACGTTTCGAATTATCGTCGTGTGCGGCCTGAATTTCTTTTAGCACGTAAGGGTGGGCACGGACTGCTCCTTGTCCGAAAATAATCAGGCTGCGCGTCAAAATATTCGCACCTTCAACTGTAATTGCAATTGGAGTCTGCTGATAGGCGCGTGCCAGATAGTTATCCGGCCCCATACAAATGCCCTTGCCGCCATGTACGTCCATTGCATCATTGATGGCAATACGACCGCGCTCGGTGCAATGATATTTGACGATGGCAGAAATCACGGACGGTTTTTCCCCCAGATCGACAGCTTGCGCGGTTAGCTTGCGCGCCGCATCCATCACATAAAGATTACCCGCAATACGCGCAAGTGCTTCTTCTACGCCTTCAAACTTGCCTACCGGCACTTTAAACTGTTTGCGCACACGGCCATAAGCGCCGCTTGTGCGTGCAGCCAGTTTGATACTGCCCGTGGCACTTGCGGGGAGCGAGATAGAACGTCCTGCCGCAAGGCATTCCATCAACATGCGCCAACCTTGACCGATGCGCTGAGTACCGCCGATGATATAGTCCATCGGAATAAACACATCCTTGCCTTGAGTGGGACCATTTTGAAATGAAGAGTTCAGCGGATAATGGCGTCTT
>CAIRAO010000235.1 GCA_903876625.1 uncultured Gallionellaceae bacterium | reverse complement strand
TTGTGTCGTGAAGTTTTGGAATACGTGATTGGGTTTGCATGATTTTTCCTTTAAGCAGTGGTGTAACGAAGGGGTAGCTCAGGTTCCAGGGTATCAGCTTCCAGCATTGGTTGCATCAACTTTGCGACATGAGCCATAACATCAACAACAACAGAATTTCCAAATTGTTTGTAAGCCCGCGTATCCGACACTGGAATCTTGAACGTGTCGGGGTAACCCATCAACCGCGCACATTCTCTGGGCGTCAGTCGCCGAGGGTTTTTTCGCGTACCTTGATACACAAGAATTTCCGATCCGTCCTTGTAGTAGCGCGCCGACAAGGTGCGCGTCACGTCTCCGGGTTTAACCAAACCAAAGCCGAAGCCGTTCCCTTTTGCTTTGTGTTTCGCGGCGTAATTCTGCAAGTAGAGCCAGAGATTATCGGTGAGAGTGTATTTATCCAGCTGGCGCTGTTTTTTGTGGTCGAAAAATCTACCTTCGTCCCACGGCAAAACCGGTTCGCTACCATCGGTGCGGTGCAGGATGTCATTAAGTTTGCTCTCGCCCTTGGGCGGCAGGGGCAAGGCATCGAAATCGAACGCAATGGGTTCGCGAAAGCCGACAATCAGGATGCGCTCGCGGTGTTGCGGGACGAAATGCGCACCGTCAATGACGCGATAGTGGATGTGGTAGCCGAGGTCATTGGTTAAGGTGCGGCGGATGACATCGAAGGTGCGGCCTTTGTCATGGGAGACGAGGTTCTTGACGTTTTCCAGCAGGAAGGCGCGCGGACGCTTTTCTTCGATGATACGTGCCACGTCGAAGAATAAAGTGCCTTGTGTTTCGCAGGCAAAACCGTGCGCCTTGCCCATTGCGTTCTTCTTGGATACTCCGGCAATCGAAAAAGGCTGGCAGGGGAATCCGGCCAGCAGTACATCGTGATCTGGAATGTCAGCGGCTTGCACTTGGGTGATGTCGCCGGCGATAGAGTGTCCATCGAGGAAGTTCTCGGCATAGGTTTTTTGCGCGTAGGTATCCCATTCGCTGGTAAAAACACAGCGCCCGCCGACTTGTTCAAATGCCTTGCGCAGGCCACCGATGCCTGCGAACAGGTCGATGAAATCGAAAGCACCTTTGGGACTGTCGTTTCCGAATGGCAATAGTTGCTGCAATGCGTGAGCAAGGTAGGAGGGAGGGGGCGTTTGCCTGGTTTCCCACCTTCTAATGGTGCGTACATCAATGTCCAAATATTTGGCTAGGGCCGCTTGTGTATGGTATTTGCGGGCTTCGTCCAGATAGGAAAGCACGGTGTTTTGATCGTTAACTATGGTGAGAGTGGCATTCATGGTTGTTTAGCGCGCTGAATTTATCTGGGAACTTTTGCGGACAATATGTCATTTATTGTGCCCAGTCAAGATTTCAATTTGTAACCGATTTGCTGACGGCAACGAACTGGGATTACTTGCCCAAGCGGTATGCTTTGTTAACATGGAGCAATGGCGGACATCTGGAACAAGCAGAAAAGGTCGGAAGTAATGTCACTGATCCGCTCACGCGGAAACAAGGCGACAGAGTTGCGCCTGATTGAGATTTTTCGGGAGTTTCATATTACCGGCTGGCGGCGCAACCAGCCGCTTTTTGGCAAGCCGGATTTCACCTTTAGACGCGAGCGTGTTGTCGTTTTTGTGGACGGGTGTTTCTGGCATGGCTGCCCAAGGTGCTACAAACGTCCGAGCAGCAATCAGGAGTTTTGGGATACCAAAATCGGCAACAACCGAAAACGTGATCGGCGTGTAAGGCGCGAGTTGCGCCAAGAGGGATGGAAGGTTGCGCGCATTTGGCAGCACCAGTTGAGCAAATCAGCGGTCATTGCCAATCGGATTATTCGTGCCTTGGAATCAGCCTAAATTTAGGCATTCGTTTAATTGACAAAAGAACGTTCGTTCTATACGATGCGGTTATCTTTTTTACGTTGGCTCCTAATGTTTCAGGCTGGGAATAAAACCGCAACAGTGATGAAGACCCAATGACCGACAAGCGCATTGCCGAACAGCATCACGCCACCTTTGAAGGCGTCCGCCAGCTTGATGAGGACGGCAACGAATATTGGTTGGCCCGTGATCTGGCCCCACTACTGGATTATCAGGATTGGCGCAATTTTATGCAGGTGGTGGAGAAAGCCCGCATAGCTTGCCGCAAGTCTGAGCGTGTCGTGGAGGACCATTTCGGTGATGTCACCAAAATGGTCGGCATAGGCTCGGGCGCACAGCGCGAAATCGCCGATGTTCGACTGTCGCGCTATGCCTGCTATCTGATTGTGCAGAACGGAGATCCATCTAAGCCGGTGATTGCCAACGGGCAAACCTATTTTGCCATGCAGACGCGACGGCAGGAGTTGAACGATAGCGAGAAGTTTTCGCAGTTATCAGAAAATGAAAAGCGTTTGGCGATTCGCAACGAATTGGCAGAGCACAATAAATATTTGGCTGCAGCGGCGAAAGATGCCGGAGTGGAAACCAGTCTGGATTACGCCATTTTTCAGGATCACGGCTACAAAGGTTTGTACGGCGGCATGGGGGCGAAGGACATTCATGCACGCAAGGGTTTGAAGCAGCGCCAGAAGATACTCGACCACATGGGGAGCACCGAGCTGGCAGCGAATCTATTTCGCGCCACGCAGGCAGAAGAAAAGTTGAAACGGGATAATGTGCATAGTAAGCAGCACGCCAACCAGGCACATTTCGCAGTCGGTCAGAAAGTACGCGAGACGATCAAGGAGCTGGGCGGCACGATGCCGGAGTCATTGCCAACACCGGAACAAAGCCTCAAGCAGGTCGAAGGCGCGAAGAAGAAACTAGACCAGAAAAAATGAAGCTTGGTATGTTAGCTATGCGAAGCTAATTCCTGCGAAACTTCGCCAATAACCAAGCGAATACCAATGGCACAAAGAGCTAACTGCTGGTCGTGCAGCAAATTTGCCAACTGGGTTTTAACCACGTTCGGCGCACGTCCAAAAATGGAAAGCGGTACTTCTGAAGAGTGGTCAGAATGGCGGCGGGATGTGCGCAAGAATCACCCTGCTGTTTACTGGTTCACTGAAGAATTTCTCGATGAGGCGCAAAACTTTATCTGGTGGCCTTACGATAAAGTTTGCGATGCCCGCTACTATTTGTTCAATCGCTATGTGAGCAAAACGCATTTCATCAAGACGGGGCTGAAACCGGGTGAGTATCATGAAATTGAAAAACGTCTGCTACACGGCATGTTCACCGAGCTGGTTGATTTTATCGAAGTTGAAAAAGCATGGATGCATTGCCTATGCGACGATGAAAAGCGTGCGCAATACAAATTGCCGTGGTGGCGCGGAGGTTGGCGCTGCTTGCGTTGGAGAGTATGGCGTTGCCCGGAAGCGGGATTGGATTATCTCGCATGGGAGAGTAATCTAAAGTTCGACGACGAATGGATAGACAAGGCCGACCCGAAATACGGCACACTCACTCCGCAAGCTCTCGCTGCAATGGAACAAAAGCGCTTGTATGACTGGTGGAAAAAGATTCGCCCGCACCGTCCAGACCCTTACGTCGAATCCGGCTGGAATGCATTCTGTGAGAACCGGCGTGCTGATCATTTGGATGAAGATGGTGG
>CAIRAO010000234.1 GCA_903876625.1 uncultured Gallionellaceae bacterium | reverse complement strand
TCGATACCGAACTTCATTGGCAACAGATAGCCTTGATAGAAGCGGGTGAAGATCGATTCGTAGTGCTTGTAGGGATAGGGCCGATAGCCAATTTTCTTGACCAGCACGTCGATGCAACGTTCCTTGTTATAGTCGATGTAGTCCAGAAACGGCACCCACTGCGTACCACGTAACAGGCGATGCCACACAAAACGCTTCACTCCTATAGTGGGAAGACTGCGGATTTTGACGCCACTACGGCGCGCGATGTCGAGGATGTTCTTGCGGTCAAACTTGTTCCAGTTGTAGTTGCGTGGCATGCGCACGCCCTCGGTTGTGGTGTTGCTACCCGAGAGCATGTACTTTACCCCGTATCGCGCTGCCAGCGCATAATTTACCGCCAACATCGCGTTGTCGTACAGCAATTCAATATCAATGACATCCGCATCGAAGAAGGCCTGCTGCAAGGCACGATACTCCCGCCACTCGACAACGTGGGTGTAGAGATCAACACCGAGCTCGCGT
This sequence comes from uncultured Gallionellaceae bacterium, assembly GCA_903876625.1. Classification (GTDB taxonomy): domain Bacteria; phylum Pseudomonadota; class Gammaproteobacteria; order Burkholderiales; family Gallionellaceae; genus PALSA-1006. The sequence continues at coordinate 7,581 of CAIRAO010000234.1, read as the reverse complement.
ACCAAATTTTCGATATTATTAACCGCCAACTCGGAATTCCAGCCGTTATCCATGTGAACCGCCAGCGGCCTTAACCCATGCTGCTTCGCCAGATACAGGGCATATGCGCTATCAGCCCCACCACTGACGCCAACAATACAATCGTAGCGTTTGCCTTGCCCCGCAGCTCGAACCTTACCAGCAAACGCACCGAGTTTGGCTTCCAATACCTTTGGATCAGTTGGCTGATACGTGGCCATTTTCTCCAGCATTGCCGTGCAATAATTACACTGCCCTGCACTATCGAAGACGATGTCGGCGGCATGTGAGTCGATCACGCAACGGGTGCATACTTGAAATGTCTCGTTCATCGTTCAAACAGTTGGCGTATGGACGTGTAGTCCGGGTAGTTGATGAGAACCGCTCGGTGCGGCCCGTAGAAAACAAACATGCTACCCGCCGCCACCGCCGAAGCACCGGCCTCAACTGCGGCACGCATGTCGGAAAGGCTGGATGCCCCGCCGCAAGCGATCACAGGGACATTCACCGCAGCCGACACCTTGGCGATTAACGCGGTGTCGAAGCCGCTGCGTTGCCCATCACGGTCAACATTATTTAAGAATATCTCGCCCGCGCCCGCAGCTACGGATGCCTTTGCATGATGCACAGGATCCAGTTTCGTCAGGCGGCGCAGGCCTGGATGGTAGACCCGTTCGCGCCCGAAGATGTCTTTTTTAACATCAATTGCTGCGATAACACTGCTCGCGCCCAGCTCTTGAGAAAGCTCGCTCAAAAATTGCGGCCTGTCGATAGCCATGCTATTGACGGCGATTTTTTCGACTCCGGAGGCAACAATACGTCGTGCTTGCTCCAGCGTGCGAATGCCGCCGCCGTAGCATAGCGGCATAAAGCATTCTCCCGCGATGCGCGCGATCAAGTCGTAGTCGGGTTCTGCGCCAGTGCGCGAGGCGGTGATGTCGAGGAAAACAAGTTCGTCGACATACTTCTCGTTGAAAATCCGGATTGCGTTAATCGGGTCGCCCACATAGCGTGGGCGCCCGAACTTCGTGGTCTTGACCAAACCACCATCCTGCAACAGCAGGCAGGGAATAACACGGTTAAATAACTCGTTCATAAAGTGGCAAATCTGCGAAGCAGCCCCATGCCAAAGAGATGACTCTTCTCAGGGTGAAATTGAACCCCGAAGAGGTTATCGATTTCGAACGCTGCGGCGAATTCTACCCCGTAAAGACAGTTCGCTGCTACATGGGCTGTATCAGCTGCGCGCACGTAGTAGCTGTGCACGAAGTAAAAGCGCTCGGCTTCAGCGGCATCGTGATCGAACAGGTGTGCATTCGTGTTCGGATGAACGACATCCCATCCCATGTGGGGGACGCGCAAGCCAGGTGCTTCGGGAAAGCGGTGGGTAAACGCATCAACCCAGCCCAGCCCAGGAATATCACTCTCTTCGCTGCCGCGCGTCATCATTTGCATGCCAAGACAGATACCAAGTATTGGTTTGGCGCGGGATAGAACTTGCTCTTCCAGCACCGGAATGAGTCCGGATTCCGCCAGCTTGCTCATGCCATGGCCGAAATGACCTACCCCCGGCAAGATCAGCTTGTCAGCCGCCTCGATGTCGGCGGTCGCACCGCTGACACGGGCCCTTGCACCAACCTTGCGCAACATGTTTAATACTGATCCGACATTACCTACGCCGTAGTCGATGATGTTGATCATGAAGCATCCTGGCAACATTCAATAGTCAGCCCAGAGTTCATTGCCGAACCGCCTGTTCGATAAAATCAAGATAGTTTCGCTTCCAGTTGGGTGCCCAGATACTCATTATCTTCTGAGTACTAACTAGTCCAAAACCTTCGTCATGTATCTTATTAACCAAATCGTCAACATCCGAAAAACTAGGGAAAGGGAGTGTGGGAAAGGCAAACCGAGATTTTGGAGTGTCATAGATAAAAATCCTTGGTACGACTCCAACAGCTTCGAACATGCCCGTGGAAACTTCAGCCACAAGTATGCTCGCCTCCCTAATTGAATTGTAAATATCCTGATTATTGTCAATAAGGACTTTCCTAATTAATCCACCTGAATGTTTGGCCAAAACTCTGGCTCGTTCCAGCTGGTGAGGCCGGAATACCACCTCAAAACTACTCCCTAGAGCAGTAGCGAGGCGTTCACAAAACTCCAAATATAAGGCTGTCTCGTGACCTTCTCCGAGTATCAGAATTTTCCGACATTGATCGAGTCCGACAGACTGTACATTAAGCACCTCAGCCCTTTGTGGATTGCCAATACTAATTTTGTTTATAGGCAAATTGATCTGTTCGCTCCACCATGAACCGTACGCCAAAAAATGATCAGGTAGAGTTTGCATGTAGTTATGGTTATTTAAAACACTGTCAGCGAAGTTATAGGCATTGTGCCCCCTTGAAATCGCACCATGCTGATACTCGGCTACCACCATGTCCGAATGCCGCGCTGCAAGTATTGCCGCTGCGTTATCAGCACCTCCGTAACATGCTTCTTCTTTAATTAGCAGACGAACTCCTATTTTCTTGAATATAGACAAATACGCCCGGTAGCGCGGCAATAGCGATGCGGCTCTATTGGCACAGAACTTTTCAAGCCATCGCTTCCGATCTTCTCTAACTTCCCAGTCAAATTCGTTTTTTGCTCGGGCACATGCAAGGTCAACCAGAGCGCGAGCAGCCTCTCGAAAGTTTCCCGCTCTTAGCTGCCCCCTCAACACCCCCTCTATACGTATAGGCGTATGAATCAACACGTTGCTGTGTTGACGAGGAAAGGGCCATTTCCAGTCGAACATATCCTCTATCGCAAAAGTGCGATCCGGCGCAGCGGAGATGAAATGATCGCTCAGATTATTAAAATAGCCCTCTTCGAGTTTAACCAAACGTGCACCTGTAGCCATCAGCAGCACCGGATATTGCTGATCAAGAGACTGAAATCGAAAAGCGTTATGAATAAAGGATTTCGAGATCGATGACACGACTTTCAAGTTTATTTGGGAAGGTTGAGCGTCTGCGTTCCATCCACCTAACAAAGGCACGCCATAAAGCATATCCCCCAAGATTAAGCGGTGCAATGGAACCCGAATCACTGACCACATGGGAATATTGGTATCTGGGCAAACAAACCCTAAAACATCTGAACTATTCTCGACCTGCAACAATTCTTTTATAGTAAATTGCCTAAACATTCTTTCTTCACTTGTCCCTATAGATGTTTCCGGATAACGCCAGAGCTGCATTCGCAACTGCCCAGTCCCACTCTGTATCTATATCCAAAGCTTCTTGTGAAGATTCAATTAACAAGGGTACTGTTTTTGCTCCCACAAAAGACCCGCATGCGCGCAACTCTGCGGGGGATGTTAAATAAAAACTTCCGTTAACCACAAATGCCGAGGGCAAGTCTTGGGATCTCGTTTGCAGCCCATGCTCCTTCATAAACGGCACTAGATAGTCACCTTCTATCTTTAATGTCCACATCGGGTGGGCATGGGTAGGCGAAACGCCCAGCACAGATTGATGAGCATTATTGCTGAACAATTCAATGCCCCTAGCCACGGTTTTTTTGGTTCTAAAAGGCGAAGTTGGCTGCAACAGGAGCAGCCCGTCAACGGCACCCTTCTCAGCTTCATACCAATCCAGCGCATGCAGAGCCACATCGACCGAACTTGCAGTATCGGTTGCCAGCTCTGATGGGCGAAGCCACGGCACATAGGCCCCTGCGTCAGAACATATTGCTGCAATTACTGGATCGTCTGTGGAGACAAGAATATCGCAAATTTCTGGAATGCCTTTTGCCGCATCAATGCTCCAGACGATCAGGGGTTTCCCACCTAGCAAACGAATATTTTTCCCCGGCAATCTTTTGGATCCGCCGCGTGCTGGTATTAAGGCAAGAATCTTCATGAGGCCTTTACTGAACTCAATCGCGCTGTCGTTAAATCATCTGGTCTGCCCACATCGAGCCAAGGTTCATGCATCGGATAGGCTACCGTACGTTTGGCTTTCGCCCGCAGGCGTTCAAATAGTGTGGGCATATCGCAATGGGAATTTACGCTCAGGACGCCTAGCGAATCTGGGTTGAGAGCATAAACCCCCGCATTAATATGGCTTCGAGCCACCGGTTTTTCTTCGAAACCTACAATTTCTATACCTTTTGTTTGCACTACGCCAAAGGGGTGTTGCCATTCGTGAACACGCACGGCCATGGTTGCGGCAGCGGCTTGACGGATATGAAAATCGAGCAATTCACCATAGTGAATGTCGGTAATAACATCTCCGTTAGTGACCACAAACGGTGCGTCGGGGCATGGATTGAGCAACCCCAGCGCACCAGCCGTCCCCAAGGGAGATTGTTCGCGCAAGTACCCAATTTTCACCCCCATGCGCTCGCCATTGCCAAAGTAATCCTCAATCATGCTGCCGAGGTAATGAATGGCTAGCACAAAATTGCTAAAGCCCTCTAACTTGGCACGCTCGATGATGTGCTCCAGCATTGGCTTCCCCGCCACGAGCAACATGGGTTTAGGACAGTTTTCCGTATGCGGGCGGAGACGCGTACCCATCCCGCCAGCCATGATGATCATCAGGTTGGGTCGCAAGCATGGGGTGGTAATTTCATCCCAAAGATGCAAGCCAACGACATGGTGGTGCTCATTGACAACTGGGATTTGTTGAACTTTATTCGCGAGCATTAGCTGCATAACCATGTCTCGCCCCATATCAGGCGGTACCACCAGCGGATTGTGATGAATGATAGTCGTGATCGGGCTACTGATATCCAGCCCCTTGAGCAATCCTCGTCGTATATCGCCGTCAGAAATCGTGCCCTCTAGCTCACCCGTCTCATTGACCACTAAGGCGATCTTGATTCCAACCTGATCAATGTTGCGTATCGCCTGTTGAATGTTGGCATTAATGGGGAGGATGGCCTTGCGCCACAATTCTTCGGTCGAAGAGTTGCCGTTCGTGTTATTAATGGCTGACATCCTGGCTACGTTCTTTCCCTTAACAATTCAAAGGCCTCAGCTGCCTTAAAACCGGAGGCTGCACCACGCAGTGTAGCCAGCGACTGAATGGCTTCATAACTGCGGGGGAAAGGGAATTCCCCCAATTCTGATGCATAAATACCCATTGCCCGCAATTTATCGTTGAGGAATGACTCAATATTTACGAACACGTTCGGATGAAAGCTTTGTTCGGTACCCAATCCGAAATCTGTTTCAGAAAGTGTTTCGTAGGCAAGAACGCGTTTTACAGAAGGATAGCGAAACCATTTCGTACAACTTGCCACCGCATGGAATACCATGCGGTGATCCGTATGCACATCAGATGAGTGGGGTACAAACACCTCTTCCGGCTCAAAGGACTTGAATACATCCGAAATACCTGCAACTAAATCACTCATGGGTACGCGGTCGAGTTGGGTAGTCGGGAAATTGAGTTCGAAGACTTCATCAAAGCCAAACAACTCCGTAACCTGACTGATCTCTTTTGCTCGCTGCTTGACTTTTTCCTCACTCCAGCCCGCTTCGACCGTAATGGCAGTCGCAATCAGCCAAGCCACTTTTGCACCTTCCTTTTTTCGACGCAGTATCGTACCTCCAACGCCGAGAACTTCATCGTCAGGATGCGGAGCCACAACAAGAGTTTTGTAAACCATTAATAGGTAATATCCTTGATAAGCAGTGTATTGTCTAGCGGAATCGTCGCCAGTATATCAGCAATACGCACCGATGAATGCCCGTCTCCGTATGGGTTCGAGCATTCTGCAACGATCGCCCGATAGCCCTGGTCGAAAATTGCCCGGCGCAAGGCTTCAACTATCTGATCTTTGTCGTGCAAGACAAACTGGACGTTTTCAGCATGCAGACGACCACGTTGCCGATTACCTACATTGAGAACCGGCAACTTGAGCAAGGGGGCTTCAAGTATGCCAGCGCTCGAATTCCCTAGTAAACAGGAGGCTCGCCGCATCAGATTGACGAATTCCAGCCGTGGAATGTTTTTCGCGGTATGCAGGAAAGGGAGAGACTCATATTCGCGGATCGCGCGAATCATTTGCTGACCGCCTGCATCCGAGTTCGGATAGCTGAGAACCGTCTTGACACCGAGTTCTCTTACAGCATCGAGGCTAACCCTCATCTGCTCGTATGCCTGATCAATCTCGGTCGAGATGACGTGCTGGATAAGCATCACGAGTGGCTCTCCGTCGGCGATGGCGAAACCGAGGCGACGGGACAGCTCCGAAACGTCTATGACGGGAATATCGAGCAGACGATCGAGCCCAGGATTGCCGACATCGAAGACCCTAAAAGGCTGCTCACCCAGACGGAGAATGCGCTCCTTGCTTTCATGGTTGGTGACGAAGTGCATATGCGCCAGTTTCGTCACAGCATGTCGAACTTGGTCATCGACATTCCCGATCACGCGATCCCCGCCTGCGATATGCGCCACTGGAATGTTCATGTAGGCACCAACCAGCGCCGTCGTCATGGATTCCTCACGATCGCCGAGCACCAATAAAATATCCGGATTTATCCGGGCAACTGTCTGAACCAGCCCCTGCAACTGGATCGCCAATCCCTTGACGCGAAAAGATGCCTGATCGCCATTGAGGAGACTCTCAATTTCATCGGCAATCACAAATCCATCGGCGCGAATTTCATTGATCGTGTGTCCGTAAGCCTCGGATAGGTGAGCTCCAGTGACCACCAATTGCAAGTCGAGGTCTGGATGACCGGCGATGGCCCGAAACACGGAAGACATAATGTCGTATTCGGAGCGGATACCGGTCACCCCGAGAACCCGTTTTTTCTTCTTCATTTCTTGGCGACCTCTTCTGGCAGATAACTTCCCCACGCATCACCACAATTGAGAACGATGTCGAGCGCGGAAAGATGGTTGATGAACCCGGCATTGGGAAACAGTTGCGGGTAGGCCTCGGGTAGCATCGACGGCCTATAGACGATTTCTACGCCTGCTTTCTCGAAAGATTCCGGTTCGAGGTAATTTTTGCCACCTGCTCCAGATAGATAACGTTTCGCCCCCACCTCTTGGCAGAGATTAAGTACCAAATCAGACGCAGCACCCGTCGCCTTCATCTGGCTACTTCTCATAATGGGTGTCTGGATGTTCATACAGCGTAGCATCAGGGTCGTCAACTCGATATTAAGTTCGCACAGACCGTTCCATTCGCGTGCGTACAAAGCTTCGAGCTCTTTCTCATAAGTCTTGAAGGCTGGCGACTTCCTATAGCATAGCCGGATCGTCTGCCAGTGCTTGCGACGCCAGTCCGTGCTGTTATCAGTTCGCACATCCAATAATTTCTGCCGGAAAACCGCTGTGAGCTAACTCCTGCCCTCCTTTAAACCCAATGGAGAAAAGCAAATAAAGCGAAATAAATTTACTTGATGCAGCAGGAATTTCCAAATCGCTTTTTACAACAACTGCGAATACACCTAATACAAAGAAAAGTAAAGTGGGGTTAGTTAAGTTTGAAATTAAAATATGGAAGTCCATGTTTATTTGATTTTTAGTTATTATTAAAATTAAGTCC
>CAIRAO010000233.1 GCA_903876625.1 uncultured Gallionellaceae bacterium | reverse complement strand
CCGTGCGCTCTTTGTAGGAGGCCGATTCATCGGGCGATTGAGTTCTATTTCGCCCGATGAATCGGCCTCCTACGGGTGCCTGGCCTTAAGTTTCATGGACAACGGTGTATTTTTATAAGGACATCCGAACTCAAGTCTCCCCTGACAAGGGGAGTTTTGGAGGGGGTTGATTAACGAAGAATCTACTGTTGCTTAGTACCCACGTAAACGCCGATTAATTCCGTTCATGGTGAGTGTTTTCCGTTTGATCCCTTCGATAAGGCTTCGCCTACTCGGGGCGAACGGAAAGGTATCGAACCATGGTTTTGGAATTGATCCGCATTTCCCTGCTTAAGTCTTCAGCGCTATGAGAACTTCATCCAACATTTTCTTGGCATCGCCAAACAACATGCGGTTGTTCTCTTTGTAGAAAAGCGGATTGTCCACGCCCGCATAACCGGTAGCCATGCTGCGTTTCATCACGATCGAGGTCTTGGCCTTCCAAACTTCAAGCACCGGCATGCCTGCAATCGGGCTGCCTGGGTCTTCTTGCGCGGCCGGATTCACGATGTCATTCGCACCGATCACCATGGAAACATCCGTATCCGGGAAGTCCGCGTTGATCTCATCCATTTCCATCACGATGTCGTAAGGCACTTTCGCTTCCGCCAAGAGCACGTTCATATGGCCCGGCATACGACCGGCAACCGGATGAATACCAAAACGTACGTTAACGCCTTTTTCGCGCAGACATTTGGTGATCTCATAAACCGTGTGCTGAGCCTGAGCCACCGCCATACCGTAACCCGGCACGATGATCACATTTTTGGCTTCGCGAAGGAGTTCTGCGGTTTCTGCTGAAGTAATTGAGACTGTCTCACCTGCTGGTTGCGCATCTCCTTTGGCGGCAGGCGTGCCACCACCGGTACCAAAACCTCCCGCAATCACGCTGATAAAGTTGCGATTCATCGCACGACACATAATGTAGGACAGGATCGCACCGCTTGAACCCACTAGTGCGCCGGTGACGATCAGCAAATCGTTGTTCAACATGAAGCCGGTAGCAGCGGCAGCCCAACCGGAATAACTGTTCAACATGGATACCACCACTGGCATATCAGCACCACCAATCGCCATCACCATATGGATACCAAATAGTAATGCAATGATGGTCATCACGGTTAGCCCAACCATGCCCGCGCTGACTGATTCTGAATGCAGAAACTGCCAACCGAAGAAAATGACAACCAGCAATCCGATCAGATTCAACATGTGACGTCCGGGCAACAGCAATGGTTTGCCGCCGATTTTGCCCGCCAGTTTGCCAAAGGCGATGATGGAGCCGGAGAATGTCACTGCACCGATCAGAATACCGAGATAGATTTCAATCTCGTGGATGGATTTTTCGGCACTGCTCAATTGAAACGCAGCAGCGGGATCGATGTAATTCGCAAAACCAACCAGCGCCGCAGCGAGACCTACCAAGCTATGCATCATCGCGACCAATTCAGGCATCTGCGTCATTTGCACTTTACGCGCAGCGTAGAGTCCAACTGTGCCACCCACAGCCATCGCACCGATGATCCAGGGAATACCAGCCATTGAAACGCGTGGGCCAAAGATAGTCGCCAGCACGGCGATGGTCATGCCGATCATGCCGTAAACATTGCCGCGCCGGGAGGTCTCCGGATTGGAGAGACCGCCCAGACTAAGGATAAACAGAATAGTCGCGCCGATATACGAGACGGTTGCCAAACTTGCAGACATAATTAATTCCCTTATCTCTTAAAATTATTTGCGGAACATCGACAGCATGCGTCGAGTGACGGCGAAGCCGCCGAACATGTTTACCGTTGTGAGGGCGATGCCCACTACTGCCAGCCAACGTATCAGGTCATCAGGCCTAGCCTCTCCACCCGACAATGGGGGTGCGATCTGCACCAGTGCACCAATAGCGATGATGCTGCTGATCGCATTGGTCACACTCATCAGCGGTGTGTGCAATGCCGGTGTGACATTCCACACCACCATATAACCAACGAAGCAGGCGAGCACAAACACGGTGAAGTGTGCGAGGAACGCTGCCGGTGCATAGGCACCAACCAACAGAAATATCAGCGCCGCAATACCAAAAATCACCGCTATTTTTGAATTCGAGGCCGGAGTACCGCCGCCGCCGTGACCATGCCCAGCGGGTGCTGGAGCAGGTTTAGCAACCGGTTTTGTCGCTGCAGTCGGCAGTTTCGGCGCTGGCGCCGGCCAAGTGACCACACCCTCTTTGATGACTGTAAGACCTCGAATGGCGTCGTCTTCCATATTAACGTTGACAATGCCATCCTTGGTCTTGCATAACTCCTCGGTCAGACGGAACAGATTGGTTCCATACAACGTGGATGATTGTTTAGCCAAACGACTATTCAGATCCGTGTAACCGACGATGGTCACGCCATGTTTAACTACTGCCTGACCAGGTTCGGTCAGTTCGCAATTACCACCGCGTTCTGCCGCCATATCAACGATGACGCTACCCGGTTTCATGCTCTTCACCATCTCTGCGGTAATCAGCTTGGGCGCTGGCTTACCGGGAATCAATGCGGTCGTGATGATGATGTCAACTTCGCTTGCCTGCTTGGCGTACATCTCGCGCTGTGCCTGCTGAAAGCCCTCGCTCATCACCTTGGCGTAACCACCGCCGCCGCCGCCTTCTTCTTCATATTCGACTTTCACGAATTCACCGCCCAGTGATTTCACCTGATCGGCCACTTCGGCACGGGTGTCGTTGGCACGTACAATTGCCCCCAGACCGGCTGCGGTACCGATGGCTGCCAGACCGGCCACACCTGCACCGGCGATGAATACCTTGGCTGGCGGAACTTTGCCCGCTGCCGTGATTTGACCATTGAAGAAGCGACCAAAAACATTGGCCGCCTCGATGACGGCGCGATAGCCCGCCACACCTGCTTGTGAGGTCAGCGCATCCATCTTCTGCGCGCGGCTCAACATGCGCGGCAGACAGTCAATCGCCAGCACGGTCGCCTTCTTGGCGGCAAGCTCTGCCATCAATTCAGGATTTTGCGCGGGCCAGATGAAACCAATCAAGTGACCGCCTTCGCGCAAGAGGTTGACTTCTTCTTTTGATGGTACGCTCACTTTGAACACGATATCGGACTCTGCCCAAAGTTTTGCAGCACCTTCTACTATGGTGGCGCCGGCAGCACGATATGAGTCGTCACTGCAATTGGCCGCATCTCCGGCACCGGATTGCACGGAAACCGTAAAACCCAGCTTGATGAGTTTTTCCACTACCTCCGGCACGCTGGAAACGCGCTTTTCACCTACGCTCGTTTCCGCAGGAATCCCTATACGCATGAAGCTTCTCCTCTAAGTCACTGCAAAAAACACCCGGTACAACCGAGTATCATCTTTTCAACTAATATGATTATATACGAGCCTATATAAAAATAAGGCTTGGTTTTCCCAAGCCTATAAAATGCACCCTCTTGATAATTACTTCAAAGTAAGAATAAATTTTGCCAAAGATTGAATTTCTGGCTCAGTTGCACCCATTCCCTTTGGAGGCATGTTACCCAATTTCCAGCCAAACGCACCACCTTTGGTAATGTTGGCTACCAGTGTCTTTTCAGCGTCGGCGTTACCGGCATACTTAGCAGCCACATCTTTCCATGCAGGACCGACCATTTTTTTCTCAATTGAATGACATGCTCCACACCTTGTCTTACCTTCCTTTGGCATATCGACTGCCAATGCGCTGCCTGCAGCAAAAGTACCTATTAATGCCAAAGCGGTAACGATAGTTCTCATAATTTCTCCTCAATAAATATCAAAAGTTAAATAACAAAATGATTCACCCCCACATATATTACATCACACACCTGAAAATTTTTCATCTGGTTCGTTATATTCACACCCTGAAAATACCTAAAATCGTATTTCAGCCCTATAAGTTTACAATTTCACTCTGATTTAATTTCATTCCGGTAATAGCTTACAATTCGCACTTTAGTCTTGGAATATAATTTCCATGTATCAGGATCATTTCCACCTTAACGAGATGCCATTCTCGATAGCACCCGATCCTCGTTTCCTGTTTATGAGTGAACGACACCGGGATGCGATGGCTCACTTGCTCTTTGGTTTGCAGGGCGAGGGCGGCATTGTGCTACTTACCGGTGAGGTCGGTACCGGTAAAACCACAATATGCCGAAGCCTGCTTGAGCAATTGCCTGAAAATATTGATGTCGCTTTTATCCTTAACCCGCGCATGAGTGTGGATGAATTGCTGCAAACCATATGCGAAGAGTTTCATATAGCCTTTCCTAAAAGGCGAACCGGTATCAAAGTGCTGGTAGATGCCCTCAACGCTAAATTACTCGAGTCGCATGCACAAGGCCGCAGGGCAGTTTTAATTGTTGATGAGGCGCAAAATCTTGATGCGTCGATACTTGAACAATTACGCCTGCTGACCAATCTCGAAACCAGCTCGCGCAAACTGCTGCAAATTTTTCTCATTGCCCAGCCTGAGTTGAACACCACGCTGTCTCAACCTGAAATGCGGCAAGTATCCCAGCGTGTCGTCGCCCGCTATCACTTGACTCGCCTGAGCAAGTTGGAGGTTTATGCCTATATTGCACACCGGTTGCGAATTTCAGGTGCGTCGCCAATGCTCTTTCCTGAAAAATTGATCAAAGAGATCTATCGCGCCAGCAATGGTGTTCCGCGCTTGATTAATCTTATTTGTGATCGCGCTTTGCTGGGTGCCTACTCACAAGCCAAGCAGCAAATCACTCTGCCGGTACTGCGCCAGGCCATTAAAGAGGTCTTTCCTTCCAATCCAAAAAGATTTCGAAATGAGTTGATTTTATCGGTACTATTAATTTCAGTAATCTGTATTGTCATTTTATTGTCTACTCAATTTTCTGGAAATAAAACACCCTGGGCGCAGGTAAACAATGCAAGTAAATCTACTTTAGACACTGCCCCTGCCGCCACTCAGCAATCTATTGTTCCCCCTGTATCAATTGTTTCTAAAATTTCTCCGAACACGCTTGAGGTACCTTTGTCTTCCTCGCTCAAATGGCCTGGCGACAAGCGACTAGCGGATAGTGAAAGGCTTGCGTTTCAATCTTTATTCAAATTGTACGGTTTCGATATTGAACAACAATCAAACCACACCCCATGCCAGCAGGCTGAGGCGCATGGTATGAATTGTTACGCCGGTCATGGCGGTTTAAATGATTTGGTTAAACTTAACCAACCTGTGCTTACGCGCCTTTTATCAAGCGATGGCAAGGAATATTCCGCAACGTTGACAGCCTTGGATACCGAATCAGCCACATTGATGATTGCAGGAATATCGCAACGCGTTCCTTTGATGGAATTGGCCAATGCATGGTATGGTCAATATATATTAATCTGGTATGAGCCTCCCGGCTTTAACAGGCAGTTGACACTCAATGATCGCGGTCAGGCTGTAACTTGGCTGCGGCATGCGCTGGAATCTATCGATGGTATTCGTGACAATGGATCAGACGTGTTTGACATATCGCTAGCTAAACGCATACGCGCATTCCAGCTTACCGATGGAATACAGCCAGATGGAGTGGTTGGCCCACTCACATTAATTCGACTTAATTCGCGCACCGGTAAAAGTGGCCCGCGCCTCATTTCAGAGAATAGAGGTTAATCATGTCTTTCATTCTTGATGCGCTGCGCAAATCCGAGCACGAAAGACAGATCAATGCCGGACAAAATATGGGCTTGCTCTATCAGGTTGAGATCAAACGAAATCATAACCCCTGGATTATTCCACTAGCGATCGTTGTCGCAGCCCTTATTTTGATTGTATTGATTTGGCGTATTTGGTTACAACCCAATCCAACCGAATCATCTTCTTTAAATTCCAGCCATGAAATGATTTCCGGTTCGCAACAACCCAACAGTCAACAAAAAAATACTGCCACAAAATCACCTCATGAAAAAAACTCTTTTGAAAACAAGCAGAAGAAAAAACCCTCAACTCCCGATACCATCTTGACATCCCCCACTGCCAACCTTGAAAACATACCAAAACAAAGTTCTGCCGACCCGTTGAAAGGCCTTCCTCCTTTACATATCACCGGCTTTGTACACAATGAACAGAGTGGTACCGTGGCAATGATCAATAATCAATTAGTACATGAAGGTGAAGAAATTTCACCCGGCTTGCGTCTGATAAAAATTCTCGACAATAGCGCTATATTTAGCTACAAGGGATATATCTTTACGAGGTAATTGTTAGCATGGCAATAATCCAACTATTACCCGACCTGCTTATCAATCAAATTGCTGCCGGCGAGGTGATAGAGCGTCCGGCTTCAGCATTAAAAGAGTTACTGGAAAATAGTCTGGATGCGGGCTCAAGCGAGATCACGGTACAACTCGAAGGCGGCGGAATCAAACTGCTGCGCGTGCGCGATAATGGCAACGGCATCGCTCCTGAACAGCTATCGCTTGCGCTGATGCGTCATGCCACCAGCAAAATTGCTTCGCTGGATGATCTTCAGAGGGTCGCCAGCATGGGGTTTCGTGGTGAAGCCCTGGCAAGCATGGCAGCGGTTGCCCAAGTCACGCTCACCAGCCACCATAAAGATGCTGCGCATGCGTGGAAGATTGAAGCTGCGGACGGCACCCAAAGTGACACCTCCCCCGCTTCTCACGCATACGGCACCAGCATCGAAATGCGCGAACTCTATTTCAACACACCCGCACGGCGAAAATTCTTGAAGAGTGAAAACACCGAATTTGCCTGGTGCGAAGAATCTTTCAAACGCATCGCTTTGTCACGACCGGATGCGGCTTTTTCTTTGCAACACAACGGACGTTCTGTATTGCAACTAGCCAGACAAACTTTGGCGCAGCGAATCAACGCCATTCTGGGTGAAGAATTCGGGCAACATGCAGTTGTAATTGAGCGACAGATTGCAGATTTACATCTCTATGGCATTGCTGCACTCCCCGCCTATTCCCGCTCTACTCGCGACGAACAATATTTCTTTGTGAATGGCCGTTTCGTGCGCGACAAAGTTCTGATGCATGCGGTAAGACAGTCCTATCAGGATATTTTGCATCACCAACGCCATCCTGCATTTGTTTTGTTCCTGGATATTCCGCCTGAACAAGTGGATGTAAATGTGCATCCGGCAAAAAGTGAAGTGCGTTTCCGTGAAAGCCAGGGTATCCACCAATTTGTGTTTCATGCGCTGCAAGAGGCATTGAGTATGCCGATTGGTGAAGCATCCTCATTCCCGACAAACGTCTCCAAAATTGAAAAACCTGTGTTGTCATTCCCCCTGGCACAGCAACAACGCATACCATTCGGTGTTGCCCAACAGCAAGCCACTTATCGTTTATGGGAAGCACAAACGGGGAATAGTGAAGAGTTAAAAAATGGGACCACCCTTCC
Source organism: uncultured Gallionellaceae bacterium (assembly GCA_903876625.1). Classification (GTDB taxonomy): domain Bacteria; phylum Pseudomonadota; class Gammaproteobacteria; order Burkholderiales; family Gallionellaceae; genus PALSA-1006. The sequence goes on along the minus strand of CAIRAO010000233.1, from coordinate 2,154 downwards.
CTCTTCCCCCTTCACTCTTCACGATTCTGAACACCCTCTCGGTTTCGCACTAGCACAGCTTTCCGGAATCTATGTTCTCGCACAAAATGAAAAGGGACTGATCGTTGTCGATATGCACGCTGCTCACGAACGCATCGTGTATGAAAAATTAAAGGCTGCCTTGGATGAACAGCAGATTCCCACTCAACCGTTACTGATTCCGGTTACTTTTCATGCCGATAATTTGGATGTTGCAACGGCAGAGGAAGAGCACACCACAATTTCAAAATTGGGTTTTGACTTGACAACGATCTCGCCCAACACATTGGCGGTTCGTGCCATGCCCGCCATGCTTAAGCAAGCACATGCCGAAACTGCCGCGAGGGAAGTGTTGCACGAATTAAGAGAATTCGGATCAAGCCGGGCACTCACCGAACGGCGAAATGAATTGCTGGCCTCACTTGCCTGCCATTCTGCAGTACGTGCAAACCAGCAATTGAGCATCCCCGAGATGAACGCTATCTTGCGCGAAATGGAACAGACAGAACGTGCAGACCAGTGCAATCATGGCCGCCCGACCTGGTATCAAATATCCCTTTCAGAATTGGACGCAATGTTTATGCGCGGCAAATAAATCCGGCTTCCGCAAATTTAGTTTGTAGAAGCCAAAATAAATTGATTGGAGGAATAGTCTTTACTACTTGATACCTTTTTGAGCAATATATTCTTCAAAGTGGGTGTCCGCATATTTGATATGCGCGAGGACTCTGCCTAACGGCCAGTGATTGAGCCAGTCTCTAAATGCATGTTCATCAACATAGTCGAACTTACCCTTGAGATGGAGAGCCTCGTCAATCAATTCCCTGTGCATGGTTTTGTGCGACTCTATTTCTGTGTAACCCGATGTAATCATGAGTTGCTCTTCATCGGCAAAGTGTGCACGAGTAAATGAAATAACATCATCGATTATCTTGTAAATGATTTCCCGCGATTCATTTTTTTTAACCGCATCGTTCAAATTGCTAAACATATTTACGAGTTCAGAATGTTGTCTTTCAATTTCTGCCACATCCGTCATGTTCATCCCCTATAGAAAAATCTAATAACTAACCTGTTCGATCAACGTACAAGTCCCACCACATCATATATCAAAACCAGTTATTATTGCTTCTCTCGTCCAAATCTGACTTGTCCATACGAAAGTGACATTCAGCCCTTTTTCGTACTATCATTCGATTGGGCTAATTTATAGATAAATGGGGGTTTGATCATGGAAAATTTAACCGCATCCAACGCTTCAAATACAGTGATTATTCCAAACAGCTTAGCAAAGGAGATCAGCCTGATTCAAGAGCTTCACCCCAAGATTTCCCAAAAAATAACGCAAATGTGGGGGTCAGTTGATTTGCAAAATTATCTGGACTCCATTGTGTTTGATGAGCGGGGTGGTCGGCACGGCTTTGCAGAGAATGTTGGCGTTGCGATATTCAAAGTCTACGAAACACACGGAAAATTGTTACACCCCAAAAAAAATGGGGACGTTTGGGATGTCATTTTGGGACAATTAGAAAATCCGACCCCGAACAAAACTTAATCCCAATTAGTTTTTAAGAGTTAGTTTTTAAGTTGACAAAAAAGGTTTCCTTTGCCAAAATAGTTAGCAAGCTAATTATTATGCAGCTAACTAAATGACAAAATCACTGAACGAACATTTTGCCGAGTCAATATTTCTGGTCACTCACGCTTGGCGCACCGAGCTCGATAGGCGGTTGCGCCCGCTTGGCTTCTCACATTCACGCTGGTTACTACTTTTGCACCTTTCGCGTAACGATGGCTGCACCCATAGCGAATTAGCCCACAGCATGGAAATAGAAGCTCCCACGCTGGTCAAGTTAGTGGATCACATGGAAAAGGAAGGGCTGCTTAAACGCTGCGCCAGTGAGACTGACCGCAGAGTCAAGCATCTGCGACTCTCAGAAGAAGGCAAGAAAGTCGTCGAGGAAATACGTTCCTACACGGCTGCCCTGCGCAAAGAAGTTTTGTCCGGACTTAATCAACCGGAAATCAAATCCGCACTCGAAGTACTGAATAATATTCGCGGCAAACTTGGAGCATCAGTATGAAACGGCTTGTCTCAAATACAAAAAGGAAAATTGTTGTATCGTCGATTTTGAT
>CAIRAO010000232.1 GCA_903876625.1 uncultured Gallionellaceae bacterium | reverse complement strand
CGAATCAATGAGTCGCATTTCATCTTTATACAAGGTGCGCAAATTTCCCGAAGCTATTGTTTATCAAAAATCCCTGGAGGCAAAATGAAACGCATCCTGATCGTTGATGATGCGGCCACAGTACGCATGTATCACCGCAATATACTTGAATCCGCAGGCTACACCGTGGAAGAGGCTTTGAACGGCATCGAGGCCCTGGAAAAAGCCCTGCAAAATCCTTTTGATCTTTACATTGTCGATGTGAATATGCCCAAGCTCGACGGTTATGGATATTTAAGCCAGCTGCGGCGAGAGGAGATTCCCCAAAGCCCTGCCATTATGGTGTCCACCGAAGCTGCAGCGCATGACCAGACGGCAGCTTACCGTGCCGGAGCCAATTGTTATCTGGTCAAGCCCGTCAGGCCTGTGCAGCTGCTGACGCATGTTCGCCTGTTACTCGGGGAGGAAAGTAAATGAATCCCTTACTGGAGCAATTCCTTTCCGAAGCCCGCGAATTTTTGCAGGGCATCGGTGAAAAATTGATGCAACTGGAAGATGAGCCGGACAACGCGGAATTGATGACAGAGCTATTCCGTTTTGTACATACGCTCAAAGGTAACAGCGGCCTGTTTGAATTCCCCGAAATGACGCGCGTGTTGCATGCGGGTGAAGATTTGATGGATGCGGTGCGCCATGGCCGTGTGAGTTACTCACAGGCACTGGCGGACCAACTACTGGACGCGATGGATTTTGTCGGCATTCTGTGCGACGAAATCGAAGCGGATGGTCACATCGATGCTTCACGCGCCGCCGACTCGGCTCGATTGGCAAAAGATTTGCGTGCGCTGATCCTGGTTGATTCCACAGGCGAAGCAGCAACTACCGATGCAAACAAGCCGGCAGCTCATTCACAGGCGCAGAATGCGGCAGTGAATTTATCCCAACTTCCGCTGACCGAGATTCCCGAAACTGCAAGGGTCGAAGCCTATCGGCGTGCAAAAGATGGCGATGTTCACTGGATTAATTACCGACCGATAGAAGAATGCTTCTTTCAGGGCGATGATCCTTTCTTCACTGCCCGTCAAACCCCGGACATACTTTGGGGGAAGATTGTCGCACGCGAACCTTGGCCACCGATTGCCGAACTCGATGCCTATCGCTGTGTGCTGGAGTTCCGCATATTGACAGCCGCTCCACGTAATGAGCTGGACGCGCACTTCCAATATATGCCGGATCAGGTGGAGATCAGTACGATCAGCCCGCTCTATTTTGTGATCCCCCAAGGCAATCCCAACGGCGGGCCGGTGTATGGTGATTTCATTGACGATGTGCTTCCTCATCTCGACACAGGGAATCTGGTCTCGCTCAAAAAAGCCGCGCAAACCATGCTGGAACTGAGCAACCCGGACCTTTGGCTTTCGTCGGCGTTACGCTGGTTGATGTTACTGATGGAGAGTGAACCGGATAACAAGGCGGCTTTCAGACTGCTTATTGAGTCGCTGCGTACCTTGACGCCACCGGACTGGTCTGGCGTGAATACGACGCCTGAAGAAACTGTCATTGCACAGACGGTAACTGCTGCAGCCGTTGAGTCGCAACCGGAAAGCACTCTTTTATCCGATGAAGATGCTGCCGCACTCAAAGTCATTCTCGCCGCGCAATTACAGATTCTCAATTTTGATGACAAGCCCTCCTGGCAGGCCGGACGACTGAAAGCGGTTGCTGCCGTGTTGAGCAATTGTTACAAGGTCAGCGGTGATCCGGCAGCGCAAGAGGAAATAGCAGACGCGCTGGTGCAATCTTTGGAAGCTGAAAGCAGCACGCCGCTACTGACATGGCTTGAAGTGCGCGAAGGTGCGCAAACAGCGCCCAAAGCGGCAGCCTTGGTTGCCGTAGTTGCACCTGTTAAAACTGAACAGACAGCCAAACCTGCCGCTGAAGTCGTTTCAGAAAACACGGTTGCCACTACGGCAACTGAAGAGGGACCACGATTTGGACGCAGAGCCGAAGACACAGGCTCGAGCGGAGCTGCCAGTTCCAAGAGTCTCAAAGTTGATCAGACCAAGATCGACCGCCTGATGAATCTGATCGGTGAAATGGTGGTATCAAAAAATGCGCTGCCTTATCTTGCACAACGCGCCGAGGATCAATTTGGCGTGCGTGAATTATCGCGCGAGATCAAATCGCAATACTCGGTGATCAACCGCATTGCCGAAGAAATGCAGGATGCCATCATGCAAGTGCGCATGATGCCGGTTTCATTTGTGTTCCAGCGCTTTCCGCGTTTAGTGCGTGATATTTCCCGTAAACTGGGCAAAGAAGTGCAACTGGTACTGGAGGGCGAAGAAACCGAAGCCGACAAAAATATTATCGAATCGTTGGCAGACCCGCTCATCCACATCGTTCGCAACAGTCTCGATCACGGTCTTGAAACACCCGACGTGCGCCTCGCCAAAGGCAAACCTGCAACCGGCACGCTAACCATTCGCGCCGCACAGGAAGGGGATCAGGTGCTGATCGAGATTATCGACGATGGTAAAGGGATCGACCCGAATATCATCAAACGCAAAGCTTATGAAAAAGGCGTTATCGACGAAGCCACGATGGAACGTATCACCGACAGGGAGGCTGTCAATCTGGTGTTCGCGGCAGGTTTTTCTACCGCTGAAGTCGTGTCCGATCTTTCCGGTCGCGGTGTCGGTATGGACGTGGTGCGTACCGCTGTGGATAAAGTGAATGGTACGATTCAACTGGAGAGTGAAACAGGCAAGGGAACACGCATACGCATCTCGTTGCCGCTTTCGATGGCCATCACCAAAGTGATGATCGTGGAATCCGACAGACAAACATTCGGTGTTCCGATGGACCATGTGGTGGAAACTGTGCGCGTGCCCTGCAGCGCCATCCGCACCATCAAGCGCAACAAAACGACCGTCTTACGCGGAAATATTGTGCCGCTAAAAGCGCTGAATAAGTGTCTTGGATTACATGCCGAACCCAAAGCCAATGCGGACAATGAAATAGCGGTACTGGTGGTTAAGATCAACGGCAATGCAGTGGGCCTGATCGTTGACGAATTCCAGGAAACCGTGGATGTAATTCAGAAACCCCTGGGCGGCGTTCTTTCAGGACTGAGTGCCTATTCCGGTTCGGCATTGATGGGTGATGGCTCAGTACTGATGGTGCTCAATGTGAAGGAGGTGGTGTGATGGGCATTGAATACAAAAAAAACGTGGCAGTCTTTACCGACATCGCAACCGTGGAAGAAGCGGAAGGGCTGCTCGAATGGTTGCAAAACAAACCTGCCTCCAAGAAAGTAGAACTCGCTCACTGTACGCATTTGCATCCTGCCAATTTGCAAGTATTGATGGCGAGTAAAAGCAACATCGCCTCCTGGCCGGAAGACGCCAACCTGCGCGCCTGGCTTGAGTCCGCATTAGTCATTGTTTAATGGAATTGTACTGATGGCAAAAACTATTCTTCTCGTTGATGACTCGGCCACCATGCTGATGAGTGTCAAAACAAATCTGGAGATGAATGTCTTTAAGGTGGAAACTGCCGCCGATGGATTGTTGGCGTACAATAAACTAAAAGGTGGATTTAAGCCTGACTTGATCATTACCGATGTTAATATGCCCAACATGGGCGGTTTGGAATTGATCAAGAACGTCAAGGCACTTCCTACTTTTCGCTTCACCCCCATTTTGACACTGACCACCGAAAGCGAAGGCGTCAAGCGCGAAGAGGCCAAAAAGCTGGGTGCGACCGGCTGGCTTGTAAAACCTGTATCGGGGCCTGACATGATCAAGATTGTTAGACAGTTATTGCCGGGATCATAATGAATAATAGTTCAATATATTTGACAAATTGGTTTCATACGGGCGGATCAAACCTTTACCCCGGCTACTCGATTTTCCATCTGAATTAGAGAGACAAGATGCCTGTTACGATCGTCGTTTCCAATCGCAAAGGTGGCACAGGAAAAACCACCGTGTCTGTCAATATGGCAGCTGAGCTGGCGGCTTTGGGACGTAGGGTGCTGCTGGTCGATTTGGACTCCCAAAGCCATTGTGCTGTCGGGCTGGGCATAAAAATCAGCAAAGATACACCAACAGTCCACGATATTTTTCGCAACGCCAATTCGAGTCTGTCTGCTGCTGTGCGCCAGACTGTTTTTAATAATCTCGCTTTGGCTCCAGCTGATCCCTTGTTTGAACATGGCGAAGGAGATCGAGACGGGGAAAGATTAAAAAAGGCCCTGACCGAACACGAAATTACAAGCAACTTTGATGTCGTCATTCTGGACACACCGCCCTCACATGATAATTTACTGCTCAACGCCCTGACTGCGGCCAACTGGGTGGTGGTGCCTTTTTTACCTCACCCGCTGGCGGGCGAGGGAGCACGGCAATTGATGCGTGTGTTGTTTAAGATCATTTCCGGCCCGAATCAACAACTCAAACTTGCCGGATTTCTGCCCATGATGGCAAATGAAAATATACGAATTCATCGAAAAACGACCAGCGACGTGGAGCATCAATTTGGAGCATCACGCATGCTGCCGGTTATCCGCAGTGACATTCGCCTGGCTGAAGCTTTTGGCGCAGGTAAGCCAATCCGCTACTATGCACCGAAAAGCCGTGGTGCTGAAGATTTTGCGCAACTCGGAAATTTAATGGCAAAGCTATGCTAGGGAAAAGCGGAATTAAGTCCCATTTTCCTCCGGCAGAGGGAGGTGTCGTAGGGGAGACCGGAGTAGTAAATTCCCGGATTCCGCTGCGCTTCATCCGGGCTACAATTTACGTTTCTGAATTTAACGCATCAATTTGAATCGCACACAGGGTAATGAGTATAAAGATTGAGCGTGATATTTTTTTATGCTGTAATGGTCGCAAATCATTAAAAAGGGAAAACAATAATGGCAAAAACTATTCTGATCGTCGATGATTCCGTTCTTATGCTGACCAGCGTCAGGGGTAATCTGGAAATGGCCGGCTTTAAAGTCGAATCAGCAGAGGATGGGGTCAAGGCCATGACTAAACTTAAGGGTGGTTTAAAGCCGGATTTGATTATCACGGATATCAATATGCCCAATATGGACGGCATGGAACTCATTAAAAATGTGCGCGCTCTTCCCGGATTTCGGTTTACGCCCATCCTCACCATGACCACAGAAAGTCAGGCGGAAAAACGTGAGCAAGGAAAAAAACTTGGTGCCACGGGTTGGCTGGTCAAGCCTGTGGGTGGTTCGGACCTGATCAATATCATTAAAAAGGTTTTACCTGGAGCATAAGAAAGATTCTATGCCAAATTCAGACACTAATTTAATTGCGCATCATCGCAGTATCATCCCCAAACTTGTGGGAGCAGCGATTGCTGCAATTGTCATTACGGCCTGTGTTGCTTGGAATTTTACACCGTGGTTGCATAACAATTTTCTAAATCCGAATGGAATAAGCGATAACGGTGACTTCGCTATTACAGCTGCATTATCCATGCTGACTTTCGCACCACTCACACTGATAATTGCCTGGCCATTCATTTACCGGGAGGCAATCTGGCTCCTCAAGAGCTTCGCTGAATTAGAAAATTTGCGTAATAAGACAGAGTGTTTACGCAAAGAAAGCGACAATCTTACACTGTTGGTGAATAACCATATTGACCTAGATCAAGCCATCGGCGAGCAACTTAATACCGTTGTAAGTGATACCGAATCCTCCGCGATGGCCTTAGTGGAGCAGGTACAGAAACTCAACGAACACGCGGTCACCTTGCTTAAATATATGGATAATTCTGGCATGTCAGCACACGATATGGAACATGATATCGAAACCAGCGTTGAGTCCATTGTTAAAATCAGTGAGTTTATTCAGAAATTACCCGACATGATCAGAAATGATATTACTGACATTCAGTCGGTTGCTTCCAATGAAATAAACGGACTGGTTGGCTTCATCAATGTCATCCAGGAAATCAGCAAACAAACCAATTTGCTGGCTTTAAATGCTGCCATTGAAGCAGCGCGTGCCGGTGAAGCCGGGAGAGGATTTGCTGTGGTAGCCGATGAAGTACGCAAACTTTCTGAACGCTCCGAAAAAGCGGCGATTATGATTGCCGAGGGACTGGTTAAAGCTCAACTTGCTATGACACAAGGATTGGCAATTAGTCCGATGGAAAATCAGATAGCGGAAGCCAGTGAAATTGTTGATTCCATACGCAAGCTGCAAAACAACTATGATGAAATACGTAACTATTATAAAACGCTGTTTGGCGTGGTGACAGAACATAACACCAGACTTGCAGTAGAAATTTCTGAAATCTTGGGACATGTCCAATATCAAGATGTGGTTAGGCAACGCATCGAACGAGTTACGAATACGATGGTAAATCGAAACGAAATATTTAAACTTTGGCCAAACTCAATTGTCGGAATAGGCGGCTGTTCGGGTAATTGCAAGAATGGCTGTTTCAAATCTGCTTCGAGTAGGGAAAAGAATGAACCTCACGAGCAAATGCAAGTTGTGCTGGAAGAATATTTAGCCAATGAAAAACGACACGGGGCTGTTGGAAAAAAGTCGGTTGACGGGTTACCCAAACTTGAATTGTTCTAAAGTAGCAGAATTTCGATTATTTAAAAGCTTCGCAATCTCAACTCCGCTTCCAGTTTTTTTGCAGTGCTGATGTCGTTAAAGGTGATAACAACGCCGTCGATGACATTTTCCAGGGTACGATAGGGCATGATCTTCACCTGAAACCAGCGCCCGTCAACTGTGGCAATTTCACGACCACAATAGACCAGTGTCCGCAGTACTTCTTCCACATCATGCTGCAAATCAGGATAGACCAGATCATTCACTATATCCGACAGCGGACGCCCGACATCCCAGGGAATCAGTTTGAACAGTCGCTGTTGCCTTTGCTTGTTCAGCACTTTATGTGCAAGGACAATATATCTATCACAACCATTCTAATGGATTATGGGAGGCT
>CAIRAO010000231.1 GCA_903876625.1 uncultured Gallionellaceae bacterium | reverse complement strand
CCGTCCGGCTTGATCTCGCCGCGTATCAGACGGAATAGAGTGGATTTCCCGCAGCCATTCTTGCCGACCAAGCCGATACGCTGATTGGCAAATGCCTGTAGATTCACATTCTTTAGTAGCGGGATGCCGCCTTGCAGGTAAGACAAATTCTGAATATTTAGCATGGATGCGATGATAGCAGACAGGTGTTAAGCCAGTCAGCAACAGGAGCACGAATGTTTATGTAAATCAATCGTAACGTTTTGCCACGCTGGGCTAAAATACTGTTCAACTTTAATCAATCTCAAGTTCCTGGATGGCAATGATCAATACTCTGGAAGACCTGCAACCGCAATCTGTCTGGGCACATTTCGCCACGCTGTGTGCGATACCTCGTGCATCACTGCATGAGGCAGTACTGCGTGATCATTTGATTGAATGGGCGAAAGAGCGAGGTATTTCTTCCGAGGTAGATGGCGTGGGAAATCTGATCCTGAGAAAACCTGCCAGCCTCGGTTGCAAAACGAAGCCCGGGGTAATAATTCAAGGTCATCTTGATATGGTGTGTCAGGCTAATGCAGGAACAGTGCATGACTTTAAGCTTGATCCGATCCGCACTGTGGTTCGTGATGGTTGGCTGCTGGCAGAAAACACCACGCTGGGTGCAGATAACGGTATTGGTGTTGCGCTGGCGCTAGCGGCCTTGGAAGAACCGAATTTGGTACATCCTGCGCTTGAAGTTTTACTTACCATCAACGAAGAATCCGGCATGGACGGTGCCCGCGGCTTGAAGTCCGGCACTTTGCAAGGAAAGACGCTGATCAATCTGGATGCGGAAGAATGGGGATATTTATATTTGGGCTGCGCAGGTGGGGTAGATGTCGAAGTGAGGCGCACTTGCACGCTTGTAGATATTCCCCCGGATTTCATGATTTTGCGTTTTGATGTTTCTGGTTTGCGTGGCGGCCATTCTGGTATCGATATTCATCTCGGGCGAGGCAATGCGATCAAGTTACTTGCGGAAGCACTGCGAGATTTGTCGGCGCACACCGATGTGCGTTTGATTGAATTAAATGGCGGCACGGCACGCAATGCGATTCCGCGAGAAGCATTTGCAGTGTGTGCCTTGCCACTTGCTGTTATTTCTGGAATTCATGAGTGGGTAGAGCATAGACTGGCAGCATGGCAACAGCGTTTCGTTCAAGCGGATAGGAATGTGATGTTCAAGTTTGAATTGGACGAAATGCCAATAGGTAATGCTATTAGTAACATTGATCGTGACCGGCTGCTTACCTTTCTCGACATTGCCATGAATGGAGTAGAGCACATGAGCGATGCATTCGATGGCGTTGTAGATACTTCGGATAATCTCGGTGTCGTAAACCTGGCTCGGGGCGCGTTTAAATCGACGTTCAAGGTGCGTTCTCTACATGATGCACGGAGAGATGCTCTGGCGCAGAAGTTGATATCCCATGCGGTAAATTACAGTTTGGATGCCCGCATGGATGGTGCTTATCCGGGATGGACACCAAATCCATCTTCACATTTATTGGGCCTATGCCAGCGGGTATATATTTCTGAATTCGGACAATCTGCCGGCTTGCAGGTGATCCATGCTGGATTGGAATGTGGGTTATTTGCTGCCAGTTATCCGAAACTGGATATGATCTCTTTCGGACCTGATATTCGTGGTGCCCATGCACCTGGTGAAAGTGTTGAAATTGTTTCAGTCGGTCATTGTTGGCGGTTACTTAAGGCGCTGCTGCATGCGTTAGCAACGAATGAGTAAAACACTGACTCAGATAATCGAGTTGCATCCGCTTGCTCCGCGCAAGCCTGAATTTGGTGAACACTGTAATGGTTGTGGTGTTTGCTGTGCGTCCGAGCCGTGCCCTGTTGCTTATCTTTTTTTGTTTCAATTTAAGGGACGTTGCCGTGCGTTGTTATGGCAAAATGATTCTGCTAGGTATCTTTGCGGCATGGTCGTAAGCCCGGATGAATACGTGAGATTCATACCAAAACGATTTCGAGAGCGTATGGGTAAATATTTTGCCAGCCGCATCGCAACTAAATTGGGGTGTGATTTTGATGCTGAATTAGTGGATAAATAATTCGATAAGCCCTTTGTCGAACTGTTCAAAGTGAGATAAATGAAAAATAAATATTTGATCATAATGGTGTTGCTTTCCATTTTTGGAATGACTAATGCTTTGGCGGAACCTTCGGCGGGTACAGAATGGACTGAACCCAAAACTGGCATGGCTTTCGTATGGGTACCTTCCGGTTGTTTTCAAATGGGAGGTACGGATTGGAGTTTTGGTACTCCTTTGCACAAAGTCTGCGTCAAAGGTTTTTGGATGGGGAAGTATGAGGTGACTCAGGCGCAGTATGAAAAGGTAGTGGGTACCAATCCGAGCAAGCATATCAGCTTACTAAATCCGGTCGAAAGCGTAGGTTGGGAAGATGCTGCACGTTTTTCTGTGCGAATGAGTGAAAGCACTAGTACAAAAGTCAAATTGCCTTCAGAAGCAGAATGGGAATACGCGTGCCGTGCAGGGCGTGCCCAAGGAAAGTATTGCGGCAGTAATGATAACCTCAATTATTTGGCTTGGTATGATGCCAATAGCGGACATCAATCACGACCTGTGGGAAGCCTTGCTGCCAATGATTGGGGTTTGTATGACATGAGCGGAAATGTGTGGGAATGGGTACAGGATTGTTGGCATGATAGCTTTCAGGGGGCTCCCGCTGACGGCAGCGTTTGGAAGGGTGGTGAATGCCCTACTCGAGTAGTTCGCGGTGGGTCATGGTGCAATGAGTCGTCTTACGCCAGAGCAGGTTTTCGTTATGGCAATGAGCCCGAAGGTGGCGAGTGCAGCGGATTTAGAGTGGCAAGAACCTTGCCATAATTAAAAAGGCAAGTTATCAATTCAGTTGGTTACTTTATAAATCCGGTTTCACATACATATGACGTTAATTAAAATTCTGTTTGTGGTTTTTATTACGGTGTTTTGGGCTGTAAATTTTGCTGCTGCCCAAGAGAGTAAATCCTGTCCTCCGGCTGCAGAAAAACCTACGCCTGAAGTTGCGCAATCCCTATCCATTAATGCCCGCGACCACGGGTTTCTATGGCGTATCAACAAAGATGGTCATTCTTCGTTTTTGTATGGGACGATTCATGTAGCAAAGTATGAATGGATATTTCCCGGTCCGAAAATAACTCAGGCTATGAATGCTTCAGATGCGGTGGCACTTGAGCTCGACATGTTGGATGAGGAGGTGCAAATCAAGTTGTCAAAGGGGATATCAGGACTCCATCATTCCGCACTATCTGCTGAATTAGTGAATCGCATACGGAGACAGGCGGATGCGCTGTGTATATCTTACGATACGATTGCCAATCTCTCACCTGAATTTCAAGTTGATACGTTGACATTAATGGTTGGGGCTTGGGAAAAACTATATGCTTCTTTTTCAATTGATGGAGTATTGGCCGGATTGGGGCACGCTGCAAATAAGAAAGTGATATCTCTGGAGACTCCAGAGTCACAGCTGAAATCGATACAAATGAAAGATACCCATGAAACCCTCGCACTTGTTCAAGATGGTCTGGACGAATTGGAATCGGGACGTGCACATGTATTCCTTGGCAGGATCGCAAAGATATGGGAAAACTCAGACTACGTTGAAATGTCAAATTTCAACGAGTGGTGCGATTGCCTTAAAACTGATATCGAGCGTGAGATGATGAAACGTCTGCTTGACGACCGCAATCCCGCATTGGCTGAACGCATTAATACACTGCACGAAAACGGCAAAAATGTTTTTGTCGCGGTAGGCAGTTTGCATATGTTTGGTTCGAATGGTTTGCCGAGCCTTTTGGAAAAGCGTGGCTATCACGTTGAACGAATTGCATTAAAATAAAATTGATACATTAACGAGCCAATAGGCGATAAAATAAGTCGAGTTTAATTTTAAGAATATAAAGGAATTGTGATGGTTACACCTGATAACGTTAAAACCTATATCCAGCAGGGGCTGGAATGCGAACATATCGAGGTAGAAGGAGACGGTCGTCATTTTGATGCAGTGATCGTAAGCAAGGAGTTCGAAGGCAAAGGCATGCTACAACAGCAACGCCTAGTATTTAAGAAATTGGGCGATAAAATGGAAGTGATACATGCGCTGTCATTGAAAACTTTTACACCAGAACAATGGAACAAAATAGCCTAATTTTTATGGAGAAAATCATGGATCAAAATGCTTTAGAAAAAATCAGAAAGACTGTCACGGAAAACCCGATTGTGTTGTACATGAAAGGTACGCCGCAATTTCCCCAATGCGGATTTTCCGGGCGGGCGGCTCAAGTACTTAAAGCGTGCGGGGTACAAAGTTATGTTGCAGTCAATGTGTTCGATGATCAGGAGGTCTATGATAATCTGAAGTACTACGCTGACTTTCCAACTTTCCCGCAGTGTTATATAAACGGGGAGTTAATTGGAGGTTCAGATATCATGCTGGCGATGTCCGAGACTGGCGAATTACAGAAACTCATTCAGGGTGCGTTGAAATAAAAATCAATTTTTCTTCGATATTAAATATTTAAGGTCACTTCACTATGAATTTGGCAGAGTTATTTAGGCATGAGACAGAGTTACTTGACTTGGCGGCTGGCTCGGCTTTGTTTCTCGAAGGCGACAAGGGGGATTTGATGTATGTACTTATTTCGGGTACTGCAGAGATAACTGTTCGTGGCAGGCTTATGGAAATAGCGCAGGAAGGTGCCATATTGGGGGAGATGGCAATGATAGATGAAGGAGTTCGCTCGGCCTCTGTTTTCGCCAAGACCAATTGTAAATTGTTTGCCATCGATCAAAAAAGATTTAATTTCCTCATTCAGCAGACACCTAACTTCGCCATGCATACCATGAAAGTTATCGCAAAACGCTTGCGTAGAACAGATGAACTACTTGCAAGCATGAGACCATAGTGTGACCTAGCAATTGCAGAACACCTCAGCTTGAATTTGTCGTACGTTGCATACGAAAATTCTTTCCTGTTCGCTTAGTCAATAATCTGAAGTATATTGGAGTGATTCATGTGCGGTATATGTGGCGAATTGCGCTTTGATCTTTCTGCACCTGATATGACTGCGGTAAAACGCATGACAGCGAGGTTGGCGCGGCGTGGCCCTAATCATGAGGGATTCTATACCGAGAGTGAACTGGCTTTTGGTCATCGGCGACTTTCAATAATTGATCTTTCATCTCATTCCGATCAACCGATGGTTGATCAGGATTTGAACCTCTCATTGGTATTCAATGGCACCATCTATAACTACAAAGATTTGCGTGACGAATTGATAGAGATGGGGTATGTTTTTTTCTCCGAAGGCGATAGCGAAGTAATTATAAAGGCGTATCACGCATGGGGTGGAAATTGCGTTGAACGATTTTATGGCATGTTTGCTTTTGCCATTTGGGATTTACGCTCAAGAACTCTTTTTCTAGCTCGTGACCGTCTTGGCATCAAGCCGTTGTACTACACGTTGGATGGTGTACGGTTGCGCTTTGCTTCGACCATCCAAGCTTTGCTGGCGGGTGGTGGAGTCGATACCACAATTGATCCCGTTGCCTTGCATCATCATTTTACTTTGCATAGTGTTGTGCCTGCGCCACGTACCATTTTGCAGGGAATTAAGAAATTATCCCCGGCTCATACGCTGACTTTTAATAACGGAATAATTTCGAAAAATACCAATAGGACAAATGAGCCATCGCTCTCAGATACCTCGAATGAAGTGGTTTTGCGTCGTTATTGGAAACTTGATGCTACTCGACCTAAGCAAGCTCTCACAGAACAAGATTGGTTGGCAGCGACACGCGCAGTATTGCAACGTGCGGTGGAACGTCATCGATTAGCCTCGGATGTTCCTGTGGGAGTGTTGCTGTCCGGTGGATTGGATTCGAGCTTATTAGTTGGACTTTTGGCCGATCATGTGGATGACTTGAATACTTTTTCTATCGGATTCGAAGAGGTGGCAGGTGAGCAGGCAGACGAATTTGAGTATTCCGATCTCATCGCCAAGCATTTCAAAACGAAGCATCATAAATTTGCGGTGCCGAATTCAGCAGTATTAAAGCGCTTGCCGGAAGCCATTGCCGAAATGAGCGAACCGATGCCGAGTTATGATGTAACCGCATTTTATTTGCTAGGGGAAGCTGTTTCGAAAAAAGTGAAGGTTGTGCTGGCAGGACAGGGGGCGGATGAAGTTTTCGGCGGGTATTTCTGGTATCCGAAAATGGAGGCTAACAAAGGTACATTTTTGGAACGATTCTCTCAGAATTATTTTGATCGCGATCATGCTGAATATTTGGAAATGATCTCGCCAAACTATCACGTTAAGGATGTGACCTCTGCGTGGGTAGAGACTGAATTGAAGAAACCTGATGCGGATGAGTTTCTTGATCAGGTAATGCGGATGGACGTAACCTGTCTGATGGTGGATGATCCGGTAAAAAGAGTTGATAACATGACAATGGCTTGGGGATTAGAGGCTCGAGTACCGTTTCTAGATCACGAATTGGTTGAACTCGCTGCCAGAATGCCTCCATCGTTGAAACTGAAAGAGGGTGGGAAATTTCCACTCAAGGCTCTGGCGCGAGGAATTATTCCTGATGCGGTTATTGATCGTTCCAAGGGATATTTTCCTGTTCCTGCATTAAAATATGTTCGCGGAGAATTCTTTGAGCGAATGAGAAATATTCTGAATTCACAGGCATGTATCGATCGTGGCTTGTTTCGGCGTAGCTATATGGATAAATTATTGGCTGCTCCCGAAGAATACCTGACACGTATCCAAGGCAGCAAATTATGGCATCTTGCATTGTTGGAATGGTGGTTGCAGATCAACGTAGACTCGGTGAAATATTAATGAAGGTAATTTGGTGAATATGTCGCAGAAATCGAGTGTTGGAAATCTTGCTGATCTCAAAGAGGGTGAGGTTCTGCTGCCTGAATATTTAATCAAACAGCAAGGTGGTATTTATGTAAATTTGCAGGTGTTCCCTGTAGGCGGCGGATTCGATAAATTCATTGATCGACTGTTCGAAGGAGGCTTTAGATTTGTTCGTTTGAACTATCAGCTGTTGATGGATTTGCTTTACGACTATGACAAAGTTCTGAATGCTTGTGGAATTGATTCTAAAGTTAAATTGGCTGATGACATTATCCCCTTTCCGGCCAAGCGCAAAATCTTGTATAGAGGCATCAAATTGGATTCGGAGTTTAAAAGTGCGGAGTATTTTTTCGAGCCAGTAGAAATCGAAGTGGATATAGAGGTGCCTATTTATGGTGAAGAGGAAGTTGATGGTGTCCAGACTATAGTCGACATGGAACATAAGACTGAATTGAGGCAAACCAGTCTGGATCTTGATGAATTTATTGCTGATATGTGGATGAAGGATGTTCGCTATGGTATTGATGTCAATAAAGTGGCTGGTGTGATTATTAAGCGCGAGTCAGTGCGTATGATTGTCGCCAAACAGTTAGATGCGACTGAAGGTTATGATGCCGAGATCGAAGAAGCAAGTGATGTTTTGCACCGCGATAATGCCCCAAGGATTTTGCCCAACGGGAAAGCAGATTTGCGCAAATTTAAGAATCGCTTTCCTCAGATCGAAACCGGGGCACTTCTGTTGAGAAAGAAATGTCGAGCTTTGGGAACGCCAGGGTACCGGGTAAATGGTGCCAGGCTTGAAGCTGAGATTCCAAAGGATGTTGACCTTCAAGCGCTGGCAGGAATTGGTACGTGTGTCGAAAGGCGCGACGGAGACGAATTTATTGTGTCGACCCGAAATGGTTTCCTTGCACTAAATGTTGACACAAATCACATTGAGGTCACTGACAAAATCGAGAACAAATCCGGGGTTAGTCTAAAAACTACAGGGGATCTTTCCTTGGGGGGAAAAGAATTCATCGAGCACGGCGAAGTACAAGAAGGGCGTATTGTTGAGGGTGCCAACATGACATTTCGTTCGGATGTCTTTGGTTCCATTGTATCGAAAGGCGGCTTTATTCTGCTCGAACAAAGTCTGTCTAATGGGAGCGCAAAAAGTATTGGCGGAGATATAACTTCAAGCGGTCGTGCATTCAATTCAATTATCGATGCGCGCGACGGGCGTGTTTCGATCAAGTATGCTGAAGCTTGTCTTATTTTGGGAAAATCAGCCGTCATCGATCATGCGATTAACTGTGAGGTCGTTGCAGAAAATGTGAACATAGCTATCGCAGAAGGGTGTTGCGTCGCGGGGAAAAACGTCCAAATTAACGAGTCTAATTCTAGTCGAGGTAAAGAAACAAATATTTCAATCATGCTGCCAGATCTGACTGTATTTGAAACCCAAATCAGACAAGTTAACAAAGCAATATTAATTTGTCAGCAGATCATTAAAACCAAAGATCTGGAAATTGCAAAGATAGCTGCTAATGAAGATGTGGCCAAATATTTGGCTTTAGCAACAAGCGTCAAACAATCTATTGTCAAACTATCGGCTGTGCAGCAAGAAAATTGGAGGAAAATGACCCAGAAGT
>CAIRAO010000230.1 GCA_903876625.1 uncultured Gallionellaceae bacterium | reverse complement strand
GGTTTCAGGATCATTTTGTGATGAAAGTATAAGCACATTCGAATCTGGCCATTTACGCCTGATCAGAGCGATTCCCTCCAGTCCGTTGAGTCCGGGCAAATGGATGTCCAACAAGACCACTTTAGGAGTGGTTGGAACATCATGTAAAGCTTCGGAAATTGCGCCAGCCTCAAATACGTCTACGTCATGAATGTCAGAATCAATAACCATGCGCAATCCGGTGCGAAACATAGCATGGTCATCTATCAGCAATATACTTGAGTTCGTCATGTTGCATATTCAATTCAATCTGAAAGCAAAATGCAAGCAATTTAAGTCGTTCTAGTCCTTTTGGACTAGATCGATGTGCGTTTTAACCAATCAAAACACACTAGGCAAAATAATATCTTATAGGCTCCCAAAACTATTCGTTTTATGTGAGGTTGTGGCATTTCGACAATTAATTTAGTATGCGTCAATTAAAGCGATTCTATTTATGCTATTTATTCAGCTAGATGGTAAATCAAACACCCTATCTTCGACTTAGCCTGGCAATTTATTCATCTCTCTTGATGATATGCACACTTGCATGCCGGGCAGAAGAAAACGCTTCTCCAGAAAATATATATTTTCAAGATCTGCCGGCCGTTCTTACCGCATCTCGCCTATCGCAACCGCTGTCTGATACTCCTAGTGCTGTGACCGTTATTGATAGAGCAATGATCAAAGCATCCGGATTTCGATCTATCCCTGAAATTCTTCGTATGGTTCCTGGCATGTATGTAGGCTTTGCCGATGCGAATCGCCCGGTGGTTACTTTGCATGGCTCGGCAGACGAGTGGAGTCACCGGATGCAGGTTTTGATCGATGGCCGCAGTATTTATTTGCCTCCCTTCGGAACTGTGAACTGGGCCGATCTTCCCATTCTGACCGAGGACGTCGAACGTATTGAAGTCGTACGCGGCCCATCATCGGCTTCGCATGGCGCGAATTCATTCTATGGTGTGATCAATATCATTACTCGCGATGCAATAAGCCAGCATAGAGATAGCGTTTCAGCGACTGTGGGATATGCCACTGATGGATCAGCCAGATTTGGCAAGCTAGGTGAAATATTCGATTATCGTATTTCTGTCGGAAGACGCTCGGATCAGGGTTACGGTAACGCCGTCCTGGACGATCATAATTCGACAACCGTTTTCAATTTGCGCTCAAATTTTCATCCGAATGCCTCTGACAGCATAGATTTTCAAATAGGTGATAGTAGCGGCGTCTATGGCTTGGGAACTTTAGGCGCCCCGGAAGAATCCTTTCGAGACACCACCGCACAGAACAACTTTCAGCAGATCAACTGGCTACATGTGTGGCCGGGAAAAGACGAAACCCAGCTCACTTTTTCCCATGCAACAGACCAAACATACGATCCTTACCTGTGTATTAATTTATTTGCCTGCCGGGGGAATTATGTTAACTCGATTCCACCGATAACCGTCTCTCAAGGCTTCACCCAACTACATGTCAATAGTGAACGCAGTGAGCTGGAATTGCAAAATACCCAACATCTTGGTGCGTCTAATCGTTTGGTGTGGGGAGCTGTGATTCGTAACGATTATGCTGACTTTCCGCTATTATTTGCTCACTCCTACGCCATTGAGCCTTGGCAGCTCTTCGCTCATGACGAATGGTTACTCTCTCAGTCTACCGTGTTGAATGTTGGAACGATGTTCGAAGACGACGGAATGGGAAACAAAAGCAACTCTCCGCAAGCTTCGTTTAACTACCATTTTACACCGCAAAACACGATACGATTTGGAATATCCACGGCCACACGCAGCCCGGCCATGTTTGAAGAATTTATGCTGGCAAACAATACGATTCTAGGTGGCCCCTATGTTCCTCCCCTATCCCCACTGCGTCCTGAAAGAATCTTATCGAAAGAAATTGGTTACCTGGGTGATTTTCGTTCTCTCGGTATCATGCTTGATACGCGAGTTTATGTCCAAAAGGTGAATGACATGATCTGGTGGGACAAATTTGTGACTGCGACGACGCCGGGCGATCTCATCAATACAGCTTCACCGGATAGCTACAAAAACTTGTTTTCCGCAGATTATTCGGGAGTGGAAATAACGTTCAAATATCATTGGGATGAAGGGCATAGTTTTTTTGTAGCTAACTATGCCTATCAACAGGGGTCCGCTTCTTTCACAAACTATCCAACCCAATACTTCAACCCGAACGTGACCGCTCAGTATCAGATCGGCTACCAAACAGAATATATCGACCAGTTCTCTCAAAATGAACCAACGCACATTGCCAGTTTGCTGTTGTCACAGCAATTTGCCGATAGCTGGAATTTCAGTACCGGTTATTATTTCAGGGGATTCGTGGGAGTAAGCGATGTCGCTTTAGACGTTACACATGAAAACGTGATGCATCGGGTTGATATGCGTTTGGCAAAAACCTTCAAGGTTGGCTCAGGCCACCGCGCTGAAGTTGCAGCTATCGTGCAAAATGTAACACAAGATCCTTATACCAAATACGGCAACGAACCTGCGATCGCAAATGTGATGTATTCCCGTCGTGGCTGGGTAACAACGACTTTCAATTTCTAGCTCCTTGCTTCAATACACGGCCTTTACCTGTATTCGGGGCAGCTATGGTCAAATCTTAGTCGTCCCCCTTTTAAATTTGTGCCCCTAGCAATCTAACTCGACTTCGATTTGAACTTCATAAATAATGCGCATATACTCTGCGCATTATTTATGAAGTCAGCTATGTCAATTACCCACTTCGATACCACCGCACCCAAAAAGGCGACTAACCTGAGCATTAATGCCGACCTTTTACGCCAAGCCAAAGAGTTGAACATCAACCTATCGCAGACGCTTGAGAGCTCTTTGACCGAGGTTGTGCGTGAAGCAAAGCAACGGCAATGGCAGACAGAGAATGTCGACTTTATTGCCGCCTACAACAAGCAGATTGAGGCGGAAGGTTTGCCGCTCGATCACTATCGTTCATTTTAATCATGGCGCGCTTTGATATTTATACCAATCCGGGTCAGACGAAAAAATCGGATGTTCCATTTTTGCTTGATGTCCAATGTGATTTTCTAAATGCTCTGGAAAGCCGCATTGTCGTGCCCTTGCGTCGGGTGGATCGTTTTGACAAGGTGGCGCTGCCGAAAAATCTATCTCCCGTGTTTGAAATAGCGGGGATATCTTGCTTCATGGAAACACCCAAGCTGGCATCTGTTCCAGCCAAGATACTTAAATCTCCGATCACTTCTTTGTCAGCGAATCACGACACAATTACATCTGCGCTGGATTTTGTATTTCAGGGTTATTAAGTACGGGCAGTTACTCTAAGCGCTCATCAACCAAACAGACTTCAGACCAATTTTCTACGTTTTTCATAAACCTGTTCATCACACCTTCTGTATCTTCTAAATCTTCTAAATTTTGCTCATCGGTTCCAGTGTTAGCCAGCAAATTTAAAAGAACCTCAGGAACATACAGATCGTCACTTTGAAGTTCGTCCATTTCAATTCTCCCTTTTCAACTTCACTACACAGCTTCACTTGGGTAAATGGTAGTGCTGGGTTGAATAAATATACATAGGATTAGTATCTCTATTTAATAGGATAAATATCCTATTACACGCTATCAGCTAAAACTTAAAATCTTGATATTTCTGTTTTGATCCGGGTGACTTATCCAGGTTAATGGCGTTTACTTGCACATGGTAAAATCTTTCCCTATCTTGAAACTAATTACTATGAACCTCCTTACTCACCCAATTGAAAAACTCCTTCAACAGCGCATTCTGATTCTGGACGGTGCGATGGGCACGATGATCCAACGCTATAAGCTGACCGAGGCTCATTACCGCGGCACACAACTCTTTGGCGAGTTTAATGGTGAACGCAAAAGTTTCGCTGAGCACCCTATTGACGTGAAGGGCAACAACGATCTTTTGTTGTTGACTCAACCGCACGTGATCGGCGGAATTCACCGCGAGTATCTGGAAGCCGGCGCGGATATTCTGGAAACCTGTACGTTTAATTCCAACTCGGTTTCGATGGCTGACTACCAGATGCAACATTTGGTATATGAGCTGAACGTCGCCGGTGCGAAACTGGCACGTAGTTTGTGTGATGAATTTTCCACGCCTGACAAACCGCGCTTTGTCGCTGGTGTACTCGGGCCCACTGGTCGCACAGCATCCATTTCTCCCGATGTAAATGATCCTGGCGCACGTAACGTAACTTTCGATGAACTGGTAGAAAGTTACGCCGAAGCAACGCGCGGTTTGCTTGATGGTGGTGCTGATATTATGATGGTCGAAACAATCTTCGACACGCTGAATGCCAAGGCTGCACTGTTTGCCATCGAGCGTTACTTCGAACAACACAAAGTGCGTGTGCCGATCATGATCTCCGGAACGATCACCGACGCTTCCGGGCGTACACTTTCCGGTCAAACGACTGAAGCATTCTGCAATTCCGTACTCCATGCCAGACCCTTGTCCATTGGTCTGAATTGCGCGCTTGGTGCCGAACTGATGCGCCCGTACGTGGAAGAAATGTCGCGTGTGGCAAGTTGTTATGTGAGCGCGCACCCCAATGCCGGCCTGCCTAATCCGTTGTCAGAAACGGGTTATGACGAACTGCCCGAGAAAACCGCACGGTTGGTAAAAGAGTTCGCCACCAGCGGCTTCCTCAATATTGCGGGAGGATGCTGCGGCACTTCTCCTGCTCATATCAAAGCTATCGCCGAAGCACTAAAGGATGTACCACCGCGCAAGTTGCCCGACGTTGAAAAGAAATGTCGGCTGTCCGGACTGGAGCCTTTCAACATTGGCGAAGATTCGTTGTTCGTGAATGTGGGTGAGCGCGCCAATGTAACCGGTTCGGCCAAGTTCAAGCGTCTTGTTTTAGATGGCAAATATGACGACGCGCTGGGAGTCGCCAAGCAGCAGGTAGAAACCGGCGCACAGGTGATCGACGTCAATATGGACGAAGCGATGCTGGATGGCGAAGCCGCGATGGTGAAGTTCCTCAACTTGATCGCTTCCGAGCCGGATATTTCAAAAGTGCCGCTGATGATCGATTCTTCCAAATGGAGCATCATCGAAGCCGGTTTGAAGTGCGTGCAGGGCAAATCCATCGTCAATTCGATTTCACTCAAGGAAGGCGAAGAGAATTTCATCAAGCAAGCCACGCTTGTGCGCCGCTACGGCGCTGCCGCTGTGGTGATGGCCTTCGATGAAGCAGGTCAGGCCGACACTTACAAACGCAAAATTGATATCTGCAAACGCAGTTACGATATATTGGTGAACAAGGTTGGCTTCCAGCCTGAGGACATTATTTTTGATCCGAACATTTTCGCCATAGCCACCGGCATCGAAGAGCACAATAATTACGCGGTTGATTTCATCGAAGCGACTGCATGGATCCGTAAACACCTTTTCTACTCCAAGATTTCCGGCGGCGTATCGAATGTGTCTTTTAGTTTCCGTGGCAATGAGCCCGTTCGCGAAGCTATCCATACTGTATTTTTGTATCACGCCATCAAGGCCGGCATGAACATGGGCATTGTTAATGCCGGACAGCTCGGTGTTTACGAAGAGATTCCGCGCGAGTTGCGCGATGCCGTTGAAGATGTCGTTTTAAATCGCCATGCTGATGCGGGTGAAGAACTGGTCAAATTGGCAGAGTCGGTCAAAGGCGGCGGCAAGGAACAAATCGAAGATCTGGAATGGCGCAAAGGAACGGTGCAGGAACGCCTCACCCACGCATTGGTGCGCGGCATCACTTCTTACATTGTCGAAGATACCGAGGAAGCACGCTTGCAATCAAATTTTCCGGTTGAGGTGATCGAAGGCCCACTGATGACAGGTATGAACGTTGTCGGAGACTTGTTCGGGGCAGGCAAGATGTTTCTGCCACAGGTAGTCAAATCTGCACGCGTAATGAAACAAGCCGTAGCGCATTTGGTGCCTTACATCGAAGCCGAAAAACTTCGTTCTGGCGATACCAGCACCAAGGGCAAGATCGTGATGGCAACGGTGAAGGGCGACGTGCATGACATCGGCAAGAATATTGTCT
>CAIRAO010000229.1 GCA_903876625.1 uncultured Gallionellaceae bacterium | reverse complement strand
TCTGATAATTCTTTTTCTGTATTAGCCATATCTTGTATCATTTTATTAATAGCACCATCTGGCCATCGGCAGTTCGAAGTTTAGCAAGTTATGCCAATATACGAAGATGTCAACGAACCAGCTTGAAAAACTGGTTCCGGTCAATATTGCTATCATCAGCCAAAGCGAATGCTTAAATATTTTGAGTAAAAGTTTTTTAGCATTCCAGGGAGATTTATCCAATTTACGCCGCTGCGTGGGATTGCCTTCGATTTTTTCTTCTATCCAGGTAAAAAGATCTGTCCAGACCGTCTGAAAACAGAAGTAACCGCAAAATACCCTTGAGGCAACTGAAGCTGCCGCAAAAAGAGTGATCGCCATCATCAACAATAGCAGTGACAGCATCCAGATATCCTGGGGCAGTATCGTTATATCGAAAAAATGAAACTGACGGTTGCTAATGTCGAACAGAATAGCTTGCTTCCCGTTATAGCGCAGTAATGGTCCAACAAAGAAAATTAACCAAAGCGACCCTGTAATGTATTTCAGCGTCCGGAAAAAGCCCGGCATGCGTTTGGCATGAATAGTCTTTTCGCCCAGATTAACGCTCCAGGTTTCAAACTCTTGATAAATTTCTGTGACGTGACCGCCATCCTGTTTTTTATTGTCATTTGTCATGCTTTTACTCCTGCGGACTGGGCAATAAGTCGTCCATCATAACGAAACTATAAATGTCGGTTTATCTAAATGAACAATTTAAGACTACTGAAATAGATGCGCGCTAACAACCTTAGAGTAAGTCGGTGGATTTCTTCAGAGTTTTTCGCCAGAATCTGGCAATTATTTAGTTTCTCGAATTATACTCAAAGCGTTCTTATTCAGTATTCGCTAATATACCATTGCAAAAAAATAGGGAGAGTTTGCTTTCCTCCCCCTAGTCTTGCTACATTTGGTCTTTACTGATTGTCTTTGCTTTTAGTTGCATTTCTATAAAGCATATAAAACAACCAAGCCACAACAAGTGCACTTCCAGTAACAGCGAAAATAACACCCCAAAATACGCCATCGTGATTCATCTGTTCTCTCCTTTTTAAAAGATACTCACGGGGCTTGGAGCCCCGTGCTGAATTACAGATTATTTTGCCGATACTGTCGCTGGTGCAGTAGCTGCAGCTTGAGCTGGTGCGACAGCAGCATCAGCCTGACCTCCACCAAACTTGTAAACGTACACAGCCAACTTCTTGATTTCAGAATCGCTTAATTTGCCAGCTTCCTTGAAATTCGGCATGATCGCGATTCGAGCTTTAGGATCGCCTGAGTTCACGCCATAGGTGATAGTGTATTTGACAGCTTCCAACGAGCTATCAAAACGCCACACCTTATCGGTCAGGTTTGCTGAACCCATTGCTTGCATTCCCTTCCCATCAGCGCCATGACAAGCAATACAATCGCTTTCCATAAACACTTTTTTACCGGCTGCGATGGCAGAATCAACGTCGGCCTTGTCCTTGCCCTGGTCACTCATCGCTTTAACGTATTTAGCCACATCGTCAATTTGCTGAGCAGATAAGGAGTCCTTGTGTGCAGGCATCATGCCTTGACGACCGCCTGTGATGGTGGTGTGTATGTCATCGATCTTGCCGCCATACAACCAGTCGTCGTCATTGAGAATAGGCGCAATCAGACCCTCTTTGTCTTTTGCCCCTACACCATTCGTACCATGACAACCCGCACAGTTATCACCGAACAACACTTTACCCGAGCGCTTTACATATTCGGTCAAGTCATTGTCAGCAAGAATGGCTGCTGGAGTCATATTTTTCAGCTTGAGTTCGTACTTGCCTCTTACGGCATCTACATCACCCTTGTCAGCTTCCATCTCCTTGACCGCTGTCCAGCCGCCAACACCCTTGAAGTGGGTGTTGGAAGAGGGAAGAGGAATTGAAGGATAGTACAGCCAATATATAACAACAAATATTCCGCTGGCAGCCAAGCCCAGCATCCACCACTTGGGTGGTTGATTGGTAAAGTCGGCCAAATCTTCATCCCACACGTGCCCGGTAGTCGAAGCGCCTGTTACATCGTGTTTCTCACTCATCTTTTTTCTCCCACATTGATAGGATCATCGTCATTCAACGCCATGCTGCGTTGAGACTCGAATTTGTCTTTGTTTGCAGGACGGAACACCATGAAATAAACGTAGATCATGGCGACGAAAACAAATACGGCATAAAAAACACCTAGCCAATCATTCGTCGTCATGGATTCCACATCCATGCCCAGGTATCCCATCAGTTTAATCACGGTAATTCACCCCGTCTGTAAATTTGATTTGGCCGCCCAAACCCTGCAAGTAAGCAATGACTGCGTCCATTTCTGTCTTGCCTTCCACAGCAGCTTTTGCGCTGGCGATGTCAGCATCTGAATAGGGAGCAGGATAGAACGGCATCATGCGCATCACTTTCATGGTCTGGGCCACATTTGCCGGATCAACCTTGTTGTTAGCCAGCCAAAAGAAGTTCGGCATAACCGACTCTGGCACGACTTCACGTGGGTAGCTTAGATGGCGACGTTGCCACTCATCAGAATACTTGCCGCCGACTCGGGCCAAATCCGGTCCAGTTCGTTTGGAACCCCATTGGAAAGGATGGTCGTACATGGACTCGGAAGATACCGAATAGTGCCCATAACGATCATTCTCGTCACGGAACGGACGGATCATTTGCGAGTGACACAAATAGCAACCTTCGCGTATGTAAACTTCACGCCCGGCCAATTCCAAAGGCTTGTAAGGTCGTACACCGTCACCCGGTTTCCAGTCGTCCAAAGTTTGGCCACTCTTGCGCTGCCAAACGATGGGAGCAACATCACCCGCATTCTTTTGTGACGCTTTAACGTTTGGAGACAGATGGGTCATTGTCGTGTCCAGATAAAAAAGTGGCACTATTTCGACCAAGCCGGCTACCGCTACAGCCAAAGCAATCGCGATTGCCAGTTTGACTGTGCTACGTTCCAGCGAATCCTGAAAACTTGTTGAATATATTTTGCCGTGATCAGACATGTCTCACCCCTTATGCTTTAACAGGAACGGTGTTTGAACCGCGCGCAAAATTTGCCTGGCGCACTGTCATCACCACGTTAAACAACATGATCCATGCACCCAGATTGTAGATGATTCCACCAACTACGCGCATCGCATAGTACGGATGCATGGCAGAAACCGATTCTACAAAGGTATAGGTCAATGCGCCATATTCGTCATAATCACGCCACATCAAACCTTGCATAATGCCGGACACCCACATCGCCACAACATAGACCACTGCTCCGATCGTTGCCATCCAGAAGTGTACGTTTACCAAACTGTCGGAGTACATTTCTGTGTGCCAGAGTTTCTTCACCATATGATAAATCGAACCCATGGCAACCATTGCAACCCAACCTAAAGCGCCGGAGTGAACGTGACCGATGGTCCAGTCAGTGTAATGTGACAGCGCATTGACTGTTTTGATCGACATCACCGGACCTTCAAAGGTGGACATTGCGTAGAACGCCAGAGAAACCACCAGGAAACGCAAGATATAGTCGGTACGAAGACGATCCCAAGCGCCAGACAAAGTCATCATTCCGTTCATTGCACCACCCCAGGACGGAATGATCATCGCCAGAGAAACTGCAGCACCCAAAGAGCCGGTCCAATCTGGCAAAGCGGTATATTGCAAATGGTGTGCGCCCAACCAGACATAACCGAAGGTCAATGCCCAGAAGTGCAACACAGATAGGCGATATGAAAACACCGGACGATTAGCCTGCTTGGGAACAAAGTAATACATCATTCCCAAAAAGCCGGCAGTCAGGTAAAAACCCACCGCGTTGTGACCCCACCACCATTGAATCATGGCATCTTGTACGCCCGAGAAAATGGAGTAGGACTTGGTCAGACTAACCGGGATTGCCAAACTGTTTACCACATGCAAATAAGTGATCATGACGATCATGCTCATGGTGAACCAGTTGGATACATAGATGTGTGAGGTCTTTCGGATTGCCACCGTCATCATGTGGTTCAAGCCGAATGCCAGCCAGACCACGGCAATCAGGATATCGATCGGCCATTCCAACTCGGCATATTCCTTGCCTTGAGTATAGCCAAGCGGTAAAGATACCACTGCCAGAACAATGATCAGATTCCAACCCCAGAAGGTGAACCACGCCAGACCATTACTCCAAAGCTTGGTCGCTCCGGTACGCTGCACAATGTAATAACCAGTGGCCATCAAGGTACAGCCGCCAAACGCAAAAATTACTGCGTTAGTATGCAACGGTCTCAATCGTCCAAAGGTAATATAAGGAATATCCAGATTTAGAAACGGCCACGCTAATTCAGATGCGATATACACACCAACCAACGTGCCAACGACTAGATAGATAACGGCCATGATCGTAAACCACTTGACCACATCCATATCATATTTAACCGGTGTTGCTTGAGTTGCTTCCACAGTGCCTCCCCTTAATAGCAGAATTTAAAAATATGGCGATAATTTCTTCCTGTTTTGTCTCAGAAAGTATATATCACCACCCATACACGGCATAAAACCGTCCTACTAGTACACAAATCGCCGGCACTCTTATTGGCGACGCAACTTCTGGCGTCTCAATAAAAAGAACCTAATATCACTTCTGTTGAAGGTTTGATTCGGCTTGCGCGTTTGTTGGTAACGTTGATGCACATGCTTGAGTGTTTCACTTTGTCCAGTATAAGTGCTGTTTTCATTTAAACTCTGGCTTCAAATTATGAATTGATTGTACCCACGTTAATATTATTGGTATATGAGTACTAATACTCAGTATAAGCTGAGTATTAGTACTCACTTCATTTCTTGGTAATAATGTTTTTGTTTTTATTGACCGAAACCAAACCAAAACTTTAAGCGACTTCAATTTGTTTATATTCTCAAAATATGTAAACTAGTTCAATAACAAAATGATTATAAATTTTATAGATGTATTTGCAATGCTCTTTATATTACACACATCAACCCTATATTACAACACTCACTAATTTAGCTCAAATATGAGCGGTGAGCTACCACTTCTTTCGTGTTTGTTGAAAATAAATGCGGGATGACTAGATATAAACATATTGGAACAAATCTGGCTCAACCTATTTAATTATTGTCCGGTAACCAAAAGCATCTTGATGTCCTGCAGCAAAAAATCCGTTCTTTGAGCATAGGGGGAAAGTAAAAGCGGGTATCCTTTAATGCCAATCAAATACGTACCATCGGAATGATCCAGTGTATAGCCGCCACTTTTGTTGAATTGCTTCGCAAAGTTTACCCCAAAAGATTTTGCCGCCTGGGCTGTTGCTTTTGAATCACCATACAACCCCAGAAAAGAATGATCAAAGGCGGGCACGAAATGCGCGAGTAATTCAGGACTGTCTCTTTCCGGGTCAAGAGTAATGAACAATACCTGTACACGTTCCGCATCCTTGCCGAGTTGTCGCATAACCTGCGCAAGATCGGCTAGTGTGGTCGGGCATACTTCAGGGCAATGTGTGTAGCCAAAAAAAAGAATGACGACTTTTCCAGTGAAGCTTTTCAGATTGCGAGATCGGCCGTTAAAGTCGGAAAGCTGAAAATCTGCCTTTCCATGTTGCCAAGTGATATCAATAGCGTGGAAAGGGGAGGGCATCTCCGGTTCTGAACAAGAGGCAAGCAAACTGACGAGAAGCAAAAATATACTACGCTTCCACATGGCAACTTCCTGCCCAGCCAAAAACTGTAAACACATAATAAACTTTTATCAAACCATATATCCCGAACCCAATAACAATCAGACCTGCAACAACACGAATTTTGGGCGACTGAACCCAAACACGGCATCTTTCCCAGAATAGTCCGATAACAAGTAGATTCAACAAAGTGCCCATACCAAATGCAAGCATGATCAATGCGCCACTTTTAGCATGGCCACTGGCCAGCGCGGTGACCAGGACGCTGTAAACTAACCCGCAAGGCAACCAACCCCAAAGTACTCCAAGGAGAAGTGCCCGGGTAGAAGTATTGATTGGAAACAAATTTCTCGTTAGGGGCTGGATGCGATTCCATAGAAAACCACCGGCATGCTCGATATGCCGAACAATCCTCCAAACCCCAGCAATATATAAGCCCAGTGCAATTAGCATCAAACTTGAAAGGAGAAATAGCAAATGTTGCACCGGTACCGCATCGCGAAGCAAGAAACCTGCTTGTCCTAAAGCGCCAACTAGCGCCCCTGCCACAGTGTAACTTGTGATTCTTCCGAGGTTATATGCCAAATGAAACTGCAGACGAGAACGATCTTTCGGCATTTGTCCGGTTAATATGCCAACAATACTTCCGCACATTCCGAGACAGTGTATGCCACCGAGCAGTCCAATAAAAAAAACTGCAACAATACTAAATTCAGTCATGCGTTCTATCCTTGTTCTGTAGCTTAAATTCAGCTGTATCCTAACATCAAGTGAAAATAACTTGATTTTAAATACATTGAGCCAAATATTTTTTATATTCTGGCAGATCAACAGATAACCGCAACTTCAAGTATTGCGGGATTGAAATTCGAATAATCTAATTTTAAAAAGGAGAGACAGCAATGAAGATTATGGATTTTCTTGCACAAGATGCAATCATACCGGATATCAAATCCG
>CAIRAO010000228.1 GCA_903876625.1 uncultured Gallionellaceae bacterium | reverse complement strand
AGTTGCAAGCGGCAATTGATGGCGGTATAGGGTATCCGTGCATCGTGAAGCCAGTGATGTCTTCTTCTGGCAAAGGCCAGTCAAAAATTGACAATGCTGATGAAGTTCAAGCCGCATGGGATTATGCAGCAAGTGGATCACGCGTAAATCAAGGCAGGGTGATCGTAGAAGGTATTATCGATTTTGAATATGAGATCACTCAACTTACCGTGCGTGCTGTTGGTGCAAATGGAGAGATTGAGACTCATTTCTGCGAGCCGATCGGCCATGTTCAAGTACACGGGGATTATGTTGAAAGTTGGCAACCGATGCCCATGACTTACTTGGCTCTGCAACGCTCACGTGATATAGCCAAAAAAGTGACTGATGATTTGGGGGGGCTCGGTATTTTCGGAGTCGAACTGTTTGTAAAAGGTGACAAGGTTTGGTTCAGTGAAGTAAGTCCGCGTCCCCACGATACTGGAATGGTGACGATGTGTACCCAGCGTCTGAATGAATTTGAATTACATGCTCGAGCTATTCTAGGCTTACCAGTGGATACGACTCTGCTCAAGTCAGGCGCAAGTGCAGTTATCTATGGGCAAATCGACGAAAAAGGCATTGCATTTCAGGGACTGGAAGAAGCTTTGCGCGTTCCCGAGTCTGAAATTCGATTGTTTGGTAAACCGGAATCTTTCAAGAAACGTCGCATGGGTGTGGCCTTGGCTACAGGAAAAGATACAAACGAAGCTAGAGCTAGCGCCAAACTAGCCGCAAGCAAAGTAATTGCCGTCAAACTTTAGAAGTTCCCCATAATGATTATCGGGATCCATCACGCGACCTTTTTGACTCGCGACCTACTCAAAGCGCGCAAATTTTATGAAGGCGTATTAGGGTTGCAGATTGATACAAGTCGGCCTCAAATGAGTTTTGATGGCGTATGGTATGAGATATCGGCTGAGCAACAGTTACATCTGATGTTGTTGCCCAATCCTGAAGAGGGCTTGAAGCGTCCCGACCATGGTGGACGGGATCGCCATGTGGCTTTGACTGTAACTGACACGACAAAACTTATAGAGTGCTTGAAGGCTGCTGAAGTACCTTACACGCAAAGTAAATCGGGAAGGCGTGCCTTATTTTGCCGCGATCCGGATGGAAATGCGCTCGAGTTTATTGAAGGAAATTTATAACCCAGCTAGCTGTCAAGAGGACGAATTGTTTGATTTGTGGTCGAAGTATTCATATCCCTTTTCCACATATAAAAACTGGTATGCCATATATGAAAACACGGCAATGATGACTAAAAAAACGATCACCACATATTTAACCGCTGAACTGTTATCCGGTTTGCTGACAGTTTTTCTAATTTGAGCAGCACGGAATGGCACTTCAAATTTAGCCGAACTGTCAAATTGAGGATACATTGAATCATGCTTTTCCAGCAGTGCAAATATGATTCTCGCAATATCCGGAGTGAAGCCTGATCTGCCTCCATCCCTTGAATCATTGATAAGATCCATCAAAAGCTCACGACATGGCTGCGTGCCCCATAGAGAGGTAATCTTTTTCCCGATGTGCGGGTACTTTTTAAATAATTCTGCCGGGTCTACTTTATCCATACTTTTTTTAAATTAACAATTTCCAATGGGTACTTCAGATTTCTCCAATAACCCCCATTCTACAACAGTATGATTTTATTTGAAAACGCCAATAAGAGGAAGTAATACTGTAATACTTGCATTTACCAAACGTCAGGGGAGATTTCTAGCAAGTCTGAATCCGTCATCATCATCCCGATAAACAGGCAAAGATCTTTCGCGTCCTGCCGAACGAACATCCTGGGAACTTCCGTTCCATGAACTTCCACGTAAAACACGTTCTTTTCCATTTCCAGGCCAGACGCTACCATCAGTCGGTGAGTTAATGTAGTTTGGATGATAGCTGTCTTCAACCCACTCATACACGTTGCCCGACATATCGTACAAACCATATCCATTGGGTTTTTTTGTTGCAACCGGATGGGTCGTGTTGGTACTGGTACCTTTTGGATTTGAATAAGCGCCATACCATGCAACGCTGTCCAAATTGTCGCTACCACAGAATTGATGATTTTCTCCGCCTTGGCAGGCATATTCCCACTCTGCCTCAGACGGTAGACGATATTGTTTGCCAGTCTGAGTGTTCAATCGTTGAATAAACATTTGCGCATCGTCCCAACTGACTTTTTCTACCGGACAGTTATCGCCACAGTTTTTAAACCCACTAGGGTTATTGCCCATAATGGCTTTCCATTGACCTTGCGTAACTTCTGTTTTGCCAATCGCAAAGGTTTTTCCAATGGTAACTCGTTGAATCGGCTTTTCGTTTTCATTGCCATTTTCCGATCCCCTGTCGAAACTACCGGTTGGAATGATGACCATTTCAGGACACGTTGGACAATCTTTGAATATTGTTAATGGTTTCAATACTGCTTCAGCGTTGGCGCTTGAGAAGCAAATTGAAAAGAACATAATAGCCAAAGCGTTACTTATAGAAAAAACTACATTTATATTTTTTGAATGCATAACGTTTCCCCGTGCAATTTGCTTGGCGATAAACTATAAAATTCAGTTTCGAAGACTACCATTAAAACGATGATGCTGTCACAATCAAAATATCCAGACATACAAATCGGAAGAACCCTTAGTGATTTGATGCTTGTAAACTAAAATCACGGTGCCGGATTAGGGAATGTCTTATGTACTGCTTCAATTTTTTCCAAAATTTCGGAAGTAATATTTAGTTCGACACTTTTCAGATTTTCAGTGAGTTGCTCTAACGTGGTAGCACCTAAAATAACACTGTTGGTAAACCATCGCGTGCGGGCGAAAGCTAGTGCCAGTGACACCGGTGATATCCCAATTTCTTGTGCGATGCGCACATATTCTTTTGTGGCAGAGGACACATTGGGTTTGCCGTAACGTTGTCCAAAACCGGAAAATAAGTTAATACGACCTTTGGCATTTGGATTAGTTAAATATTTTCCGGAAAGCCAGCCAAAAGCAAGTGAGCTATAGGTGAGAAGACCGACATTGGTATGGCGACAGGTTTCTGCAAGGCCGTTTTCAAAAGAGCGATTAAGCAAACTATAAGCATTTTGAATAGTAACGATTTTCGGTAATCCCTGTTGTTCGGCACAACGTGCAAATTCGGCAACACCCCAAGGAGTTTCGTTACTGACTCCAATGTGGCGAATTTTTCCTTCTTTGATCATTTCCGACAATATTTGCAGTTGCTCCGCAATCGTTGTGTTTTCATGTTCCTGTGTCACGTCATAGCTAGTAGAGCCAAACATGGGTACGTAACGATCCGGCCAGTGAATTTGGTATAAGTCAATATAGTCCGTCTTTAAGCGGCGTAAACTACCGTCAATTGCTGAAATAATATGTTCACGATTGATACGTGGTGTGCCCCGTATCCAGCCAAATCCGCGCGATGGTCCGGCGATCTTGGTCGCAACGATTATTTTGTCGCGCTGCTGATGTGCGAGCCACGAACCAATGTAACTTTCAGTACGATGCGCTGTTTCGGCTCGCGGTGGTACAGGATACATCTCAGCGGTATCGATAAAATTAATACCGTGCGAAACCGCCAGATCAAGCTGTTGGTGTGCGTCAGCCTCGGTATTTTGTTCGCCGAACGTCATTGTTCCCAATGCCAGCGCTGATACTTTTAAGTCGCTATTACCAAGGTTACGATATTCCATTTTGAATTACCCGTGCATATTCGATTGTGTATGAAATTGGTTCAGATTTACCTGCGTTGGAGGTTGCCAGCCAGTTTTACGATGCTCAGCCACGACATTAGTAAAGATTCCGCCGCGCACATAGAACTTGGCTGTTAAGCGCATAAATCGCGGGTGGGTCGCTGCGACCAGATCATCCAGAATACGGTTGGTGACATCCTCATGGAAATGTCCTTCATTGCGGAACGACCAAATATACAATTTAAGGCTTTTTAATTCAACACATTGAGCATCGGCGATGTAATCCAGAATCAGAGTGGCAAAATCGGGCTGCCCGGTTTTTGGGCACAAGCATGTAAATTCAGGTATCTCCATATGAATATGGTAATCGCGCGCCGGTTGCGGATTTGGGAAGGTCTCCAGTGTTTTATCGGGTCGGGAAGTCATTTTGTTACAGTGCCTGGGTTGGGTTAGAATAATGAGTATTATATCGTTAGCCTGACTCAAATTGCGTCTATCCCATATCAAGCTTGCCGGATTTAAATCCTTTGTTGATCCCACGCACATTGCCCTGCCGGGACAACTTGTTGGTGTTGTCGGGCCGAACGGGTGCGGCAAATCCAACGTAATAGACGCATTGCGCTGGGTGTTGGGAGAGTCGCGGGCTTCGGCATTGCGAGGAGAATCGATGCAGGACGTTATTTTTAACGGCTCCGGCAATCGCAAACCAGTGGCACGGGCAAGCGTTGAACTGGTGTTTGATAATACCGTGGGCAAAGCTGCCGGCCAATGGTCTACCTATGCCGAAATTGCTATCAAGCGGGTTCTGCAGCGCGATGGTGAATCTAGCTATTTCATTAACAATCAGCATGTAAGACGCAAAGACATAACCGACATTTTTCTAGGGACAGGTTTGGGTGCTCGGGCCTATGCGATTATTGAACAAGGCATGATTTCGCGCATCATCGAGGCTAAACCGGAAGAGTTGCGTGTGTTTTTGGAAGAAGCGGCAGGTGTTTCAAAATACCGCGACCGACGCCGCGAGACAGAATTGCGCTTGGCTGATACCCGAGACAATATGCTGCGCGTGAGTGACATTGTGCAAGAGTTGGAAAAACAACTAGCTCACTTAAGTGATCAAGCCGAGGTTGCAAAACATTATCGAGAGCTGGAAACCAAGCGGGATTTTTCACAATGCTTGCTATGGTTGGTCAATAAGCAGGAAGCAGAATCTAGACGGTTGCGTTTCCTGCAACAAGTCGAAAAAACCAGGAATGATCTTGAAGCCGAAACCGCAAAACTGCGTGATGTAGAAAGCGCCTTGGAAGTCGCACGCAGCGAACATTTTGCCTTGGCGGATACATTGCATATCAAGCAAGGTGATCTTTACGCCACTAATTCACAAGTATCTCATCTGGAACAGCAGATTGCTTTTTTGAACGAGCAGCGCAATCGTATGGCTCAACAGATCGTCAATGGTGAACGTCAGATCGAGCAACAACGCAGCCAGCTTCAAGGACTTCAAACTCTGCTGGAACACTGGCAGCAGCAGCGACAGGAAGCGAGCGTACGCGTTGAAATAAGCGAGAATCATGCGGATGTTGAAACGCAGCGTTTACCCAAAATTGAAGAAGATGCTCGCGCTGCTCAAGAACGTTTCAATACTGTACAACGCGAACACTTGTTGGCGCAACAACAGTTGCAATTGGCTGAAACGCAGCGTGGACATATCCAGAATAACTTGCATCAATTGGGAACACGCAAATCGCGTTTGTTGCTTGAATTGGATAATCTTCCACGGCCTGATAATGAGGCGCTGGAACAAGCACAACACCAAATCGTAGAATTTCAGAATGAATTTGAAGAGCATCAAAAAACTCTGGCGCAATTGCAAGAACGATTGCCCTTGGCTGATATTGAACGCGGAAATAAGCGGGACCTTGCGCAAGAATTGGATAAGGAATTTAGCCAAATTGAGGCACGACTGAATGCACTTAAACAATTGCAGTCTCAACTCGATAATGATCAGCATTTGAAGAATTGGTTGGTGCGACATCAGTTGGATAACGCACCTCGTCTGTGGCAATCGGTACGTATTGAACAGGGCTGGGAAGATGCCCTGGAGGCAGTGTTGAGGGAGCGTTTGAATGCCCTGGCACTGACAAATCTGGGAGATTCGGCGAGCTGGAATGATGTTCCTCCAGCAAAGTTGGCCGTGTACTCTGCTGAAACAGTCGGTAGCTCTTCAACTAATGAACCTTCCGGACTAACTTCATTATCCAAATATGTGAGCTGTGAAGATGATCGCGCGGCAAAGGCAGTACAGGAGTGGCTTTACGGAATTTATGCTGCCGCGGATCTGACTTTGGCTTTGGCGCAAAGATCACAGTTGCCTGCAGGCGCTTGGCTGATTACTCCGCAAGGTCATTTGGTCGGCATCAATAGTGTTTTATTTTATGCACCTGATAACCAGTTGCACGGTGTGCTGGCGCGACAACGAGAGATAGAAAACCTTAAGCATGAAGCACAGCAACAGTCCGCAGCCTTGGAGCAAGGCAAGCAACTGGTCGCTCGCGCAGAAGAAGCGTACCAATCTATAGAATCACGCATCGGACCCTTGCGTGCTTCCAGTAGCGAATTGCAACAGCGTCAACATTCGCTTCAAATGCAGATTCTAAAATTGACGCAAGCAAACGAGCGGAGTCATGAGCGAAGATTGCAGATCGAGCAAGAACTGCAAGAATTGGCAGACAATTCCAGCGTGGAAGAGCGCCAGATGGAAGAGATTACTGAACGCATGCTTGTCTTGCGGGACAATATGTCATCCCATCAAGATGAAGCTGAACAAGTGCGGCAACACTCTTCTGCACAAGACGCACAACTGAGAGAACAACGAGAGCGTTCGCAAAAATCTCAACATGAATTACAGGAGGCCCGTTTTTTTGCCAAGACATGTACCGATAAGATTGGCGACCTAGACCACAACATAAAACACAGTGTGTCTACTTTGACTCAACTGGAATTGGCTTTGGTGCACACGCGGCATGAATTGGCAAACATGAGCGACAGTGTAAATCAACAACAATTGCAAGAGGCATTGGATTTGCGTCAAGTACGTGAACAAGCATTGGCGAAAGCCCGCAATCTGCTTGAACACGCTACGTTAAATTTGAACAAGTTGGAACAAGAGAGAATGTTGTGTGAACAGAAACTCAACCCGCTACGCGATAAAGTACAAGAGATTGCGCTGAAAGAACAGGAAGCCCGTCTACAATTTGAACAATGGGCAGAGCAGTTGCAAGGAGTGGATGAAACATCTTTGCTGATTGAACTTGAAATCCATCCACAAAAACCCTCAACTTTGCAACTGGAACTGACAAGGTTAACAGATAACATTACCGCTCTTGGCGCTGTAAATTTGGCCGCACTGGATGAATTGAAAGTGGCTGAGGAGCGCAAAGCATATCTGGATGCTCAAGCAAAAGATTTGAATGAAGCTATTGACACGCTTGAAGGCGCGATTCGCCGTATAGATAAAGAATCGCGCGATCTCTTGATGGGTACTTATGAAGAAGTTAACCGTCATCTTGCCGAATTATTTCCGGTACTGTTTGGGGGCGGCGAAGCACGTTTAGTACTGACCGGTGAGGAAATACTCGACAGCGGTGTTCAAGTCATGGCTCATCCGCCAGGCAAGAAGAATGCTTCTATACATTTGTTATCCGGTGGTGAAAAAGCACTGACTGCAATTGCACTCGTATTTTCTTTATTTCAACTTAATCCTGCGCCGTTCTGCCTGCTAGATGAAGTGGATGCGCCACTGGATGACACCAATACCGAGCGTCTTTGCAATTTGATCAAAAAAATGGCAGTAAATACCCAGTTTGTATTTATCAGCCACAATAAAATCACCATGGAATTGGCCCAGCAACTGATAGGTGTGACTATGCAGGAGCGCGGAGTATCCAAAGTAGTATCAGTAGATATTGAAGAAGCCTTGCGTATGCGGGATGAAAGTATTTCGGCTTGATTCTTCGGTTTGCCAAATTTACATTTCGATTTGTATAAGTGAAAACCTCTGTAATGGTCAAAATTGATCATTACAAGCTATTCAAAATCTTACAGCCACCTGAAAGGTGGTCAATAAATTTAATTGAATGCGAAATACACCAAGACGGCAACAATAATTAAGGTGACCGTCACGCCCATTGACCACTTTGCAAGTATTCCAGAGTTTTTCTGTTTCATTTTGATATTCTTCCAACCACAGTTACTTTTGACCCTAATCTCGATTGACTGCACATCATCAATTTTTGAGTTTGAATCCAAGTACCACAAATTTTTTTGAAAGCGTATTTTATCAAGAGGATAAAATATTTTGCAACTTCTCTATTGCAAGCCTGATAAGTTAATATTGGCTCCCTTCGCGGGTTATCAATATTTTGTCTGAGCATACAGTAGTGCAGTTCAAGCAAGTTAACGGAGTTGTCTTACCTCGTTTGAGGTTAGAATAGCAGGTTGTTATAGCTAAACTAATTATTTCCCGCCTTTGACCATGTCTTTAGCCCAATCGTACACCCTTGCTGATGTAAAACATTGGTACAACATGCAGGAACTTCACAAGGCAAAGGCTTATCTCAACTCGATTGACTATCTCGACATTCAATTTGACAAGATAACAGCGCGGGTTAAAGGAACTGCTCCGCGCCCCTATGACGTGGAGATATTTTTTGATACCGATAAAGACGGCAAGTTACGAATCGATCCGACATGCACTTGTCCGGTTAAGAGACAATGCAAACATACTGCCGTTGTCTTGTTGTCTGCACTGTCAGTGCCACGCGCTCCTACAGTTAACCATGCAGTACTGGATTGGGTTGAGTCATTCCGTCGTGCGTCAACTTTGCAACCCAGGCAGAAAGCAAAACCCGTCGCAAAACCAGAACACTTGTGTTACGTCCTAGGCAGATCTTCATTTACCGGCGAATTTACGATTGTTATTTACAAAGCCAAACTAAATAACGAAGGAGATTTGCAAGGTAAATTGGAAGAGTGGCACAACGTAGAGCGGACATTAATAAAACCTCCCCAGTATGTCACTGAAGAAGATTTGGGATTATTGCGCCTACTGTGGATGCAGCGTGACAGATTTGACGAGTTTCAGGTGATGTGCGATCAGGGGCATGAAATATTGTCACGGCTTATTTCCAGTGGGCGTTTATTTTATTTGGAACGCAATATGGACCACCACTTACCCATTCGCTTAAGACAAGACGAGCAACGCGAAGCAAGACTCGATTGGGGTGCGGATGAATCTGGTCGCTTGGTACCGAGAATCATTCGCGACGGCACAGCGGTGGAAGTACTGCCGCTAAAAGAAGCAACCTGGTATGTTGATGCGGATGCCGGTGAAATTGGCCAATTGAAACTCAAGCAAACACCGTTGCAAATAGTGCAACTGTTGAATATGCCTGCCTTGAGCGAAATTGATGTACCGCTTGTCGCAGGGGTTTTGCGGGAGATCGTTCCTGATTTGCCTCCGCCAAGCAAAGACAGAATGCGCAAGATAAAGAATAAACTGGTACCAGTTTTGCAGATTGAAACTTCTTCACCTATTTGGTTGGGTAGTTTCAGGCGATATCCGCTAGGCAAACAGGAATTGGATTTCGGTCGTATCAAATTTCGATATGGCGAAGCGGTTTTTTCCCCCGATTACAAGAGTGAATATTTTACTTTGCGTAATGGTGAAACGGTCAGAGTGATGCGCGATAAAAACGCTGAAGCAAAAATCGTTGCTTCTCTTGCTGATTTCGGCTTTGAATCCGTCCCCGGCTATATAGGTTCATCAGGAGGGATTCTAAATCCACCCGTTTATGGTCTGGAGAATGAAGATTCTTGGCCAATATTTATTCAGCGAATTGCACCACTGATGCGAGAAGCGGGTTGGGAGGTGGTAGTCCCGCAAGGTTTCCGCCACAACGTTCTGGAAGTGGAAGCTTGGGAAGGAGAATTCGACGAAGAGGAGGATGGTTGGTTCAGTTTGAATATGGGTATCGTGGTAAATTCTCAACGGGTTCCCTTAGCTCCGCTGCTTTACGAGCTATTTAAAATTGATACGCGTTGGCTTGATGCATTTGAACTGGACAAAATGAAGGATACTGAAACCGTTGAATTGCTCCTGCCAAACGGAGGCAGGGTGAGAGTGGAAGCTAATCGCATCAAGCCGTTAGCACGCACTTTGATTGAATTATTCGACGGCAAAATGAGTTCCAGTGAAATCCGGTTATCCCGTTTTGATGTGGCACGTATTGATGCCTTGGTCGGCATGGAACGCTGGCAGTTTAAAGGGGTAGGAGCGGTGATTGAGCTTGCCAATAAACTCAAAAATACTTCAGGGATAAAAGCCGTCAAAGCACCGGATGGTTTTGCGTTGGAATTGCGACCCTATCAGGTTGAAGGTTTATCCTGGTTACAATATCTGCGAGAGCAAGAATTGTCCGGGATATTGGCAGATGACATGGGGTTGGGAAAAACTGCGCAGGCTTTAGCACACCTATTACTGGAAAAACAGAGTGGGCGCATGGATAAGCCCTCACTGGTAGTGCTTCCAACTTCGCTTATTTTCAACTGGAAACGCGAGGCAGAACGATTCGCCCCGCAACTTAAGTTACTTTCTTTACAAGGCAAGGAAAGAACGGAACTCTTCCCCTTGATACGTGACCACGATGTCATACTGACCACCTATCCTTTGTTGTGGAGAGATGAAGAAGCATTGGCTCAGCATGAATATCACCTCTTGATTTTAGATGAAGCACAAACGGTAAAAAACGTTGCAAGTCAGACTGCGCAAGTCGTGCGCAAAATGAATGCACGTCATCGTTTATGTTTAACAGGCACTCCGCTAGAAAATCATCTTGGAGAACTATGGGCACAGTTTGACTTTTTATTACCAGGATTACTCGGTGACTCTAAAGAATTCACCAAAACCTGGCGTACTCCGATCGAGAAATATGGCAATCGACTGCGCCGTGATTTGCTGGCAAGACGAGTCAAACCATTTATCTTGCGCAGACGCAAAGAAGATGTTGCCAAAGAATTACCTCCAAAGACACTGATCGTGCGCACTGTGGAACTGGAAGGTGGGCAACGTGATCTATACGAGACTGTTCGCATTGCCATGGATCAGCGTGTGCGTGAAGAGATTGCTGCCAAAGGTTTTTCGCGCAGCCACATCATCATTCTCGACGCGTTACTCAAATTGCGTCAGGTCTGTTGCGATCCGCGACTATTGAAATTATCCAGCGCCAAAAAAGTCAAAGAACGCGCCAAACTCGATCTGCTCATGGAAATGTTGCCTGAACTAGTAAGCGAAGGGCGGAGAATTCTGGTTTTTTCACAATTTACCTCGATGCTGGAATTGATCGAGGCCGAGTTGGAAATTGAAAAACTGCCTTACGTTAAACTAACAGGGGATACGCAAAACCGTGAAGAAGTGGTGCGTCGTTTTCAGGATGAAGAAGTACCAATATTTCTGATCAGCCTGAAAGCAGGTGGGGTAGGGTTAAATCTTACTGCTGCCGATACGGTAATTCATTATGACCCATGGTGGAATCCTGCTGTAGAAAATCAAGCGACAGACCGAGCACATCGTCTGGGTCAGACAAAAAATGTCTTTGTTTATAAACTAGTTGTAGCCGGGAGCATTGAAGAAAAAATACTGGCATTGCAAGAAAAGAAAGCTGAACTTGCTGCTGGAATTCTGTCCGAGGACGCCAGTGGATTAGTAAAATTTGGCGAAGCTGACATAGCCGCATTGCTGGCACCGCTTCCCGATGAAGAAGTTGTTTAGCTTCTTTTTTAATTTTGTATATAAGTAATTGTGATAACTTAAGCAGTGAATATTCTTTAGTTCTCAAACCAAATTTAGCTAAAGTAACACATACTAATTTTTTAAAGGAGTAGAGAAAATATGTCACATATATTCGCAAATAATTCACAATCCATCGGCAATACCCCGTTAATCAAATTGAATCGCATTCTAGATGGAGCCAAAGCGACAGTATTGGCCAAAATTGAAGGCCGAAATCCCGCATACTCAGTGAAGTGTCGTATCGGAGTAGCCATGGTAGATGATGCAGAAAAGCGTGGACTACTTGGTCCAGGTAAAGAAATCGTTGAACCGA
This sequence comes from uncultured Gallionellaceae bacterium, assembly GCA_903876625.1. Taxonomy (GTDB): domain Bacteria; phylum Pseudomonadota; class Gammaproteobacteria; order Burkholderiales; family Gallionellaceae; genus PALSA-1006. The sequence goes on along the minus strand of CAIRAO010000228.1, from coordinate 12,212 downwards.
CTAGCGGCAATACTGGAATCGCGTTGGCGTTCGTTGCGGCATCACGAGGTATTCCACTTACCCTTACCATGCCTGAGACAATGAGTATTGAGCGTCGTAAATTGTTGGTTGCTTACGGTGCTAAACTGGTATTGACCGAAGGCGCAAAAGGGATGAGCGGTGCTATAGCTAAAGCTAAAGAAATTGCAGCCTCTGACTCTAAATACGTGTTGTTGCAACAATTTGAAAATCCGGCAAATCCGGCTATTCATGAAGCAACCACCGGCCCTGAAATTTGGAATGATACCGATGGAAAAATTGACATACTAGTTTCGGGTGTGGGTACGGGAGGCACCATTACAGGTGTATCCCGATACATCAAAAAGACCCGTGGCAAAGCAATCAAATCGGTCGCTGTCGAGCCAACGGCCAGCCCGGTTCTAACTCAAAAGCGTGCTGGTCAAGATCTCAAGCCGGGTCCTCACAAGATACAAGGTATTGGCGCCGGTTTTATTCCTGGCGTATTGGATCTTTCGTTGGTGGATGAGATTGAGCAAGTAAGCAATGAAGATGCCGTGTTGTATGCACGTCGGTTGGCACGCGAAGAAGGTATTCTGTCGGGTATTTCTTGTGGCGCAGCTGCTGCAGTAGCCGCCAGATTGGCGCATAAACCAGAAAATGCCGGAAAAACGATCGTAGTTATTTTGCCCGACTCCGGAGAACGTTATTTAAGCTCGATTTTGTTCGAGGGTTTGTTCGACGCAAATACAGGTCAGGCGATCTAAGTCAAAAGTATAGTCAGCAAAGTAATTTTTTCAGGGGGCGGAAAGCCCCCTGTTACTTTTTGAAACCCATTATTCCGGACTGAATGATATTGGTGTGATTACGAATGCTAATTTAATTCGCTCAATCCAATCTGTTTAGTTGAACTTGTTTTCAGCCTTTATTCTTTGGTTTTCATTTTTCCGGATTTCTTATCATTACACCTCAAGTATTGTGGAATATTGCCGTAAATCAAGCATGAGAGTTAAGCAGGTGATAGATAAATAAGGAGGCGGATCATGAAGTATCCATTTCTATTTCTGTTGGTTTCGGTTTTATTGGCGACTTTCGCGCTTGTGATGTTAAGTGCTGCAGCTTTAACGGAGGTCAAGGAGTTTGTTGTGAGGAAGGCTGGGCTTAGAGATTTATCCACCGACTGAAAGTTTCTGAATAGTCTGAATAGGCGGCCTCCTTTGTAAAGAACTTGACGGGAGAGTATCATGCTTAAAATATTTCTCACTGTAGATCCAGTTACTTATCGTGGCTTATATGATTACGAAGCAACCTTTTTGGGTGCATTCCAGTCGATGAGAGATGCTGAAGAATCGCTCGGGGATATACTCAATTTCTGTAGTATTCGCTAGTGGTTTTAACAAAAAAGACTTTGTAGCCCTAGCAAATCTATCATATTGTTTTTCTTAAAGATGGTTCAGTCTTTATAGATACATGCCTGAGTTTTGTTTGCACCACCCACTTCCGCAATAGTCCATTTTCCAGTAAAGTGATAGTCCGTTAATAACAAGAAGAGTATAGCTATGACCACGAAAGGGCAACAATTACAAGACCCGTTCTTAAATGCATTACGCAAGGAACATGTTCAGGTCGCCATTTACCTCGTCAACGGCATTAAGTTGCAGGGCCAAGTTGAGTCTTTTGATCAATATGTGGTTTTGCTAAAAAATACCGTCACCCAGATGGTATATAAGCATGCCATTTCTACAATCGTTCCCGCACGCGCAGTCACAATACCGTACGACGTTGAGTAATGTCGCAATTAACGACTGCCCCTAACACGGCGGTATTGGTCAGTCTCAATTTCGGCGCACCGGATTACACAGAAAGTCTGGAAGAGTTACGTTTGCTGGCTGAAAGTGCCGGTGTAACCACGCTCGCGCTGGTGGAAGGCAAGCGGCAACGACCGGATGCATCTACCTTTGCCGGTAGCGGCAAAGTCGATGAAATTGCTGCCATCGTTGAAGAGTTGGAAGTGCCGCTGGTGATTTTTAATCATGACCTGTCGCCCGCTCAAATGCGCAATCTCACCGCAAAACTTCAGACGCGTGTGATCGACAGAACAATGCTTATATTGGATATTTTTGCATTAAGGGCACAAAGCCACGAGGGCAAAGTACAGGTTGAATTAGCCCAACTTAAATATCTGTCCACGCGACTAGTCGGGATGAATATGGATATGGGCCAGCAGAAATATGCTGTCGGCGCACGTGGCCCTGGAGAAACACAATTAGAATTGGACAGGCGCAAGTTGGATAGACGCGTGCATCTGCTCAACGAGCGTTTGAAGCAACTTAAGCGTCACCGGGAACTTCAAAGAAAGGCACGCAACAGATCTGAAGTGCTATCGATATCGATCGTCGGCTATACCAATGCGGGTAAGTCTACTTTATTCAATCGGTTAACCAATGCCAATGTTTACGCTGCCGACCAATTGTTTGCCACGTTGGACACGACTTCGCGCAAATTGTTTTTGGAAGGCGAAAGTAAGGTGCAAGTGATATTGTCTGACACGGTCGGCTTTATTCGACATCTGCCACATGGCTTGGTTGCCGCTTTCCGCAGTACCCTGGAAGAAACTGCACATGCCGATTTGTTATTACATGTCGTTGATGTGAATAGTCCGGAAAGGAACGATCAAGTTGCTGAAGTCAATAAAGTGTTGACGGAGATAGGCGCACAAAATATACGCCAAATTGTGGTATACAACAAAATTGATTTACAGGATTTACCGTCATCGGTGAAGCGTGATGAATATGGTAAAATTACCAGTATTCATTTAAGTGCAAGAACAGGAGATGGTTTGGATGAGTTACGTGCGGCGTTGATCGAGGTTCGAGATAGTCCCGAAACTATTGAGGTCCATCAAGAGTGGCATCCTCTAAATGATAATTAACTTAAGAATGAACTGAAAGTAGGACAAATTTATGGGATTGAATGATCCGCAATGGGGTAAAAAGAATGGTGGCGGGCCTCCTGATCTAGAGGAAGCGTTGCGCAATCTGAATAAAAAAATCGAAGGATTGTTCGCTAAATTATCCGGTAAAAAACCAAATAATGGCGGCACTGGCAATGGTGGAGGTGGCAGACAGCCAAAAGGTTTCGCCGGTGGCATTGGTCTGATCCTTATAATCGTGGTGTTGATTTGGGCGGCAAGCGGCTTTTATATCGTGGATGCAAGCCAACGCGGAGTTGTGTTGCGTTTTGGTAAATATCTCGAAGCGACCCAGGCAGGCCCACGCTGGCATTTGCCGTTCCCGATCGAAACAGTGGAGGTCGTCAGTCTGAGCCAGGTTCGTACCGTTGAAGTGGGTTACCGCGAAAACGTAAAGAATAAGATGCTTAAGGAATCACTGATGCTGACTGATGATGAGAACATCATCGACATTCAGTTTGCGGTGCAATATTTCCTGAAAGACCCTGCAGATTATTTGTTTAACAACCGCACTCCAGACGAGAACGTGCGTCAGGCGGCCGAAACGGCGATTCGTGAAGTGGTGGGTAAGAGCAAGATGGACTTTGTTTTGTACGAAGGACGCGAGCAAGTTGCAGCATCTACAACCAAGTTGATTCAAGACATTCTTGATCGCTACAAATCCGGTATCGTTGTAAGTAAGGTGACCATGCAGAATGCGCAACCGCCAGAGCAAGTGCAAGCCGCATTTGATGATGCAGTAAAAGCGGGGCAAGACCGAGAGCGTCAAAAGAATGAAGGTCAGGCTTATGCGAATGATGTCATTCCCAAGGCAAAAGGTGCTGCGGCACGGTTGATGCAGGAAGCAGATGGTTATAAGCAGCGAGTTGTTGCAAATGCTGAAGGTGATGCCAGCCGCTTTAAACAGATTCTGGTTGAGTATGAAAAAGCGCCTCAGGTTACGCGGGAGCGAATGTATATCGACATGATGCAACAGGTTTTGAGCAGTAGCAGCAAAGTTCTGGTGGATCAAAAGGGCAATGGCAGTTTGCTTTATTTGCCTTTGGATAAGCTAATACAAAGCACAGGTTCTGGAACACCTCCGTTGAATGAGTTGCAAACTTCCGCAGGAAAATCTGCCAACAATGCCGAGCAAGTCGCTCCGCAAGCCGTTGTTAGTGAACCGCCCACAGCACGAGAATCGTTGCGCGGTAGAGACAGGGAGGCGCGATAATGAAAGCTAATTGGGGAAGTATTCTGCTTGGCGCAATAGTCGCGCTTGTTTTAATCAGCATGAGCGCCTTTATCGTCGATCAGCGGCAGACAGCGATCGTCTTTCAAATGGGTGAAGTGGTTGGTGAGAAGACTGCACCTGGTTTATATTTCAAATTGCCACTCGTACAAAACGTACGTTTCTTTGATTCGCGTATCTTGACTCTGGATAGTGCGGAACCGGAGCGTTTCATTACGGCAGAAAAAAAGAACGTTCTAGTCGATTCGTTCGTGAAGTGGCGTATCTCCGATGTGAAGCAATATTACATCAGCGTTGGCGGAGATGAGGTTCGCGCTGAAACTCGTCTAACTCAAACTGTGAATGCGTCGATGCGTGAGGAATTCGGTAAACGTACGATTCATGAAGTGGTATCCGGCGAGCGTGAAAAAATCATGGAGGTTTTGCGCCAAAAGGCCAATGCTGATGCAAGCAAGATCGGTGTGGAAGTGCTGGATGTGCGTTTGAAACGCGTAGATTTCCCGGCTGAGATCAGCGAATCGGTCTATCGCCGTATGGATGCAGAGCGTAAACGCGTTGCAAACGAATTGCGGGCAACGGGTAATGCTGAAAGTGAAAAAATACGTGCGGATGCAGACAGGCAACGCGAAGTAACTTTGGCTGAAGCTTATCGCGATGCCCAAAGGCTAAAAGGTGAAGGCGATGCCAAAGCAGCTTCCATTTATGCTTCAGCGTTTGGTCGTAATGCAGAGTTTTATGCTTTTTACCGTAGTATGGATGCTTACAAACAGACTTTCAAGAACAAGAGCGATGTCATGGTGTTAGATCCAAGTTCAGCATTCTTCAAGTACCTTAAGAATTCGAACAAGGGCGGCAAGTAGCTTTGTGGGACCTTTAGAAATTCAATTTGCTAGTCTAGTCAAGGCGCAAGCAAAAAATTGCGCCGCAGTATATGAGGTCATGACACGGTGCGGCGGAGTCGTCTGGTGCGGGGATGACCGCGAGCGCCATCTCCCGCAAACGGCTGCTTCGCAGTATCGTGTTGATGGCGCATAGGTAAGAAGTAATTTTTTGTGAGCAACGCCGCTAGCGACGAAAATTGGATTTCCAGATGATTGAGTACTGGCTGGCGGCATTGGGTTTGATGTTGGTGATTGAAGGAATAATGCCGTTTTTGTTTCCAGCTTTGTGGCGAGAAACATTAAGCAAGGTATCTCAACTTAAGAATGGGCAAATGCGCTTCATTGGATTGACTTTGATGTTGAGCGGATTGCTTCTGATTTATTGGGTGAAATAAAGAATGCCGAATTGGTTGTTGCCTGAAAATATTCAGGATATGTTGCCGGACGAGGCGTGGCGAATCGAGGTGATGCGTCGCGATGTGCTGGAGCTTTTGCGCTTATCTGGTTATCAGTTGGTTGCCCCCCCATTACTCGAATACGTCGAGTCCTTGCTCATCAACGGCAGTGCGGATATGGATCTGCGCAGTTTCAAATTAGTGGATCAACTCAGCGGTCGCACATTGGCGCTGCGTGCGGACATTACGCCGCAGGCTGCACGTATCGATGCCCATCTGTTAAATCGTCAAGGAATAACGCGCTTGTGTTATGCCGGTAGCGTGTTACATGCCCAGCCATCCGGATTGATGCAGACTCGCGAACCTCTTCAGGTTGGTGCCGAAATTTACGGCCACAGTGGCTTGGAAAGCGATTTGGAAGTGCAACGCTTGATGTTGCAATCGTTGGCTTTACTTGGCATACAAGGAGTTCATCTCGACCTGGGGCACGTTGCAGTTTTTCGGGCAATGGTGAGAGACGCGGAAATCGATAATGCCTTGGAAACAGCCTTGTTCAATGCATTACAAAGTAAAGATACGCCTAGTTTGAAAATTCTAGTTTCTACTATGCCTGGCGATATGCAAGCTGGGTTCCTGGCTTTACCAGAACTATATGGCGGGACAGAAGTGTTGCAGAAAGCCCGTCGTGTTTTGCCGCATAGTACCGAATTACTTAATGCGCTGGATGAGTTGGAACATGTGGCGAATCAATTGAAACCTTATGCACAGCACATTGGTATCGACCTTGCCGAATTGCGAGGCTATAACTACCACAATGGTATGGTGTTTGCTGCTTACCACGAAGGTAGTCATGATGCGATTGCGGTAGGGGGCCGTTACGATGATGTAGGCAAAAGTTTTGGCCGCGCCCGTGCTGCCACCGGTTTTAGCATGGACTTGCGTCAATTGCATAAATTAATTGACAAGCAAGCCCTGCCCAAAGGAATTCTGGCGCCTCATCGTAACGATTCAACACTGGACAAGGAAATCGACAAATTACGCAAACAGGGAAATATTGTCGTGATCGATTTATTGAGAAGTTTGCTGCATCGGGACGAACTAAATTGTGATCGTGAATTGGTATTGAGCAATGGCAAGTGGACGGTTGTAAATATTAATGTTTGAAAAGATTGATTGGCAATAAGGGCAGAATTTTTTGCTCATGGAAAATTTTGATGAGTAATATTCGGTGGGCAAAATAGCTCACTCAACGATAGGAACGAACATGTCTAAAAACGTGGTGGTGATCGGTACACAATGGGGGGATGAAGGTAAGGGCAAAATCGTTGACTGGCTTACCGACCACGCGCAAGGTGTAGTGCGTTTTCAGGGCGGACACAATGCGGGACATACGCTCGTGATCAACGGTAAAAAGACGGTTTTGCGTCTTATTCCCTCCGGCATATTGCGTGACAATGTCATGTGCTATATCGGGAATGGTGTTGTTGTTTCGCCATCTGCGTTACTTAACGAAATGGACGAACTGGCAAAAGCGGGCATCAAAGTGTATGAGCGTTTACGCATTTCCGAAGCCTGTCCATTGATCCTGCCTTATCACGAAGCAATCGACAAAGCACGCGAAGTTGCCAAAGGTGCTGCCAAGATCGGTACAACAGGACGTGGTATCGGCCCTGCCTATGAGGATAAAGTCGCACGTAGAGCGATTCGTTTGCAAGACTTGTTTCATCGCGAACGTTTCGCTGCCAAATTGGGTGAAGTATTGGATTATCATAACTTTGTGTTGAAAAATTATTTCAATGCTCCAATAGTCGATTTTCAAAAGACAATGGACAATGCGCTGATTCTGGCCGAGCGTATCAAACCTTTGATAATGGACATTCCGCGCGCTTTGTATGAGGCAAACAAGGCTGGACAAAATCTGCTTTTTGAAGGTGCTCAAGGTACTTTGTTAGATATCGATCATGGAACTTATCCATTCGTTACATCGAGTAATTGCATCTCAGGTGCAGCGTGTGCCGGAGCCGGTGTTGGTCCACAGACACTGCATTACGTGTTGGGCATCACCAAAGCATACACGACAAGAGTTGGTTCAGGGCCATTCCCTACCGAGCTTTATGATGCTGAAGATAAGCAGGATCCTATTGGCAAACAGCTTGCGGATAAAGGACATGAATTTGGTTCCGTCACAGGGCGTGCGCGCCGATGTGGTTGGTTTGACGCGGCCGCACTTAAGCGCTCAATTCAAATTAATGGAGTATCAGGCTTGTGCGTAACCAAGCTGGATGTCATGGACGGCATGGAAATCGTGCGCATCGGTGTTGGATACAATATCAATGGACAATATAGCGATATCCTCCCGGTGGGGGCTGAATCTCTGGCTGGATGTGAACCTGTTTACGAAGACATGCCAGGTTGGAGCGCAAGTACTGTTGGCGTTAAAAAATACGATGATCTGCCTGTACAAGCCAGAAATTATTTGCAACGCATCGCTCAAATTTGTGAAGTGCCGGTAGATATCGTCTCAACAGGGCCTGAGCGTGATGAAACGATTGTTTTACGTCACCCATTCGGATCCTAGGCTTTAAAGCAACGATGACACAAGAAATTAGCATAGAAGTACTTTTAGAAAAATACGCGGAAGCGGATGAAACATCAGTGCAAGATGTTCGTCGTCGGGTAGCTCGAGGCTTGGCACAAGCTGAAAAATTGGAACACCGCGCAAGATGGGAAGAGGCATTTTTCCAAGCGCAAGAAAATGGCTTTGTCCCTGCGGGGCGCATCAATTCAGCCGCAGGCTTAAAGATGCAGGCAACGCTGATCAATTGTTTTGTGCAACCGGTCGGCGATGCCATATCCGGCATGAGCGATGGCAAACCGGGCATTTATGATGCCTTGCAACAAGCTGCAGAGACCATGCGGCGGGGTGGGGGAGTAGGCTACGATTTTTCCTCAATTCGCCCGGAAGGTGCACATGTCAAAGGCACTAATTCACGCGCAAGCGGACCTATTTCCTATATGCGAGTTTTTGATCGCTCCTGTGAAACCGTGGAATCCGCCGGAGCGCGGCGCGGGGCACAAATGGGCGTATTGCGTTGCGACCACCCTGACATCGAGAAATTTATCAGTGCAAAAGACAAAGGCGATCTGCGTAATTTTAATATTTCTGTGGGTGTTACTGATGCATTAATGCAAGCTGTTGCGAATGATGCAGAGTTTGAGTTGGTGCATGTCGCTGAGCCCTCAGCAGAGATCAGACAAGCAGGCGCAACTCGGCGTGCCGATGGCAAGTGGGTCTACCGTAAAGTGCGAGCCACAGATTTGTGGAAGCAAATTATCGAGAGCACCTACGATCATGCCGAACCAGGTGTGCTTTTCATCGACTTAATGAATCGAGACAACAATCTTTCTTATTGCGAAGCGATTGAGGCAACAAATCCATGCGCTGAGCAACCGTTGCCGCCTTATGGTTGCTGCTGTCTCGGTTCAATTGATCTTACCCGAATGGTGAAAAATCCATTTTCTAATCATGCTGGTTTCGACTACGAGCCTTTCAAGCAATTAGTGCATACCGCGGTGCGTATGTTGGACAATGTACTGGACGTGAGTGCATGGCCTTTGCCTGAACAGCTGCAGGAGGCGCAGAGTAAGCGCCGTATAGGACTGGGATTCACAGGTCTGGGAGATGCACTGGTAATGTTGGGTAAACGCTATAATACGGAAGAGGCTCGAAATTTTGCCGCTGATATAACGCGTATTATGCGTGATGAAGCTTATCTGGCATCTGTTGATCTGTCGATTGAACGTGGTGCATTTCCTTTACTGAATGTGGAAAAATATTTGGCTTCGCCCCGCTTTGCTTCGCGTTTGCCGGACCAAATAAAAAACAGAGTACGTGAGCATGGCATTCGCAACAGCCATCTTCTTTCCATTGCTCCTACAGGCACGATTTCACTGGCCTTTGCGGATAATGCTTCCAATGGCATCGAGCCAGCGTTTTCGTGGTTCTACACACGAAAAAAACGCATGCCGGATGGCACGAGTAAAGATTATCAGGTTGAAGATCACGCTTGGCGAGTTTTCAAACAATTGGGTGGGGATGTTAGTAAACTTCCACCAGCATTTGTATCCGCTTTGGAAATCAGCGCCATCGATCATATGAAAATGGTTGCCGCAGTCGCACCTTTCATTGACACCTCAATCAGCAAAACAGTCAATGTACCAGCCGACTATCCCTATGAAGACTTCAAGCATCTTTACACTGAGGCGTGGAAAGCAGGATTGAAAGGGCTGGCAACTTATCGCCCTAACAGCGTTCTGGGATCGGTATTATCAGTCACGCCAGAAACAACGAGCGAACAGCCACAAGATTTCGTGTTTGATCAAGACAGGCGCATAGTACTGGAAGCAGCCCCCACACCGGCGCTTGCTTCATTACGTTGGCCGGGGCGTCCGGCATTGACGGCTGGGAGTGAAGGGTGGGTGTCTCAAGTAGTGAAACATCCTCTCGGTAGTTTTGTCGCATTTGTGTCTCACACAATCAATGGAAAAAATCATCCGTTTGAAGTCTGGGTAAACGGTTCTGAACAGCCACGCGGATTGGGGGCACTTGCGAAATCACTGTCGATGGATATGCGCACGCGCGACCCTGTTTGGGTGCGCATGAAGCTCGAAATGCTCATGAAGACAGCCGGCGACGATGCTTTTGATATGCCCATGCCGCCCGATGGTGAAGTAAAGCGCATGCCGAGTTTGGTTGCTGCGTTTGCACATCTACTGAAATATCGCATTGAACAACTTGGTGCACTGGAAATCACGGAAGGTGTTACTACGCCGATGATGGATGCACTATTCGCCAAGAAAGAACCCAAGACCGGTACTGATGGCACAATGAGCTGGACAGTGGATATTTCCAATGCGGGTAGCGGGGACGATTTTGTACTGGGTTTGAAAGAACTGGTGCTTCCGGATGGACAACGTCGTCCTTACTCAATGTGGCTATCGGGCGTTTATCCAAGAGCTTTAGATGGACTGTGCAAAGTATTGAGTCTGGATATGCGAGTTATCGATCCGGCATGGATTGGTATGAAGCTGCGCAAGCTGCTCAATTTTGGCGAGCCCTTGGGTGATTTTATGGCTCGAGTGCCCGGCGGAACCAAAATGGAAAGTTACCCCTCTACGGTATCTTACGTCGCAAAACTGATCATCCACCGCTATGCCATGCTTGGAATATTGGACGAACTTGGCTATCCAGTTCAGCAAATGGGTGTGCTTGAAATTCCAGAAGGGCAAATAAAAACGACATTGATCAGGCCCTTAATAGGAAAAATTTGCAAAGAATGCGGTAATTCGACACTAATTAAAAAGGACGGTTGCGAGTTTTGCACAAGTTGCGGCGCGATAGGAGCGTGCGGATAATATTTAGGTTCGCAAAATATGTAGTTTCTGTGGGAGTCAGCAGAAAGCGCGACTAAGACAGAAGAAGTCGCGACTAGAGTCAGAAGAAAGCGCGACTAATTATAATTTAATACCCAGTCACCTTTGGTAGGGTATTTTTTTTCGTCTAATTGCCTAGAGTCGCTTAAGAGTTTAGCGACAAGTATTGAAAAATTATGAATACATAACTCTGAAATTCACAATATTGAATATCAGATGATGATGAGGCTGACTTAGAAGAGCTAACTGGAGAAAATTAGTCCAAAAATTTGCTCCAAGCCCCGATGTTATAAACATTCCGATAACCATTCTTCTTTAGCAATAGCTTGGCCATCCCGCTTCGTGTTCCGCTTGCACAGCAGAGAACGACCGAAGAAGACTTCGGTATCTCACCCAGTCTGCTTCCTAACTCCTGAAGGGGAATGTTAATTGTTCCAGGAGCGTTCCCGCTAGCAAATTCGCCTGTCGATCTAACGTCAATGAATAATGCACCGTTCTTTTTGAGTTCAGGCAGCATAGCGATGACTCTTTTTGTATTCCACCATTTGTACGTTAACCAAAGGCCCAATGCTAGGAATGGCCAGCAATTTGCAAGAAAATTCGAAAAAATCATAAATGCCCTTAGTAGTCAGAATTGGAAATTTGTGACAGTAATCGTGACGAGAGATTTACTGTTGCTTTTTCATTTTAATCAAGTGCAGCATGTTCCTGATTTTTTCACAATAGACTTGTAAAATTGCAGTAACAGATTATCACTTTATGATGTAATATTTAAAAAATCAAAAGTCTAAGAGAAAATTACCAATGTACAATACTTTCAAACCTGAAAATCCTGTCGGCTTGATGGACTTCGTTCGCGCGGCTAAAGCATGCATAACAGAAATATCACCTGCTGAACTAAAAGCTAAATTGGATGCAAAGGAAGAACTTATACTGATAGACGTTCGCGAAGCTTCAGAGTTCGAGCACGGCCATATCGATGGTGCGCATCTTGTGCCTCGAGGAATAATAGAACCGGCAGCCGACCCGAGTTATCCTAAACACTATCCGCCTTTATCAAGTGCTCGTGACCAACAAGTTGTTGTCTATTGCGCAACTAGCGGTCGTTCGGCAATGGCTGCCGCAGTATTGCAAATGATGGGTTTTAAAAATGTTCTTAACCTTGCTGGTGGAATGACCCGTTGGCAGACGGAGGGATTGCCGCAAGTTCGCGAAGCTGAATACTAATCTTTTGCTATTTTGATAATTCGCCTTTAAGATACATTTTTATTTATTAAATGTTTAGGATAGGATCGTCTTGGACT
>CAIRAO010000227.1 GCA_903876625.1 uncultured Gallionellaceae bacterium | reverse complement strand
TCTGCGTCCGATAAATGCCTCCTGTTGAAAGCAAAGGATAGGCTGCCGCCCCAAACTCTTGGTATGCCTGGTCATTCATAAAAACGGTTCGGGTCGAAATGCCTTTCATCTCGCCCGGGTTGTATCCGAATAATTTCTCCATTGCCGGATTGACCCAGGTATAAATCCGATTTTGAACTTTAGCAATCCCCGCAAGCGAGGTTTCCAGCATGACAGTTTGTTCATGCATTAATGATTGGAGTTGTTTTTCAGCTTGCTTGCGTTCGGTAATGTCGCGTGAGGAATTAAACAGAACGTGCTTGCCATTCAACTCAAGTGGCAAACCACTGATTTCGACATCCATAATTGAGCCATCTTTACGTCGATGGCGAGTTTCAAATATTGATGGCTTATTTAATTCCAATTGTTGCTTAATGGCATTGGCAAGCTCAAGCTCAGAAAATTGGTTGTCCCAAAACGAAACATGCTTGCCTCTCAATTCATCGATTTGATAACCAAGCATTTTGCAAAACGTATCACTCATCTCCAAAAGATTTCCATCCACATCAATGATGTGAATACCGTCACTGGAATGGTGTAAAAGCGCGCTATTCTTTTCATTTTCTTTACTCAGAGATTTTTCAAGATATTTGCGCTCGCTAATATCGCTTAGCGTACCAAGCTCCAGCGCTGAATCGATTTCTTCCTGAGACCATTCAAGGGCTGTTCCATGAATATTATCAATGAACTGGGCAAATGACTTTCGCGGAGAAATACGCCCATTTTCGTCAGCCAAGTGCGGATTCTTCGGGTCACCTCCCCAGCGTAACGTACGCTGCCGTTCCAATCGAAACCAAATCATCGTGACAGCTGGAACGTGCTGAATCGTAACAAACAGTGCGCCTGCAATATCATCATGACAGTCTGCCAATTCGAGATCTCGGGTCAGCGAATTCGATGAGAACAAAGCTGCATTGCTTCCGTGCGCAAGCCTGGATTGCATCAGTTCCCTGATTCGCTTCACATCAGGCGTGATGCCGCAAGTATTAACTGCATCACCGACCAGGTAAGCAAAGCCATCCGCATTGAGAGCCTTGAGCAGTTTGAAATCCGTTCCCTGCTGCATTAGAACGCTGATTTCGACAATTCGGACTGATTCGATCAAACTTCGACGGAGTAAGGAAAGTTGGCTTTCACGTTCCAGCTTTTGTCGAAGCAGTGTTGCTTCAATATGCGACGCAATATCTTCACAAAACCATCCCAGCGTATCTCTTTCACCATACCCAAAATACTTGGGTTCATTTTTTTGCTGACACGACAAAAGTCCCCATAAGCGACCTTCAACAACAAGAGGAGATACCAGTGTGGCACGCACTTGCATATTGCTCAGGTATTCAATGTGGAGAGGCGAAACACTGCGCAGTACCGACATCCCCAAATCCACCGGCGGCGTTCCCTTGAGGGCAATCAAGGGTGACGGCTTGTAGAGCGCATCGGGTATCTGCCGGGCTTTACCGGTCTGGAATAGTTCGCGTGCCTGTCTGGGTATATCGCTGGCCGGGAAGTGGAGCCCCAGATAAGGCTCAATGTTGTCAATGCAAGCCTCGGCAATCACTTCGCTGTTCCATTCTCCGTCGAAGCGATAGAACATCACCCGGTCAAAATTTGTTATTTCCCGAATGAAGACCGCCGCATTTCGGGCAATCTCGACAACGTCAGACAGGCAACGCAATGCCGCGATGTCGCGACGACATTGGTAGAGCATCTCATTCTCAGAATGCAAATTCGAGTAACCGGCCTCCATATCGACCAGAATTTGTCCGGTACCATTGAGCAGGGGACGTGTGATCAGTTCTTTGCCATTCAACGACAAATGAATAAGCTGATCATGTCCCTCGTGTGCAGAGGTCAGAATTGCTGCCTCGTCGGTTGCTCCGAAATAGACGCCTGCGGTTTGTCCCAACATGCTTTCGGCAGAAAGGCCCAATAACGCTTCACATGATTCGCTTGCCGCCTCAATAATCCCGCTTGATGCTTGCAGAACGAGCAGCGCACCGTGGGGCTGGATCGCTCCGGGAAATCGAATGGGTTCAGTCTCGCAATTTGAAATATCAATTGTCATCGTTAATGATGGATGAATTTGAACGGTGTAAAAATAAACCGAAATAGCTAATGCTCAGTATCCTCTGTAAATATCCATCGTGCCATTTCTCATCCACTTATGGTTTAATTTAACATATCGCGCTAAAACTGAAAATAAAAAAGACCTGCATTTCTGCAGGTCCTTGTCTATTTTGGTGGGCCGTGCGGGGATCGAACCTGCGACAAACGGATTAAGAGTCCGCTGCTCTACCAGCTGAGCTAACGACCCGGAAGAGGGGCGCATTTTATGGGAGCGGCCAAATTTGTCAAGTTCTATGTACCTTCTTCGCCTTCAAGAATGTTGATGTATCGCCCATCCAACATGCTCTCGCAGCAATTCAGAAGGGTGATTTGCATGTAATTGTAATGCAGCCACACTATCAGAAGAGTCAGGCGAATTGCCCAAGCAGACTGCGATGTTGCGCAGCCATTGTTCATAACCAATACGGTGGATCGCGCTGCCTGCGAATTTGGCATGAAAGGTCGCTTCATCCCATGCAAACAATTCTGTCAGAGCAACATCGTCGAGCCCGTTGCGCACTCCAAAATCAGGCTCAAGGGTCTTTTTTGCGAACTTATTCCACGGGCAGACCAATTGGCAATCGTCGCAACCGTAGATGCGATTACCAATGAGCGGACGCAGTTCAATGGGAATACTACCTTTGAGTTCGATGGTGAGATATGAGATGCAGCGTCGTGCATCAAGTTTATAGGGGGCAACGATGGCTTGTGTCGGGCAGATGTCGATACAAGCGCTACAACTACCGCAATGATTATCTTGCGGGTTGTCTACGGGTAGTGGCAGGTCGATAAAAATCTCACCCAGAAAAAACCACGAGCCTTGTTCGCGTGACAACAGCAAAGTGTGCTTGCCGCGCCAACCCAGTCTTGCTTTCTGCGCCAGCTCTACTTCCATAACGGGTGCACTATCGGTAAACACACGACACTGGCATTCAGTTTCAGCTCGTATTTTCTGAGCTAGATTTTCCAAACGGTTGCGTAACACTTTGTGGTAATCCCGCCCTAGAGCATATCGCGAAATGAAGGCACTTTTACCATCCGCCAGTACCTCTTCAGTGTCTTTGGCATTTTCAGGATAATAATTCATGCGCACTGAGATCACACGCATCGTGCCAGGCACGAGTTCCGCTGGACGTGCACGTTTAGAACCGTGTTTTGCCATATAATCCATCGTGCCGTGATGCCCCTCTGCCAACCACTGCAGCAGATGCGCTTCGGCAGCACCAAGGTGCGTGTCACTGATGCCCACGGCCTGAAATCCTAGCGCATACCCCCACGCTTTGATACGGGTGGCGAGCGCGTTGTAATCCTTTTGAGGTAACTCGTTTTGCATGAACCGAATCATATCCGAATAAACCTGCCTGATGAGGCTGCGACGACAGACTTTGCCGCTCGTCTTGCTGCCACTTTGCAACCCGGATTGGTCATCTATCTGCGTGGAGATCTGGGCGCGGGCAAAACCACCCTGGTTCGTGGCATGTTAAACGCATTAGGTTATACAGGACGCGTAAAAAGCCCAACCTACACCTTGATTGAGCAATATGACTTGGCTGAGTTAAAATTGCGTCACTTCGATTTGTATCGCTTTCGCGATCCTGAAGAATGGGAAGCAGCCGGTTTTCGCGATGAATTTAATGGATGTAACATTTGTGTGGTTGAATGGCCTGAACAAGCAGCGCAACTTTTGCCCTCTGCCGATCTTGAGATCATTTTTACGATCCTGCCGGATGGTCGCACGCTTGATATATTTGCCAACACAGACAAAGCCAAACAATGTTTAACTGCTCTGCCCGTCTAATTTTCATATTGTTGTTGCTGTGGTTACCAGATGCAATGGCAAGCGTTGCCATCACTTCTGCACGGGTATGGCCCGCGCCCGATTACACCCGTCTTACACTAGAATCCAAGCAAGCCATACACTACAACTTACTCACTCTCAAAAATCCGGAACGTTTGGTGATCGATCTTGAAGATGTTGAACTGGACTCTCAGCTAAATGAACTCGGCAGCAAGATCGGCAACGATGACCCTTACATAAAAAGTGTCCGTGTAGGCCGTTTCAAACCGGGAGTAATTCGCTTGGTTCTTGATCTTAAAACCGAAGCCAAACCGCAAATATTTAACCTTGCGCCGGTGGCGGAATACGGCAATCGTCTGGTACTTGATGTTTATCCGGTAGTTCCAATCGATCCATTGATGGCACTCGCCCTGCAAGCTGAAAGTAAATCGACCGATGCAGCTTCAATTCCAGTTTCGGCACCTTCAATTGCCGAAACAAAACCCATTATAGAAATAATCGCACCTGCGCAACCGGAACCCACTGAAAAAGTTCCACAAAATGCGCGCACAGAAATCAGTGTTCGCACCTTGATAGTCGCCGTCGATGCAGGGCACGGCGGTGAAGATCCCGGAGCACATGGCCGCCGAGGTACTCATGAAAAAGATGTCACGCTTGCTATTGCACGCAAACTTAAAGAACAAATCGATGCAACATCAGGCATGCGTGCTGTACTGATTCGCGATGGTGATTACTTCATTCCGTTGGGCGGGCGCGTAGAAAAAGCACGCAAGCTCCATGCAGATCTGTTCGTGTCAATTCATGCCGATGCGTTCGTCAAATCAAATGCACGCGGTTCTTCCGTCTTCGCACTATCCGAACGCGGCGCAACCAGTGCTTCTGCACGCTGGCTGGCAAAGAAAGAAAACGAAGCTGATTTGA
The DNA here is from genome assembly GCA_903876625.1 of uncultured Gallionellaceae bacterium. GTDB lineage: Bacteria > Pseudomonadota > Gammaproteobacteria > Burkholderiales > Gallionellaceae > PALSA-1006. The sequence continues at coordinate 5,290 of CAIRAO010000227.1, read as the reverse complement.
TCGGTGGAGTGAATCTGGCGATCAAAGACCCTTATCTTGCTCGCACACTGCTCGATCTATCGCAAACTGCCGCCATCGAAGACAGCATGAAAGTTGCCAAACATGTGCTTCGAGAGTTGGGCACTATCAACACATTGCATCGAGGGTTTGTCGAACAAGCCGGGTTCGCCGTGTTGAAATCGCCCGATATTCCTTCGATACTTGTGGAAACGGCATTCATCAGCAACCCGGTAGAAGAACGCCGCTTATCCGACAACAATTATCGTGACAAATTGGCACACGCGATATTAAACGGCGTTAAACATTACTTCGCGCAAAATCCCGCGCTTTCGAAACAGCGAGTGGCAACCAACGAATAATCCCTGCTGATTTTCGATACAGGTACAAACTTTTATTACATCTTTTTCATCATTGTGTCGCCGCCATCTGATAGGTTGCCGTTAGCGATCTTGTTGCATGTTCCTTTCGGGAGCACGACGAAATCAGTTGGATCATTATTTTTACTGGCTTGTCCGGCACATGAGTGGCTGGACTTATTGCTCGCACAGTCGTTTGCTCCAGCCTTGGCTACGCCATAACATTTTTCCATCTCCGTCTTGTCCGCAGCGTTTGCGTTACCTGTTAAACTGATTGCCAGTAAACCACCAATTGCGACAGTTAAAATTTGATTCTTTTCCATCGTCAAACTCCTTGTTGAAAAATTAAAATCAGGGAAAATTTAAAATCTAAATCTACTTTTGTGCCATGAGTTGTTCAATGCCCTGTTGTGTAACCGGTCCATCTTGCTTGCTAACTAACTTTCCCTCAGGCGAATAAAGAAACGTGGTCGGCAAGCCTTCAATCCCGCCAAAATCTGCTGCTGTATCTTCATCACCAAAAACGATGGGGTAAGAAACTGACAACTTCTTCACCACATCTGTCACTTCCTGTTTTCGTTTGTATTGCTCTGAAACTCCGATTACCAATACATCCTTGTGTTGTTGCTGCAAGGTGACTAGCTCAGGAAGTTCAGCAAGACAAGGCGGGCACCAGGGTGCCCAGAAATTTACGATCACCCACTTGCCTTTTAGATCTGCGAGCTTGTATTTCACACCTTCAGTATCTTTAAGTGACCAGCCCCCCGCATAAACCTGTGAAGCAAAAAATGCCGCACACAGGAGCGCAAAAAATTGAGCGCCCTTGTGTGTGATGCATTTTTGTAGAGATGTTTTCACAATAGAGTAGAAGTTATTTTGAATGATTATATTAGAAATTCTGATGCACACCTACACTGGCAATATATTGTGGAACCAATTGCAACGAGCCTACGTTTTGGTAGATAGGCAATTGAACAAAACCGTATACCGAGGTACCACCGCCAAGACGAACAGACAAACCGGGGGACAAGTAAGCCAAGTTACCGCCACTGGCTGGAGATCCCGTAAATACGTCATTAGGAACAGAGGAACCCTGATCATATTCTCGATGCACAAGATTCAATTGCAACATCGGACTGAATGTTGAACCAAAACCCGCATAGCGGATTCCGGTATTTAGTAAATAGGCATCGCCTGGACGGTAACTACCACTTGCTTCACTCACCAAACCCGAGATTGCATGTTGCACGGTTCCCTGTACGAACCAACCATAGGTGCTGATTGTACCTGAAGTATAAGCACCCAAAATGACATCCGTTGAACCCGTTCCCAGTTGCAAACCGGCATCAAGAGGATCACCGCTTAGAAAGTTAGCGCTCGTATTCCCCGTCGCAAATTTAACCCCGGCAATAATACCTGTAGTTCTATCTTCTGAGAAACCACTATAGGTACCGAGAACTTTTACATCGCCTAAACCGCTATCAGTGGATTCGTTATAGTTTTCACCAATGACATTATTAGTAGTTGTGCCATTAGTGCCATGAGTACGGTGCAAATAAGGAATCTGGACTCCAATGCCCCATATGTCACTATTATAACTAAACGCAACCGTCGTTGTTTGGGTCATCGTCGCCGTTTCAACTTCTTGTCCATTTGCATAAAGCTCCTGAACCTGCGCAGCAGAAGGTTTGCTATTGCCATAGATCAGCTGATTTTGATTGATGTAGGTTTCGGACAAGTCAGCAGAAAAGCCTTCTTTAGTGCTGACGCCTTGGCTGCCCCAGTCGGTAGATAACGTGCATCCGCAGGTCGCGCAGGCGTAGGCATCGCTAATACTCACAAACGTCGCCAGGGTCAGTGAAGCAATCAATGTTGTCCTAATGCGCCGTGCAGAAATCAGATTTTTATACAGGTATGCAATAGCTTGTTTCAAAATTCATTCCTCCAAAGGTTGAGTTATGCCCATCAATAAGGCAATCAAAATAGCGGGATTCATCGCGACCATCCATGAGTAGATAAGGCATTGTATGAAACCAAACCGCCGAATGGAATGCGACAAATTGTCGCACCCCCTCAATAACATGAATCAGCTAATACCAATCTTTTCCACGTCTTGTAGACGAAATGCATTTCGGACTAAGGAAGGTTGGTCAAAACCCTGCTTGACCGAAAACAAAAAGTCATAGCATCATTAACAAGTCGTCAGACATTGTGATTACGATTAAAATTTGTTGTACAAATGTACATTAACAAAATATGGAGAAGAATATGGAACGCAGAGACTTTTTAAAAAGCGCAGTTGCAATGGCAACCTTAGCAGCCGCAGGTAGCGCAATGGCTGAAGAACACAAAATGGACATGGATCATGAACATATGGACATGGGCGGCTTGCACCACCACGTCAACCCAAATGAAAAGCTGATTGCTGCCGCAGCAGACTGTATTGCGAAAGCAAATATCTGTTTGCAACACTGTTTGACTTTACTTGGTGAAGGTGACAAGAGCATGGCCGCTTGCGCCAAGTCGGCCAGTCAAATAAGTGCTATTTGTACGGCCTTGGAGCAATTTGCCGCAGGACAATCCAAGAATTTATCTCAACTCGCCAAAGTTGCAATGGACGTATGCAAAGATTGCGAAGAAGAGTGCAAGAAAACCGACAAGCATCCTGAATGTAAAGCCTGTGGTGAATCTTGCGCAGCCTGCCACAAGGAATGTAAATCGCTGGTGGGTTAATATCAGCGTTAAATAGTTTTAGTTATCTCAAACTAGCTTCAGAAATGGACCGGCATTTTTTGCCGGTCCATTTTTTTCATGCCGCCTATAGGTAAAGTTATTCACTCGGGATTTTCTTTTAGACCGAAAATTTGTGTTCAATAGTCCGATCGAAAAAGAAGCCAGGTCAGCGGGAGCACTTGCATCTAGTTGAGGGGGGCAGAAATAGATGCATGAAGGGGAGGTGTCAATCTGACATGGCGATGCGCAATGTACAGATGTTCTTTGAATAATGGAATGCGTCATGATGTCGCGCGGCAATTTGTCGCAGCTTTCATTGCCTGAATATTTTTGATAGATGCGACAAAATGCCACATTCCATTTTTATTTATCGGGGTTTAAGCTACGCATCAACGGTTGCCAGAGATAATGCATCACATTTTCAGCAATGCTCATACTCGGTAAGACGCAAGATTTTTATGATTGATGAGGGGTGTACTGATATGGACTTTGATGCAAAATTAGAATTGCAACTGGAAATACTGACGCTTGTTAACAACATCGAAAAATTTAAAAAGTTCGGATGGAGTACGGCAAGTTTGCAAAGCCGATTGGAGTTTTGTCATTCTCAAGTGGGCTACTTGTTAGAAGCAAGCAATGATTCATTCCCACTTCCGAATATCAATGAAAATCGCTATCAGCACTGCGCTTAAAGCGCACTAGTATTTCATCGCAGGATTGCTTGGCTGCTCCAGCGATCACATAGGAAAAATCCCCGTACTCAAATACCGGTCGCCCCGATCACACACGATGAAGACGATGGTGGCATTTTGTACCTGCTGCGAAATGCGTAGAGCAACACTCAATGCGCCACCGGATGAAATGCCACAAAATATACCTTCTTCACGCGCCAAGCGCCGAGTCAACTTTTCGGCATCTTGTTGGCTGACGTATTCCAATCTATCCACATTTTTCGGGCTGTATATTTTAGGCAGATACGCTTCCGGCCATTTGCGGATACCGGGAATCTGCGCCCCTTCTTCCGGTTGCGCACCGATCACTTGAATGTTGGGATTCACTTCTTTGAAGAAGCGAGAGCAGCCCATGATGGTGCCAGTAGTGCCCATGCTGCTAATAAAGTGAGTAATTTTGCCTTGAGTGTCGCGCCAGATTTCCGGCGCAGTTCCTTCGTAATGAGCCAGCGGATTATCAGGATTGGCAAATTGATCGAGAATGATTCCTTTGCCTGCATCACGGAATTTTTCTGCAGTGTCACGCGCCAGTTCCATACTGCCTTCTTTTGGGGTCAGCACCAACTCAGCGCCGAAAGCGCGCATTGTCTGGCGACGTTCGACACTTTGATTTTCCGGCATGACCAAAATCATCTTGTACCCGCGCATCGCTGCTGCCATTGCCAATGCAATGCCTGTATTACCACTGGTTGCTTCGATCAAGGTGTCACCGGGTTTAATATCGCCGCGCGCTTCGGCGTGTGTGATCATGGAAAGCGCCGGCCTGTCTTTTACTGAACCCGCAGGATTATTGCCTTCCAGTTTAGCCAGAATAATATTGGAAGTATTACCCGGAATGCGTTTCAGCCTGATAAGCGGGGTGTTGCCAACAAAATCTTCAATCGTTTTATACATATTTATGTGATCATCAAATAGACTTTGATGGATTTTACCCCACTCCTAAATTTTCAACATTTTTGAAGTTAGAAAAATCACTTGGTGGAATAAGAGAAATGGGTGGTGTGCCTGATTTATTATTTGTGATTGACACCAATATGGAAGAGCTTTCTATTCAAGAAGCTAAAAAACTTGGCATTCCAGTGATTGCTATTTTAGATAGTAACTCTAATCCTGATCATATTACATATCCAGTTCCTGGCAATGATGATGCTACCAGATCAATTAAATTATATTGTCGCTTAGTTGCCGATACTATTTGAGATGGTATGCAAGAATATTTAGTAGCTTCTGGTGTTGACATGGGAGCAATGGCTGATTTATCAGACGTTCTTCAGATGAATAAAGGAGAAAAGAAAGACTTTAAGAAAAAAGTTACTCCAGCCCCGAAAGCAGAAGAAGCAAAACCTGTAGCAGCTAACAAAGCTCCTGCTAAAGTGGAAGAAATAGCAGCAGAAAATAAACCTGTTAAAAAAGCTCCAGCTAAAGCCACAGAAAAGAAAGAAGAGACAAATCCAGCAGCTAACAAAGCTC
>CAIRAO010000226.1 GCA_903876625.1 uncultured Gallionellaceae bacterium | reverse complement strand
TTGATATATGAGGGCATTTTGAAACTCCTTTCGACTCAAATTTTAAATATCCGGTCTTCACCGGTGATTCTGGTTTGCCTTTGTTGTCCGGCTTGTTAACCTTTGTGATTAGGTTATCGGCGGCAGGGGAAGAAACTTGAGGATTGGCAGAAGTTTTTTTAAATTACGTGCCAATGTTAAGAATTTTGAAAGCTAATTATCAGAACTAGAGTACATTGACACCCGCAGCAGCGATCTGACCATCCTGAAAAGAACGCGCACCACTGATTCCTAACCCGCCGATGACGACACCTTCGCGTATGAGTGGCACTCCACCCTCAGCCGGAATAACACCTGGCAAAGCGAGATGAATCAGGCGCCCGCTTAACACAGCATCCTCCGATGCTTTGGTAGGGCGCTGGAATGCGACGGCTGCATGTGCTTTGGCTATGGCGGTCTCTACGCTGCCAAATTGCGTGTCATGACTTCGTTGCAGATATAGCAAATGGCCACCATCATCAACCAATGCAATAACAACCTTCCAGCCATTCGACTGGGCTGCCACATCGGCAGCAGCGGCGACGCGTTTTGCATCTTCAAGGGTCAGGACAGGCTTGTTCATGGTTAACCCATCATTCAATTCGGCGTAGGGACGTATGAAAATACGGATTTGAGGTGTTCGAAAGGGCGTATTGCCATACGCCCCTACTGGCTAAACCGCGAGGGCTGTAAATACTTTATCGCGGATAGAATCTACACTGCCAATGCCAGGTACATGAACGATCTTTGGCGCATTTGCATCCTTGGATTTCGCCCAGGTAGTGTAGTAATCCACCAGCGGTTTTGTTTGTTCGTGATAGACGCTGAGGCGTTTAATAACGGTTTCTTCCGCATCATCCGGTCGTTGAACCAGATCTTCTCCGGTAACATCGTCTTTACCGGCAACCTTGGGTGGATTAAATACGATATGGTATGTCCGACCTGAGGCTGTATGAACGCGACGACCACTCATGCGCTGAACGATTTCGCTGTCTGCCACGTCAATTTCCACCACATAATCGATGTGAATATTTGCATCCTTCATTGCCTGTGCCTGAGGGAGGGTGCGCGGAAATCCATCGAATAGAAAACCCTTGGCGCAATCAGCTTCTTTGATGCGTTCTTTAACCAGATCGATAATAATCTCGTCAGATACCAAACCACCCGCATCCATGATCTTCTTAGCAGCAACACCAAGAGGTGTGCCAGCTTTGACTGCAGCACGCAACATGTCACCGGTGGATATTTGCGGGATGCCAAATTTGTCTTTGATGAGGTTTGCTTGCGTGCCTTTGCCTGCGCCCGGTGCTCCGAGAAGAATGACTCTCATTTTATTGCTCCCTGTGTGAGTGAAGATTCAAATAGTGTTCGTGCTGCGATCAGATCTGCTTCCGTATCTACGCCGCTGGGAGGCGCGTCATGGGTAATGGTAACGCCAATTTTATAGCCATGCCAAAGCGCGCGGAGTTGTTCCAGTGCTTCGATCTTTTCAATCTCGGCGGGTTCAAGTTGACCAAATGCACGCAAGAAACTGGCGCGGTAGGCATAAATACCAATATGGCGCAGCACAGTGATTGATTTTGGCAACAACTCCCTCTTCCCCGGGGAGAGGGTTGGGGCGAGGGAAGTAGAAGCAAACTCATCCCTCGGATAAGGAATCGGCGCGCGGCTGAAATACAGTGCGTTGCCGTCTTTATCCAACACCGCTTTGACGATATTGGGGTTGCGCATCGATGCCTCATCATGTATGGGATGGCAAGCGGTAGCAATAGCACATTCGGGGTGATCAAAAAGATGTTGGGCGACGGAGCGGATCAAAGCCGGAGGAATCAGCGGTTCGTCGCCTTGTACATTCACCACGATGGTATCGTCTGACCATCCTTGTTGAGCAACGACCTCAGCTATTCGGTCGGTGCCGCTACTGTGATCGACCCGCGTCATACAAGCATTGAAGCCGTGCTGCCCTACTGAAGTGAGAATGGGTTCATGATCTGTCGCGATAATGATCTGTTGCGCACCGCTTAGCTTAGCTTGCTCGGCTACACGAACTACCATCGGCTTGCCGCCGATCTCCAGCAGCGGTTTTCCCGGTAGCCGCGTCGATGCGATGCGAGCAGGAATAACGACGTGGAAATCAACCATCAAAGCTTCTCGACTTCTTCCGACGAAAGTTTGCGTGCCTCGTCTGCCAGCATGACAGGGATGTCATCTTTGATGGCGTAAGCCAGTTGATCCGCTTTGCAGATGAGTTCCTGTGCGGCTTTGCGGTAAATCAGCGGGGATTTGCACAGTGGGCAAACCAGTATTTCGAGTAGTTTGGCATCCATTATTTGTTGATCTTTTCTATGATGAGTTGGGCAAGAGCCGGATCGATTTGTGCATCCACACGCAATACCCAGCATTGCTCGGTTGCGAACGTTACGCATTTTACCGCATCTTTTTCGGTCATGAGTATGGCTTCGTTATCGTTGAATTCAATATCCGAGGCAGCATAACAGTGGTGATCAGGAAAGGAGTGCGTTTGCAAGGCCAGTCCCAACTGTTTCAAATGTGCGAAAAAGCGTTCTGGATGGCCGATGCCCGCTATGGCGTGTGCGTGTTGTCCGGCAAATGCAGCAGCAGGGAGAGAGGTGTTCGGATTAAGCAGATTGTAAAAAGAAGAGCCGGTAAGTTGCATTGCGAATTCACCGTTAGATACTTTGCCTCCGTTTACGACAACAATATCAACAGACTTTAAACGCGATATGGGTTCGCGCAAGGGCCCTGCCGGAAGCAGAAATCCGTTTCCAAAGCGACGATTGCCATCCACCAGCACGATTTCAATGTCTCGTTGCAAGCGGTAGTGCTGTAACCCATCATCGCTCAAAATGACATCGCATTCTGGATGCGCTTGTAACAGTGCCTGAGCAACGGCAACACGGTTGCGCCCCACCCACACAGGGCACAAATCTCGTTGAACCATGAGCAACGGTTCATCCCCGACCACATCGGGAGAATCATTTATTTCTACGGCATGGGGAATATTGGGGCGTTGTTGTGTGGATTTAGAATAGCCGCGACTGATGATGGCCGGGTGCCACCCCTCATCAAGCAGTTGTTGGGCGAACCATAAAGTAAAAGGGGTTTTTCCAGTACCGCCGACACTGATGTTGCCAATTATAATGACTGGAATGTTTATTTTCGTACTATGCAGCACGTCATAACGATAGAGCAATCGACGTATTTTGCTCAACAAGCCGAAGATCAGGCTCAAAGGCCACAGCAACAAATGCAGCGGTGAAATGCGATACCAGTTCTTTTCCAGGCCGTTCATCGCGCTACTGGAGGACTTACTTGGCAGGATTTTGCGTCGTGAACGTGATGTGCCCAAATCCGGCTATACGGGCCGCCTCCATAATATTGATCACGGATTGATGGGTTGCTTTGGCATCGGCGCTGATAATGATAACGGGCTCCGTTTCACTTCCGGCTGCTTTGCGCATGGCTTGGGCGAAACTATCCACGCCCGAAAACTTCTCGTGTGCATTGTTGATCGCATATTGTTCGGAAGAGTCAACCGCCACATAGATTTGCTTGTTAGGCGTGTTGTTAGCTTGTTCTCCTGCAGCCTGCGGCAAGTTGATCTGCAACTGGGTAAATTTTGCATAACTGGTTGTTACCATCAAAAAAATCAGGATAACCAATAGAACATCAATCATCGGAATCAGATTGATTTCAGGTTCTTCACGTGAGCGTCCGCGTTGGAAATTCATATCCGAATTCCTATAAACGAAATTATCCAATGACTCATTTGCGTTCGCCTTGAATGACTTCAACCAGTTTGATTGCCTGTTGCTCCATTTCAAAAATGAGACTATCAACCTTGGCACGGAAGTGACGGTAAAAAATCATGCTTGGAACCGCAACGATCAGACCGAACGCCGTGTTGTAAAGCGCAACTGAAATACCATGCGCCAATTCAGCTGGATTGCTACCGCCCGCATTTTGTGCGCCGAATATCTCGATCATGCCGACTACGGTGCCAAATAGCCCGAGCAACGGGCTAATAGAAGCAATTGTCCCCAGGGTTGTGAGGAAACGTTCCATTTCATGGTTGGTAGCCCGACCAGCTTCTTCAATTGCTTCCTTCATAATGTTGGGAGAGCTTTTGATGTTTTTCAGACCGGCAGCGAATACGCGACCAAGCGGAGAACCCTCGCTTAATTTTTGCAGCATCTGCGGATTGACGCCGCTTTGCCGGAGTGCTTTCACGGTTTCGTCCAGTAATTGCGGCGGCAGGATATTGTTTTTTCGCATAAACAACGTTCGTTCCACAATTAGTGTGAGCGAGACGAGAGAGGCAATGAGCAGAAAATAGATGGGCCAACCGGCAGCTTCGACAATAGTAATCACGCAACTTCTCCAGATATGCTTAAATTCCAAAGACGGAACTGTAACTTGTCGCTTGTGAATGAGCAAGATTCATCCTCAATCGTAGAAGATATTTTTTGCTACCTCTTCACTGCATCAGCATTTTTTTTACTTATGCACAAAAACTGTGGATAACTTTGTGGATGATTGTTCTGTACTCAGGTTTACTCATTGACTCAATAAAGGATTTACCAGGATTGCCTAAATTTTGCACTTTTATTAAATATATTAAAAACAATTGGTTAGCGTAAGTTGTGGTGCCTTGAAAGAGTTAATTCAGTGCCAAGGCTTATAGATGCTGGGGTTGTGCATTATTTTAGTTTGTCAATATGCCATTTGGCCTAATTGCAAATTTATTTTTTACTTGTTTGAATACCAAAAAATTGTACTTTGTCAACCAAAAATCGATAGAGTGCAATGATATATACGCATCTTTCTGAATTAATAAAGAAAGCAATTTCTCCCCTTTAATTCTATTGGCTGTGATTTGACAACAAGATAAACTGTTGTTATTGTCTCCAACATGAATGCCCGCGAAATATTCAACCGCCGCGTACCCGTAACGGAACAGGCGTTTGCGGAACTGGTACTTTGGGAGTTGCCCGAACCACTTACCGGCAGTCAGCATCGCTACAAATACCGGCTGGCATTCGTGGTCGCTGGAGAGTGTGTACTGCGTTATGACAACGAGTCGGGCAAGGGCGACCATAAACATGCGCGCGGCAAGGAAGTGAAATATCGCTTTATTGAGGTTGATAAGTTGGTGGCGGATTTTTTCGAAGATGTGAAGAGGTGGCGCGATGAAAACAGTAACGATTGATATCCGGCCCTTGACTGACACGCTGGGTGATTTCACTCAGACATGGAAGAGCGGCAAAGCTTCCGCATCGCGTATCAGTTTCGAATCGCCCGAGCTGCTGTTCAAAATGCTCTCCGGCAAACGCTGGGAGATACTGAACGCAATGACAGGCGCGGGAGCCATGTCTATCCGCGAGGCGGCGCGGCGTGTGGAGCGCGATGTCAAGGCCGTGCATGCGGATGTGACCGCCTTGCTTTACACGGGCCTGCTCTCAAAAACAGATGATGGAATGATCGTATTTCCCTACGAGGCTATTCACGTGGATTTTATGCTCAAGGCAGCTTGATGGATGAGAGAATGAAATAGCTGAACCCGCGCTTATTGCGATGCCGAACCCTTTGAATTTTTTCCTTTGAATTTTTTTGAATTTTTGAATTTTGAATGTCTGCACCTCCATAGGATTATTTTGATAACAGCATGAAGCCAATTAGATAAGCACACTGAATCATCGCTTCACTAACTATCCAGCGGACTCACCACGCCCTTGCCGCCCTTATTCAACACATGCGTGTAGATCATCGTGGTAGAAACATCAGAATGACCGAGTAACTCTTGCACGGTGCGGATGTCGTAGCCGGATTGGAGCAAATGCGTGGCGAATGAGTGACGGAAGGTATGTGGCGTTGCGAGTTTGCTAATCTCCGCTGCTGACGCCGCCTTTTTCACCGCACGCTGAATGACTTTTTCATCAGAATGATGTCTGCGCACCGCACCCGAACGCGGATCAACCGACAAATTTCTGGACGGAAAAATATACTGCCAGTTCCATGACTTGCCCGCCTTGGGATATTTTGCTTCCAGCGCCATTGGCATGAACACATCGCCGTAGCCTTTAAGTAAATCCTCTTCATGCAACGTTTTTACCCGTTCCAATTGTTGCTTGAGCAGTTGCACCAGCGAAGCAGGCAACATGGTCACCCGATCTTTGAACCCCTTGCCCTCCCGCACCAGAATCTCGCAACGCTCGAAATCCACATCTTTCACCCGCAGGCGAAGACATTCCATAATGCGCAAGCCGCTACCGTAAAGCAAACTGCAAATCAACCAAACTGTTCCGTCCAATCGCGCCAGCACAGCCCTCACTTCATTTTGCGTCATCACCACTGGCAATTTTTTGGGTACTTTAGCTTGTGTTACATTGTCCAGCCAAGGCAACTCGATTTGAAGCACTTCTTTGTACAAAAACAACAACGCACTTTTTGCCTGATTCTGCGTAGATGCCGATACTGAGCGCTCTACCGCAAGATTGGTTAAGAATGCCTCTATTTCAGCCGCCCCCATATCTCTAGGGTGACGCTTGCCATGAAACCAGACAAAACGTTTAATCCAATCCACATAGATTTGCTCCGTGCGCAGACTGTAATGTTTTACGCGCAAACGAGCCACAACTTGCTCGAGTAGTTTGGGGGGCTGAGGTGATTCAAGAGTCGCAACCATAAGAGGTGTGTTCCATAGTTGCAATATTTATGCTACGGTGTAATAACTTACGCTACTAATTAATATATAGCCAGTTATGTTTACAAATAACAGAATAGCCACCTGCCTTGATAAAAGATTAGGTCTTTTATTGGGGTCTACTTTACGTTAGCCCATGAAGTCAAAAAATAGCGCCGAAGCATACACGGGACAAAGGGGCAAAGAGAAGCGCGCCCTCTTTGGGCGATTCAGGCTTCGCGCAGTCGAGGACTTGTACAGGCAGAAGTTCTTTGCCATGTTTGGTCACCGATGTTTTAAGTGCGGCGCGAAGGAGCGGCAAAACAATGAATTCGGCAAACCGCCGATCCTGTGCTTGGATCACCATCTACCAATGGCATTGGGCGGTCATCTTGTACCTGGCAACTTGGTGGCGTTATGTCGAGACTGCAATAATAAAAAACTCGATTTACCCCCTGAAAAATTTTATACACCAATTGAACTGGAACGGCTGCAACCGATTCTTTTGCAACAACACGAGATATTCTCATTCACTTTCGACGGTGAGGCGTGGCGCAATAATCGAGAGGCTTACCTCTTAAGTCTTGGTGTGGATAGAGGTCTTGTTCAGGAAATACTTTTCAACCCGGAGCATCCAGACTATGTTCCGCCTCGCAGTGATATGGAGGTCACTATCACTATCGATTTAGCGAGCCTCTATGCAAACAAAGATATTTAATGCGAAGACATGGGCTAACCTAACGTTCGAGCGGGACTGCCGCGAAGCAGCCCGCGTCAGCCCCTCAACTTAACGTTAGGCGCTATGCGAAGTTTGCCCGTTTTCTCTGTCTCGCAGGTTGCCGTTTTTGCGGCGGGTTCGGCTGCGGGTTCCGGTGTGGTCGCCTCCCGTTTTGTGGTTGGGCTGCTTGAGTTGCCCGTCCGGCTCTTTTTGCGAGCGGTGAGCTTTAGCGTTTCGCGCCCTTCTTTGTTGCGCTCGCCCTTGCGCCTCGCACCGCCAGTTTTTTCGTGCGGCAGTTTTGCGCCGTTTTGTTTGCCGCGCTCCGTTGCCGTGTTAGCGTCTAACCCTACGCTCAAGCGGGACTGGCGAGAAGCCGCCAGCCCCTTAGCTCCACGTTAGGCATCTTTGGCAACAGTGTAGCAATCTGCTATCCTTGGCACATGAAAGTAAATGAAGTTTTGCTTATGCTAAAAGCGGATGGTTGGTATCTTGCCACAACGCGTGGTAGCCATCGACAGTTCAAGCATCTCGTC
>CAIRAO010000225.1 GCA_903876625.1 uncultured Gallionellaceae bacterium | reverse complement strand
CTTCTTGATGAGCGTTGGGCCGGGGGTCATTTGACTGAATCAGTCCATGAAATTTCGAACTGACGACTTCACCTTCCCGGCCTCCATCACGACCTTGCAACTGTGCCGCCCCATTGTCCGCCCCTCACCCAAATAATCAGTACCGTTTTCCAAGTGCGGTTTCAGTAGCCCGTTGGCAGCGCTGAAATTTCGAAGATCATCGATCGACATGCCGACTGGAATCTGAGCACAAACTTTGTCCATTCGCTCACGCGCGGTGGCGAAGCCGTAAATACCATACGCTGAAATCAGCACCAGAAAAGCTACGATGGCGCCGAGCGTTAAGCCTATTCGCTTAAGAAGCCTATTCATTCTTTAGTCCATTTTCTGAAACGAGCGGTGGTGTACCAAGGGGCGAGTATGCGACGCATGATCACGCCCCTTCGCTGTGGCCGGTCCCCCTGACCCACAAACTTTCAACCATCGGCACCACTCGATACCAGACCACGCCACACAGAGCATAAAGGCAAAGGGATGTCGACCACTGTCCCTCGCGGATCATTGCTTCGGGCCTGACAAGCGACCAATAAGCCCAATAGACGCCATCCACGGATAGCCATGTCCAAAACGCTGCAAGCGGCATCCAGCGCCAGCGGCGCTGCCAAATAACTGAAGCGGACCATTCGGCGGTGGCCAGCGTGGTGAACGCCATGACCAAGCTGATGCCAGTGTCCCAATCCGGGTAGTCGAGATACCAAGCGCCGTAAAGCAGCAGACCAAGGCCGATGCCGAACGTGCTGAGCTTTAGAACGAGGTGCAGTTTGGTCAAATTGATGCTATCCGTCGGTGGGTGGATTTTGAGTTGTCCCGCAGATTGCGACTTTCGGTCATGCGGACGGGTAGCGATTGAAGTATTAGCTGTCGATCTCGTTGTCTGTGTAGCCCATGCGGCGCTTTCGCGCCCGTTCGCGGCCAATTGAAGTCTGATCGCGACTCACATTACTGGCGCCTCTAAATAGACTTACGTCAACGCGGATAGCAAGAACGAGAACTATGAGGCCAGCGAGAAAGACGAATAGCGAAAATGGAAATGAGTTAAGCATTTGGTACACGCCAAGCCAATCATTAGGATGAAAGGACCAACTGTTCTTGAACTCGTGAAGGATGTCAATGACAGTTAAATCTGGCCATATCCCGTATCGGAAGTATTGATAAATTTGCCAACAAACTATTGCGACGGAAGCCGAAAATGTACATCCAAATGTGTAGAGCCCGAACCCGATCCAAGACCAAGAACGATCAACATACGTCCCGGTTTCCGGGGCCTTTGGCTCAGATTTATAGTAATACCATTTATCCCATTTGTTGCTCATCTATTTCTTTCAAACGGAACTTAAAGGCAAGTGACACCCTAGCGGTGCCAGTCCAAAGACCAAGGGAACGCAATTTGACAAGATTCTAGGCTCAAACCAAGTGTTTCTATAAATTGGGTGGGTGGCGCGGCAGTTATTCACCCACTAAAGAGCAGGCCACCGACATACGGCAGCGGCGGTCACATGACAAGCTTCGGTCCAGGCACCAGTTGCCGGTTGGCGCGGTAAACCACCAACAGTATCTAAGAAGGGCATGGCATCACGTGGTCCGTGCCTAGGATGCAACGCTGGCCACGATTTTTCATTGGCGTGCGCAAGGCCGGGCTGACCCATTTGCGGCGTTATCGAATGGGGGGTATCAAAGGCAAGACCGGGGAACAAATCGGGGAACGAAATGCATTTTGAAAATCAAGAACCTAGTATTAATGCGGGTTTCAAGGTATCTTTCGAGAGGTTTCGCCCCATCATCAAAAGGCAAAGGCCGTCAGGGTATCGACCCTGGTGGCCTTTTTCATGTCCGCTTCAGGCCTTCGATGCGGTGCACAGCAGCCATGGCCTGGAG
>CAIRAO010000224.1 GCA_903876625.1 uncultured Gallionellaceae bacterium | reverse complement strand
TGTTGCAACCAGCGCCGTTACGGATCTTGCGTTCGGCACGGTTACTGCAATGGTCTTTGCTGATTCATCTATGGTTCCCGAATTCCCGGCAATCGAATAGGCGTTAATGATCTTGGCAGAACTTTGTGAGGCACTGTCAGAGCTGCTTCCGCATCCCGCTAAAACTACAACCGTAATTGACGCCATCAACCACATCAGTGGCCTGACAACACTGTTTAATCTGTTCATTTGCTTCTCCTTGGATATTTATTTTACAAAGTCATGGCAGTGATATGCATGAGCGAAATATCCATCTTTATTTCACGACGTTCAGTGCGCTACCGCTCAGAGAGAAAAAATTAAACAACCCCGCGCCAAAAGCGTGAAGAATTAACCGGCAAATTGTGTTAACTACGCCGCCTCATCCCAGCCTTTCCTCTAATGGGGAAGGAACAAGCGCATCCTCGCCGAATAGCAAAAGGCCGTCTTGCGACGGCCTTTTGTTTATTGCAACATTTTATTGCGGCAAGCTTTAAGGGGCTTTGGTAACGGCATCGGAGATTAAAGTAACTTGATCTGTTACCGCAAACAAGCTGCCGGTTATTATTGCCCCGGCAAGCACATTTACTTGAGAGAAAGCGAATACGTTCCCGTAGAAGGTGGTACCCGCCGCAATAGTCGTTATTCCGGCTGACCTCCAATAGATATTTCTGGCCTGGGCGCCATTATCGAGAACAATGTTACCGGTTACTCCATTGGTGATCTTGCCGTTTGTCGTGATAATGAAAACCGCGTTGGGGTCACCCTGTGCATCGAGATGGAGAGGTGTTGATATCAAAAGATCGACAGCGGAAGAATAGACGCCCCGAACAAGGGTTAGTCCGCCCAGCTCAGGGCTGGCCAGAGTCGTCACCGGTGAGGTCGGATTGGTACCGGCGGCGAGGAAGTTATATGCCGTGGTCAAATCAGTTCTTACCTGAGTGATCATCGTACCCGCACTTGTCCATGTGGCTCCAACAACTGGTGTTGAATAGTGCAGAGGACATGCATATGGCGCAGGACATAGATCGTCGGAAGCATATGACATCCCGCCGGTAAGTTCGGTAAATTGTCCGTAGCTTACACCAGGTGTGAATCCTGCATAATACGAGCGTGCTTGATCCATTATTCCGAGATCACCATTGCTCAGGGCACTGGTCGGAACGTTGGTGATTGTTTGACTAGCCAGAATCAAAAACCTGCCGGCCTCGCCGAGGGCTGGTGCTGTTGGGTTTGCCACAGTAGAGACCACAACAGTTACGGTATAGGTCACCGTTGAAGCATCTGCCGCAGTGACGAGGTAGTCTTTCGGGGTAGTGAAGTCATTCGACGTTACACTGCTAAATTGGTTAACTCCTGCTACTGTTGGCACGCCTTTTCCTGTGCTCGTGAATGTCGCAATCAAGCTGGTTACCGCTGTTCCGGTCGGCAGAGTTACCAATATCGTGTGTGCCGGTTCGGTGATCACGCCCGTAATCCCGTTAAGCGAATAAGCAGTTATGGCCTTGGACGAGGTTCCTGCCACGGTTACGGTTACTGTATAGGTCGCCGTTGTGGCATCCGCCGCAGTGACAATATAAGCCACCGGGCTTGAGAAGTTATTTGACGTTGTACCGCTAATCTGTTTTACCCCAACCACCGTGGGGGAACCTTTTCCTGTACTCGTGAATGTCGCAATCAAGCTGGTTACTGCAGTTCCAGCCGGCAAAGTCACCGCAATTGTCTTGGCTGATTCATTTATAGTTCCGGCAACACCAGCGAGAGAATAAGCAGTGATGGCTTTGGCTGTAACTGAAGCGACAGTTACTTTTACGGTATAGGTCGACGTTGAAGCGTCCGCCGCAGTGACGGTGTAAATCACCGGGGTAGTAAAGTCATTTGGTGTTGTACCGCTTGTCTGCGCCGTCGTTCCCACCTTTACGCTTGCGCCTGAAGTCGTGAATGTCCCTATCAAGCCGGTTAAGGCAGTACCCGCCGGCAAAGTCACCGCGATTGTCTTGGCTGTTTCATTTATTGTTCCGTCAACACCGTTGATTGAGTAGGTGGTGATGGCATTGGCCGTGGCTGAAGCCACAATCACAGTTACGGTATAGGTTGCCGTCGAAGCGTCCAGTGCGGTGACCACGTAGGCTACCGGACTGGTGAAGTTATTTAATGTCGTACCGCTGATCTGATTAACAGCCGCCACCGTGGGCACTCCTTTTCCTGTACTAGTGAATGTCGCAGCCAAGCTTGTTACGGCGGTCCCATTCGGCAACGTCACCACTATGGTCTTGGCTGATTCACTTATAATACCTGCGACCCCACTGAGCGAATAAGCAGTAATGGCTTTGGAAGACCTTTGTGTTGAACCCGCATTTACACTGTCACCTCCCAAAATACTATTTCCACACCCCGCCATAAAAGCAACCGTCAGTAACGATATAAACCAGTTCAATGGCTTGGCAACACTTCCAAATTTGTTCATTTTGCTTCTCCTCCTTAAATTTGCCCAAATAAATAAGGTACTATTTATGCATGCTCCGACTATCCATTTTTCATACAAAATCATCTGTGCGGTAACAGACACAAGATTAAAATTGCCTTTGTAAGATGCAGGATGAAGAATGAGCAGAATCTGGATGAGATGCTATTGCACAGTGGCTGTGCTAAATGGCTTCCGGCCGCAGGCTTTTTGGGAGAGCCCCTCAAATGGGTCGATAAAACCATCCGCTGCGCTAGTCTGCGCTCTCCACTTCCCGCTTTAAAAATGGGGGAGAGCTTGCGAGGGGGCCGAGGGGGATTTTTGCAGCTAAACCAAAGAGCAAATCCCCCCTAGCCCCCCTTTTTCAAAGTGGGGAATAAACCCCTTAAAACTAAGTGGGGAATAACCCCCTTGAAAAAGGGGGTGGAGCGAAGCGGAGGGGGATTTGTTTTTTTGTTTCGTTATTCAGGGTGGCCAATGCCATGCCCGTCAGATCATGTTTTGCAAAGACTGCTTGTTGGGTTCTTCCAAAAGTTTAGCGACCCGCGCAAACCATGCATGAATTTCGGCATCGCCTTGTTGTGAAGGCAAGGTGCCGGTATCGAGTAAAAACAGTTCGGTTAACTCGCGCAGCGAGATACTTTCTGCTTCGCGGACTATATTCCAAGTTGTCTCCGACAGTTGGCGTACCATTTTTGCGCGCTGCAGCTTTTCCAATAAATCTTCGGTTTCTTCAAAAACCAGTTTCAGGGTGTCAGACAAGGTAGCAACCGATTGCACTTCGCCCTTGCTTAATCCTGCATGCATTGTTCCCAGTATGCGTACCGCAAAATAAAATTGCGTGACGTTGTTAAGTTGCTGCGCCCCGCGATGCTGCCAGCGTGATAAGGAGGCAGCGATCAGCGCCCCAAACAAGATTGTGAGCCAGGAAAGGTATATCCAAAACAGAAAGATCGGAATACTGGCAAAAGCTCCGTAAACCAATTTGTAAGTGGAGAAATGGGTAATGAAAAAACCGAATAAACGATTCATCGTTTCAAACGCTACCGAAGCCACCACCCCGCCAATAAATGCATGTTTCAACGGCACGTAGCGATTGGGCATGACTTTAAATAATATACTGAACGCCAACGTAGTCAGTAACGCCGGCACAACTTTTAAAGTGACCATGCCAAAGATCGGTGCCTGCTTGGTATAGCCAATAGACAAGCCGACCAGCCAGGAAGTCAGCGTCAAGCTGGCTCCTATCAACAAAGGAGCCAGAGTAAGAACGGCCCAATAGACAATTAAACGCTTAAACAAGGGACGGTGTTTGGTGACATGCCAGATGGTATTAAAAGCGTTGTCGATGGTGACCATCACCAGCATGGCTGTCAGCGCCAAAAAGATCAGCCCCACTGCGGTGAGCTTGGTTGCGCTTTCGGCGAATTGTTCCACATAGTACGAAATCATTTTTCCGCCCGTCTCCGGCAACATATTGCTCAGCAAAAAATGCTTGATCTGTGCAGAGAAATCTTCAAGTACAGCGAATGCGGAAAATAAAGTAAGTGCGATGGTAATCAACGGCACTAAAGACAAAAGTGAGTCAAAAGTCAGGCTTGCCGCCATCTGTGTACATTTGTCATGTTTGAATTTATGCGCCACGAAGGTCGCAAAGTGAATTAAATTTTGCCAGACTGTTTTCATCTTTTAGCTAACTCTCTTACAATCCGTATATGATAACTGACAATAATAAAACGGCCACTTCTGTCGAAGCTCGAAAGCTTCTGCGGGCGCATCGTTACGGCGCGCTTTGTACGTTGTCGAAAAAATTTGACGGACATCCGTTTGCTTCTATCACGCCCTACCTGGTCGATCACGACGGCAGCCTGCTTATTCTCATCAGCACGCTGGCAGAACACACCAAAAATATCCTGCATGATCACCGTGTCAGCTTGATCACCCACAATCAGGAAAATCCGCACATCCAAACACAGGGACGCGTCACTGTATTGGGCTCTGCGATTCAGGTGGCCGACCGCGAGAAGGCCGGTCTGCGCTATCTGCGCTACTTCCCGGAAGCACAAACTTACTTTGCGATGCATGACTTTTCATTTTACCGAATCGTCCCCGAAGCAATCCGTTTCATCGGTGGCTTTGGCCAAATTCATTGGGTCAAGGGTGTTAATTATAACGTTGCGAGCTATCCCCTCGTTACACAAGAAATAGATATTCTTGCAGAGTTGAATTCCCTGCATGAGGAATCGATTCGTCTTTATGCTGCCCAGGATAATCAAAAAGCTGAACTGATCGGACTAGACTGTGACGGATTTGACATCAAGGTCGGCGAGAAAATAATGCGTATCCAAAGTGATGTTCCCATTTTGGATGCACAACAGGCAAGGTTCACGATAATCAATAAAGCCCGATAGTTTAACGGGCTCGCCTTTTCTGCGAAGTTTTTTCTCCGATTATGAATAGTATGCTGTTATCTACCCCGATGGATTTGTGTTGGTTTGATATGACCATGAATGTCTCAGTATCCCTTCTTACCAGACAAATCTCCTCGGATTAAATTCTCTTGTCACTGTGTGGTGAGCCGCATAGAAGAACTCGAAGTGTGACCCTAAGATTCAACCAAAATAGGACAAACACGAGTTACATGATATTCGCCCGTACTGTTATTTTTCGATTCCCCTGTGGTAATCGAGCGCATCTGAAAAAAGTGTGTTCTTTTTTCAGTTACCGTAGAGGGGATTCTGATCAGACAATTTCAGCAAAACAACTAAAAGTGCTATGACAACGAAACAAATTATCTTCGTGCCGGGCAAGAATCCCAAGCCCGAAGAAACACTCTACAGCAAATTACTCTGGCGCACTCTTGTCGAAGGTGTACGCCGAACAGATAGTCTCGTGGCCGACACGCTTCAATCCAACCAGAAACAATTCCATCTGGTTAACTGGAACGGTCTTTATTATCACTCGTATCAGGATATCACCGGAGACATTCCCTGGATCGATGCCCTCATCAACAAACATGGCCCCACTGAACTGGATATTCATGATGCTCATTCCTGGATGTTATGGCTGAGTCGTTTGCTGTTAACGATGGGGGATGATATACCCTTGCTCATACGATTGTTGCCCGAAGAGGTGCGCAGCATCGTGATTGAAATCAACCGCTACTTTAATAATATAGACAATGTTGCCTTTAAGGTTCGCGAGCTATTAAAGCAGTCCCTTCGCCCCATGCTTGAGCATCAAGATGCAGTACTGTTAATTGGGCATAGTCTGGGCTCGGCTATTGCCTACGATACCTTATGGGAACTTTCTAATCAGGATGGCGTGGAAGGGAAAGTGGATTTCTTAACTCTCGGCAGTCCCTTGGGTATGCATTATATTAAACGGCGATTAATGGGCATGAACAACGAAAATGAAAAAAGATACCCAAACCAGATTCGGGACTGGGTCAATTTTTCTGCCGAAGGTGATGTTGTTGCGCTTAATAGAAAATTCAAAGAAAGTTTTCACCAAATGTTAGAGCTTGGCTTGGTTGAAACTATTGAAGATCGTCATCATGGAATCTACAATTCTTATCGCAGTGATGAAGGACTGGATTGCCATCGCGCGTATGGCTATATGGTTAATCCCGCAGTGGGGAGGATCATTGCAGATTGGTGGATGAAACACTAAAGATGTGACTTAACATTTTTAAGCATGGAACGAAGTTCGGAGCAACAATTTTAGAGGAACTTATTACTAATATGGGTTGGTATGTGACTATGAATCAATAATAGATACTGCAATGGATAGACCTGGAATATTTCGAAACTCAATCAGGTTTGAATTTTCATCAAAATATTTCATTTAATGTCCTTCAGATTTTGATTGGCATTTGAAAAAGTAATTCGTGGCTTCCACAAATCCTTCTACACTGCCGCAATCAAATCGCTTACCCAGAAAACGATAGGCGATCACCTTGCCTCTTTTAGCTTGGGTTTGTAGCGCGTCAGTTATCTGTATCTCGCCATTTTTCCCCGGCGAAGTGCTCATCAGAATTTCGAAGATGTCTGGAGTCAGGATGTAACGCCCTATGATTGCCAAATTGGAAGGGGAATCCTTTGGTGCCGGCTTTTCGACCATGCGATCTACACGGATGCATCCATCTTCCAGCATTTGTCCGCTTACGATCCCGTATTTCTCTACTTGTTCGATGGGAACCTCTTCAACCGCAACAACGCTACAACGGTATTTCTCATAAATACGCACCATCTGCAACATGACGCTGTCGGGTACGCCAACACACAAATCGTCGGCCAGAATGACGCCGAATGGTTTGTAACCGATCAGTGATTCTCCGGTAAGAATGGCATCTCCCAAGCCACGCATGGTGTTCTGACGCGTGTAGGAGAAAGTGCATTGCTCGATCAAGTCACGAATTCCCTCCAGCTGTTTTTCCTTGTTGGTGCCGCTGATCTTGTCTTCAAGTTCGTAGGTGATATCAAAGTGATCTTCGATAGCACGCTTATTACGTCCAGTGACAAAGGCGATATTATGCATACCTGCATTGTGTGCCTCTTCCACGCCATATTGAATCAGTGGCTTGGTAAGGATTGGCAGCATTTCCTTTGGCTGTGCCTTGGTGGCCGGAAGAAAGCGGGTTCCATAACCTGCTACAGGGAAAAGACATTTTGTGATCAACGTTTGCTCCTTAAGCAGAATCTAAGTTCGTCTTGAATTAAACAATATCGGTTTTAAATAAAAGTGTGCAACGCCACGAATACTTGAGTAAAAGTACTCATGCATTTAGTTACTTTTGGCTGGTCAATTCGCCGACTCCATCGCAGGCGTATATTCACCCCGCTGTGCTGCGCCATTCAACCTTGCTCGTTTCAATAGTGCCAGTTGTGCAGAAGGCACATTCTCCGTTTTCCCTTGCCATGCCTGTAGTACCGTCTGCTGCAGAGCGCGTCCGTAAGAAAATGACAGTAGCCATGGCGTTCCGGGGAAGTTGGCATTCATGGCATTGAGATTAGCCGTTGCTTCTTCCGGACTCAAGCCACCGGAAAGAAAGTTGATGCTCGGCACAGCCGCCGGGACGGCGCGCCTGAATACACGCAGTGTCGCCACTGCAATTTCTGCTGCACTGGCTTTGACTGGATGATCCTTTCCCGGCAGCACCATGTTGGGTTTGAGAATCATATGTTCCAGCACAACATGATGACGGTGCAGCGCATGAAAAACCAACTTGAGCACCGTCTCGGTCACCTCGGCGCAGCGCGCCATGCTGTGATTTCCGTCGATCAACACTTCTGGCTCGACAATGGGAACAATGCCCTGTTCCTGACACACCGCAGCATAACGCGCCAGCATCTCGGCATTTGCCGAGATACCCAGTGCAGTGGGATAGTGATCACCTATTTTGTAAACCTCACGCCATTTGGCGAAACGTGCGCCTTGGCTTTTATATTGAATCAGGCGAGCCGCCAAGCCGTCCAAGCCGTAGGTAATGAGATCGCAGGGCGACAGTGCCAACGGCCCCGTGCCTTTGTCCACTTTGATGCCGGGTACGATGCCGCGTCGAGCCAGCACCACCGGTAATGGTGTGCCGTCGTCGTCGGATTGCGCAAGTGTGTCCTCGAATTCGATTACGCCGCTGATGTAATCCTCTATACCTGGAGCAGTAAACAACAAGCCACGGTATGCGCGGCAGTTTTCGGCAGTAGGGACTACACCTATGGCAGCAAAACGCTTGGCAATCGTGGGTTGACTTTCGTCTGCGGCAAGAATGCCCTTGCCTTGTTGCACCATCTGCTCAATGGTGGCTTGAAGCTCGTTAGTAATCGTCATGGCTCATCAGATATTGGTACTAACCTCAATGACTAATTTGTCGGCGTTGGCTCAAATTGTTGCATATCAGAGTTTGCCTTGTATGGTGATCGCCTATTTGTACTCTCAAGTTGATTTTTATTCTTTTTGATGGAGTTACAATGAATGCAAGATGGATTTCTACGTTCAAATCGACTGTATTGATGCCCTTTAAACATACAGAAGATTAAATCTACTAACTTTACTTTCATTGTTATTTCCTCCAATTGTTAATGTACTTTCCCAAAATTACCTGTTGTGATTTTAATCACTTAAATATCTATGCTTTATCCACGGGATTCATTTTTTATAGATTTGTGAACCTTTGAACAAATTATTCCTCACTACTCAACTTTGTTCTGTGCGGTATGGCACAAAAAAGTACTATGTTTTATTAGGACAATTCCGCCGTTGGGTAATGCGGCGATTGAATAAAGTAAAAAGCCCTGTTCGTCTCCAAACAGGGCCTTATAACTGAATGATGCCAAATTTAAATTTGCGGATGAGCTCTCTCTATACCCGCATCCAATTTATTCAAGGCATTAAGATAAGCTTTGGCGGAAGCCACCACGATATCGGTGTCTGCCCCTTGCCCGTTAACCACTCTGCCTCCCTTGGACAAACGCACCGTCACTTCACCTTGAGCATCGGTACCGCTGGTGATGTTGTTCACCGAGTACAGCAGCAATTCGGTACCGCTTTTTGCGATCTGCTCGATTGCTTTGAATGTAGCATCCACCGGCCCCCCACCTTGTGAATCTGCTTGATGTTCAACGCCACCGATACTCATCACCACTCGTGCCACGGGCAATACTCCGGTTTCCGAGTGAGCACCCATCGCGACTAATCGGAAATGCTCGCTCACATGACTGGCACCTTCATCACTCACCAAGGCTTGAATGTCTTCGTCGAAGATTTCGCTCTTGCGATCTGCCAAATCTTTAAAGCGATAGAACGCCGCGTTCAAGGCATCTTCGTTTTCCAGCACGATGCCCAATTCCTGCAAACGCGTGCGGAAGGCGTTACGCCCGGAAAGTTTACCCAGCGTCAATTTATTCGCCCCCCAGCCTACGTCTTCGGCGCGCATGATCTCGTATGTTTCGCGATGTTTGAGCACGCCGTCCTGATGAATGCCCGATTCATGCGCAAAAGCATTGGCACCGACAATCGCTTTGTTGGGTTGTACCGGATAGCCGGTGATGCTGGAAACCAATTTGGAAGTCGGCACAATTTGTGTTGCATCGATGCGGCAGTCGCAATTGAAAATATCTCGGCGTGTACGCACTGTCATCACCACTTCTTCCAGAGCGGCATTACCCGCCCTCTCTCCCAAACCATTGATAGTACATTCCACTTGGCGTGCGCCGTTCAACACCGCCGCCAAAGAGTTTGCTGAGGCCATGCCCAGATCGTTGTGGCAATGCGTTGACCAGATGACACGATCAGAGTTCGGCACGCGTGCGATCAGTTCTTTTATGCGATTCCCCCACAACTCAGGGATGCTATAGCCCACTGTGTCGGGTACGTTCAGGGTGGTCGCTCCGGCCTGAATGACGGCATCAAACACCCGCACCAAAAAATCCATCTCTGAGCGCACTGCGTCTTCGGCAGAAAATTCGACATCATCCGTGTATTCTCGGGCCAACTTAACTGCCGCAACTGCTCGTTCAACCACTTCATCCGGCGTCATGCGCAATTTCTTTTCCATATGAATGGGCGAAGTTGCGATAAAGACGTGTATACGTCCATGCCTGGCAGGCTTGATCGCCTCACCCGCCGCTCGCACATCTTTCTCATTGGCGCGCGCCAAAGAACACACGGTCGAGCGCTCGATTACTTTGGCAATACTCAGTATCGCTTCCGCATCACCCGGGCTTGCTGCGGCAAAACCTGCTTCAATGACGTCCACACCCAATTTTTCCAACTGGCGCGCGATGCGTAATTTCTCTTCTTTGGTCATGGATGCGCCCGGGCTTTGTTCTCCGTCGCGCAAGGTTGTATCGAATATAATTAATTTGTCAGTCATGTCGTACTCCATCGCAATTGTTCATGTACGGCTCTTTTCAGACGAGCCGCCTGATTTAAAACTTAAGGGGAAGAATTAGTTAGCGCGCGACGCGCAGCTTCAGCGCCGCCAGCAAGCTGGCGGTAGAGTGCGAATACGAAATGTGGCGTGAGAAATGCATGGGTGAGAATATAGCGACTTTTATTTAATGGCGCAACTCGCGCTGCAATTTAATGTATCTTTCCTTTGTTAAGTTAAAGCGAATGTGGAACAATCCAACTCCGTAATATAATATTCAATATTCCCCGTATTTTCAGCGGCATCATGGACCCAACACTCAGTAAGCAATTCGAAAAATTCAACACTCATGGCAAACTTCCTTCGCCAAAAGGTGTGGCATTGCAGGTTATCCATCTGACTGAGCAACAAGATGCAACTGCCCAACAAATTGCAAAGCTGATCAATAACGATCCCTCACTGGCAAGCCGGATCATAAAATCGGCTAATCTTCTGGCCCGGCGCGAGGGCCGTCCGGTTACATCCATTATTGATGCGGTCACCGTGCTTGGCTTCAAGTCAGTGCGCCAATTGGCACTCAGTCTCTCTTTAGTCGCGGATTTTGGCTCGGGAGCTTGTGCGGGTTTTGACTATCAGGAATTCTGGGCTCATTCCGTTTGCTGCGGAGTGGCCGCTCAACAACTTGTATCAAAAATGAGTATCGGGGTTGCGGACGAAGCATTTTTGGTGGGCTTGCTTTCTCAAATCGGACGTCTGACGTTATCTACGGTTTTTCCTGATCAATATTCGCAGCTCATCACCCAAACTTCCGATGCTCAATCCTTAAGCAAGCTTGAACGCAATACTTTTGGACTTGATCACAACCAAATCACCGCAATCATGCTGAAAGACTGGGGGATGCCAGAACTCTTTCAAGATATTGCATTGCACCTTGAAAATCCAGACACGAGTCAATTTGCAGAGGGAAGCCGTAATTGGCGCTTACTGCAACTATTTCATTTTGCGAATGATATTGCGGCACTCTGTACTTCGAATCCCACTGTAAGGTTCCAGAAAGTTCCGCAAATGATGCTGTTGGCTACCCGTGTGGGAATAGAAACAGATGCACTCGTTGCAATCGGCGACTTGGTCATAAAAGAATTAGGCGAGTGGAGTTCTTTGCTGAATATTAAAGTTGCCAAAATACCTCCATTTGAACAAATGCTCAATGCGGCATCGATCGCCCATGAATTAAAGGGGGTTGAAGCTTTACCAGGTTCGACGGCAGATTCTGTGAAATTAAATATTCTGCTGGTTGAGGATGATCGCTCTCTCCTGTTGCTCTATAAGAGTATGCTTGAGAAATCCGGACACCTTGTCACCACTGCCGGCAATGGGAAAGTTGCACTTGAAATAGTTAAGAACACCCCGCCTCAACTCATCATTTCTGATTGGATGATGCCTGAAATGGATGGCCTCCAGTTGTGCAAAGAAATTCGCAAGAATCCATCCTACAACAACATTTACATATTTCTGATTACCGCTCAGGAAAGCACTGCAAATCTTGTTGAAGCCTTTGAAGCCGGTGTTGATGATTACCTGACCAAACCAATCAATGCGAAAGTATTTGCAGCCAGATTACGCGCTGCTCAACGTATTGTTCAATTACAAATAACACAAGAACAGGAACGTTTGCAATTGCGCAAGTTTGCGGATGAATTGGCACTCTCGAATAAACGCCTGCAAGAATTGGTTTTGACTGATGCCTTGACCGGACTACCCAACCGCCGTTATGGAATCGAGCGATTGGAACAGGAATGGGCGATCGCATCACGAAGTGGCAATTCAGTCTGTTGCATGATGATAGATGTCGACCGGTTTAAATCTGTCAATGACACTTATGGACATCAATTTGGTGATGAGGCACTTAAAATGGTCGCAAATAATTTGCGGCTTGCTGCTCGTAAACAAGATGTAGTTTGTCGCTTTGGTGGTGAAGAGTTTTTGGTCATCTGCTCAAATACTGATGAAAAAGCATGTTTTCAATATGCAGAAAGGTTACGGCTGCAAGTGGCCGCACAACCGCTTCAAGTCCAGGGCAAAATAGTCCCTATCACGATCAGCGTCGGATTATCTTCCAGCAACGAATTAGCAAATATCGAATCAATGATGCATCTGGCAGATGAGCGTCTATATAAGGCAAAATCTGCTGGACGGAATCGTACGGTTGCCGGTTGATCTTTTTTAGGAATCCTTAAACAGTCCATGGCTTTCATAAAAACTTAACATTATTGTAACAATGCAGACATGTTCGCATGCGATTCTGCGCGCATGAAAATTTCAGTCTTTGAGTTGCATTACAGTACTAGTCTCTTCTTCTCTCCGGCGTCTTCTCTCAATGCCAATTGCACAGCCGACACTCTCCCGGTTACTTCAACATCATGGAGAGCGTAACGATGCAGCAGGTACGTTCGATTTTTTTGTCAGACATCCATCTGGGAACCAAAGCTTGCCAAGCAAATCACTTACTGGATTTTCTGAAAGAGTATTCCTCAGAACACGTATTTCTGCTTGGTGACATCGTTGATTTGTGGGCGATGAAACGCGGCGGAGTGCATTGGTCTCCGGCTCAAAATACCTTCGTGCAAAAAATGCTGCGACGAGCACGCCACGGAGAAAAGGTGATTTTTATCCCTGGTAATCATGATGAAGCCATACGCGAGTATGTGGGTACCTCTTTTGGAGATGTAGTGGTAACGCATGACTATATTCATACCGCGGCTGATGGCCGCCGTTACTTATTGTTACACGGAGATGAGTTTGATCAAGTCACTCGACATCACAAATGGGTTGCCGTCTTGGGTGATAAAGCTTACGATTTATTAGTGAGCCTGAATATCTACTTATCTTGGCTCCGTCGCACCCTCAAACGTCCGGGCTACTGGTCTCTGGCCGGTTACGCCAAACGCAAAATAAAAACTGCCGTGAGCTTCATTTTTAGTTTTGAGGAATCGGTGATTCACCATGCTCGTAGTCTCGGGCTGGATGGCGCTATTTGCGGACACATTCATTGGCCGATGATTAAAGAAGTCGAAGGTTTGACTTATATGAATTGCGGTGACTGGGTAGATAGCTGTACCGCGATTGTTGAACATTTGGATGGGCGTATGGAATTGATTTTGTGGAATGCCGCCGCTGGGCATATTAAACCGAGCAACTAACTATTAAGCAGAAAATGATGGAAAGCCCGCACAAAGGAAAAACAGGTCTCAGACGTTTGCTGAATGCACTCAAGTATTCGTACGCCGGACTTAAAGAAGCCTATCGCAATGAAGACGCATTCCGTCAAGAAGTAATGCTTAGTATTATTTTAATACCGCTCTCATTTTTTCTCGAGCATTCCATGTT
>CAIRAO010000223.1 GCA_903876625.1 uncultured Gallionellaceae bacterium | reverse complement strand
TGCCAATAGTATGGCCGGTGTAGATACCATAGCCGTGGTAACCAATGCTGCAATTGCCCCCACATCGACCTCACTGGGCGACACTTCGGCTTCGTCACAGGCTGAACTGGCCAAGCTGGATGTAGACATTGCCAACGTGGCTGCAGCGCGTGCTACCTATGGTTCGGTTCAGTCACGCTTCGAGTCGATCATCAATAACTTGCAGATCGCGTCCGAGAACCAGACCGCTGCGCGTAGCCGTATTATGGACACAGACTACGCAGCTGAAACAGCTAACCTGACCCGTTCGCAAATACTGCAACAGGCAGGTACTGCGATGTTGGCCCAAGCGAACCAGTCGCCTAATGGTGTGTTGACTTTGTTACGTTAATAATAAGCTTTAAAAATTACAAAAACTACCGCAGGTTGACTCAACCGACAGTGAAAACTGTCGGTTTTTTTCTACTAAAGCAATCCACTTATTATTGTTTCTCGATGAGTTCGATTGGGTATCCTTCGGGATCACAAATGAATGCAATGACTTTGGTGCCACCTTTCATCGGGCCAGCTTCGCGTATTACTTTTCCACCTTTTTGTTTTACTTGCTCGCAGAAGGTTTTTGCGTCTGGCACTTCAATAGCCAGATGGCCGTAACCTGTTCCCAAGTCGTAGCTTTCAACTCCCCAGTTATAGGTTAACTCAAGTGCAGCGACTTCACTTTCTTCACCATAGCCGAGAAATGCCAAGGTAAATTTTCCTTCTGGATAATCTTTTCTGCGGAGTAGTCTCATCCCAAGTATATTTGTGTAGAAATCGATGGAGCGTTCCAGATTTCCTGTTCTAATCATCGTGTGAAGTAATCTCATAGTGTCTTTATTTCTATAGTGTTAGATTTGCATCGCATATTTTTGGAAAGTTGAATAAGAAAATATTTTGTGGCATGGTAGAACGTTGAACCAGACAACATATCAATCTTTAAAAGATGTGGGCACAGCTGGTGCGTCAGTAACTTTATTCTCTTTGAACTCAATGGTGACAGCTCGACTACCTTTGCATATTCCCGTTGATGCCCATGTGTAAAATAGTTTGCCATCGCGCGAAGCAACAACATTAGGGTCACCCATGATTCGAGAGACTTCTTCGCTCGACATGCCTGATTTAATTTTACCGGCATCACTCCATTTGAATTGTGGACTGGAACAGGCACAGAGAAAAAACAGAGTGGATAAGATAGCCACTGCATGAATATTTCTAATCATAATTTTCGTCTCCCGAGTAAACTCGTTTGCATAGATGCTTAGCAACTAGCTTAACTTGTTTGATGAAGAATAATCAACAGTTTTCGGGTCAGGGATTCAACACGCCGGATGCTGGATCGCATGTCCGGCGAATGAGATTAGAATTTACTTCTTACTTGCTCATGCGCTGCATGAACATTTCAATATTGACCGTTGCCAAATCGGCAGGCATGGAACGATATAATTTGGATGGAACATATTGCTGGAGGTTCAACTGAGCGAGTGTCGGATTCCATTCATTATTCATTGAACGTTTGTCGCATTCAATTGTCTCTGAAGTGCGTTCAATTTCGTAGTTGCTCATGTTCATTACGATAGCCATGAAACACCTCCTTAAGTTCGTTTACGCTACAGTCAGCATTGTCGCGTTATATTATGTAACGCTTGAATTTAAAAAAGCATATAACATGCCAAAAGACAGTGGTTTGGCTTAACATGTTGTAGATGTTGAAGTTATGAACCGTTTTGAAAATTTTCGGATTACAAAACTGGCAAAATTTGTCACTAAAATGGTGTGTGATGCACAAAAATGGTAAACAGTAAGTGTGTGGCAATTGTTAATCGTTCTTGATATTTTTGTGATTGGACTATGAATCTTCTACGACTCTCTTTAAATCTACTCCGTCGCGACTGGCGTGCCGGTGAGTGGCGCGTGTTGCTGCTGGCATTGGTGTTGGCCGTGGGTAGTCTTTCCACAGTCGGTTTGTTTGCCGACAGAGTGCGGCAGGTTTTGCAACAACAGGCACAAAGTTTGATCGGAGCCGATTTGCGTATTACTTCTTCACGGCCATTTTCTGCCAGTTATCGCGAGATGGCGAAGTCGCTTGGTTTACGTACCGTTCAGAGTCGCTCGTTTCCCAGCATGGTTGCGTATCATGATCAAGTATTATTGTGTGAGATTCAAGCAGTGGAGCAGGGTTACCCGCTGCGTGGGAAGATCGAAGTTGATAATGGCAGCAGTATTTCAACTTCGTCAATCTCGCTCCACCATAGACTAAATGAATCCTCTATTCCTGAACGCGGCGAAGTATGGGTGGATCAGCGTTTGTTGCGCCGGCTGGATATGAATGTGGGTGATGAAGTGACGATTGGGGCTCTGCACTTTAAGGGGGCGGCACGAATCGTAAAAGATATCGACCAATCAATCGGCTTTGCCAGTTTTGCACCCCGAGTATTGATGAATGATGCTGATTTGGTCGCTACCGGCTTGTTGCAAGAAGGTAGCAGGGTTTCCTACAGATTGATGATTGCAGGTAACGCAGAACAAGTGCTTGCATTGCGTGGCCAACTTCAAGAAAAGCTTACCGGCAATGAAAAGATGGAAGACGTGCGGGATGCGCGTCCAGAGATTCGCTCGGCTTTGGAGCGTGCAGAAAAGTTTTTGGGACTTGCTGCACTTAGTGCTGCCGTGCTTGCCGGTGCAGCGATAGCTTTGGCAGCGCGCCGTTTTGTGTTACGTCATTTAGACGGATGTGCCGTGATGCGGTGTCTCGGTGCACAGCAAGGGCAATTGTTGGGACTGTTCTTGTATCAGTTCATTTTACTCGGTGTGGTAGCAGTGTCACTCGGCGGATTGTTGGGGTATTTGACTCAAGCATTGTTGGTTGAGAGCATTACTTCAATGCGCGAGGCCCATTTGCCACAGCCTGGTCTGTTGCCCTTAGTCAAAGCGTCGTGCAGTGGTTTCGCATTATTGTTGGGTTTTGCTTTTTTGCCATTATTGCAACTGCGTAAAGTGTCACCTTTGCGTGTGTTAAGACGTGAATTGGGATTGCCGGAAGTCAGCGGTTGGTTGATATACAGCCTCGCAGTAGGTGTGCTGGCTACTTTATTCTTGTGGCATGCAGGCTCACTGAAATTGGGTTTTGCGGTGTTGGCCGGATTGCTCGCAGGTTTGCTTGTATTCGGGGGATTGGCGTGGTTAATGTTGTTGGTTTTGGCACGCTATGCGATATTTTTTGAATCTCACTGGAGGCATGCGTTTAATAACCTTGCACGCCAGGGAGGAGGTGCAGCAGTGCAGGTGGTGGCAATGAGTTTGGGTGGCATGGCGTTGCTGGTGTTGACACTGGTACGTGCCGATCTGATGGCAAGTTGGCAGGGAAAGTTACCTGCGGATGCTCCGAATCGTTTTGCGGTGAACATTCAACCTGATCAAACTCGCGCGGTACATCAATTCTTTGCCGGTCATGAATTACCCCCACCCTTACTGTTACCGATGGTGCGCGGCAGATTAATTCAGATCAATGAGCATGTCATTAACGCAGACAGTTATCCCGATCCGCGCGCGCGTGCCTTGGTGGAACGCGAGTTCAATCTTTCTTACATGGAACAAATGCCTGCGTGGAATTCATTGGTGATAGGACAATGGTGGCAACCCGGCGAAGGCGGGGCATTGTCTGTTGAAGAAGGTATCGCTAAAACTTTGGACATCCATCTCGGTGATACGCTAACTTACGATGTGGCAGGCAGCATCTTTGCAGCGAGAGTCACCAGCTTGCGCAAAGTCCAGTGGGATTCGATGAAAGTGAATTTCTTTGTCATTGCCACGCCGGAACTTCTCAAAGATTTTCCGGCCAGCTATCTCAGCAGCTTCTATCTGCCACCCGATAAAGTGCTTGCAGGCGATGAATTGTCGCGTCAATTTCCCAATCTGCTGTTGATAGATACAGGTGCAGTGATTGCACAAGTGCGCAACATCATGGACCAGATCGCACAAACAATCAGCGCAGTATTTTTGTTCACGCTGTTAAGCGGTATTGCAGTGTTGTATGCCGCGCTACTTGCCACTCAAGATGAACGCAGTTTCGAAGCGGCTATTCTGCGGACATTGGGAGCAGATAGCCGTTACCTTAGACGTTTGCACTTGTTCGAGTTTGCAGTTCTGGGGGGAATAAGCGGACTGTTTGCTGCTGCAGGTGCGGAAGTTTTGGGATGGGTATTAGCACATTTCGTGCTGGAGATTCCATATCAATTAAGTATCGGTGTTTGGTTTTTCGGAACTCTCGGAGGAACTACAGTAGTAATGCTGGCAGGATGGTTAGCGACACGTAGAATTACAAAATTATCCCCGTTGCGTATTTTGACATCAGAATAACTCATCTTTGATGCAACCAGGAAATCAAATCCTGATCGCTATTACTAATTGAATCAATCAAGCTCACCACAATGAAACAAGTCCATATCGTTATTCCCGACCTTTTTCTGCCGGAATCAATGGCAATTGAAGTCTGTGCACATTTAAAATTACCGACATTGGAATTGTTATTGGCTCGCAGCAAAAAGCAATTCCTCAAAACTGATTCTTTAGATGCTTGGTTGTGTCAGACTTTTGAAGTACCTGAAATGTCGATTGCTCCCGTCACAATGGCGACTGACGGCATTGATCCCCACGCCTCTTACTGGATGCGGGCTGATCCGGTGCATTTGCGACTGAATAATGCACAGATGATTTTGCAAACGAATGTATCGATTAACTTGGAAGAGGCAAAGCAATTATGCAAATCGGTAAATGAACATTTTGCCGGATCGGGAATGGAATTTTTCGCTGCGCATCCGCAACGTTGGTATGTGAGACTGGATGAACATCCGCAACTAGATACTCATTCCATTTATCAAGTCGAGGGCAGAGATTCTCGCCCCTATCTTCCCCGCGGCGAGTCCGCTTTGAAATGGCATGGAGTGATGAATGAGATTCAGATGTTGCTGTATGGCCATCCTATCAGTCAGAAGTGCAAAACACGAGGTGGCTTACCGGTAAATAGTGTGTGGTTTTGGGGAGGAGGAACGTCGGTAACGTTAGCTCGACCTTTTGACCTGTTGCTCAGTGATAGTGATCTGGCCAGTGCATTTGCGCATGCAGCCAAAATTCAGCTTTCGAATATTTCTGTTGATAGTTCAAAAATTGAAAACTCACTGTTTGTTTGGGAGGCGGCAAGTGTAGCGCTAAGACGCGGAGATTATTATTCCTGGAGACAATCCATTTTGAAATTTGAACAAGTGTGCTTATCACCATTACTTCAACTTCTGCGACAAGGTAAACTAAAAAAAATCACGCTGGATGTTCTCCAGGAGGACAATTCAAGACGTTTCGAATTGACTCATCCAGGATTATGGCAGGCTTGGAAGCGACCACGAGCTTTGGCAAACTACTCCTTGGTGTAAAATGCCCCTGTTTTCTTGTGGTGGTATTAAGATATGAGTTTTATCCAAAGCGTTGTCGGATACTTCTGGGGTGACGAGTCATTTCTGGTGCTGATACTGATGCTTTGCATCGCAGTGCTGCTTTTTCATTTTCGTCGTGAAGAGCGTGCCAGCCTTATCAATACACTGAGCTTCTTTTTTGTCAGCCAGGCAGGTCTGTTCGCCAGCGGTGTAGTTAATGTTCTTGAATTCACCCGGGCTGCCACTGTTTTGCGCGAGGCATTTATTATTGGTTCCGGTGTGGCGTTTATTCGCCTTTGGGGACTGATGATATTTCGCATTATTTTCCCTTTATTCAAATTTACCACACCGCGAATCACCGAAGACATCATTGTTATAGTCGCCTATGTTGCATGGTTCATGGTGCGATTGCGTTATGCCGGACTCGATTTGAGCAGTATTCTGGCAACTTCGGCAATGATTACTGCTGTCGTTGCATTTGCCATGCAAGACACTTTGGGAAATATTCTGGGCGGGCTTGCTTTGCAACTGGACAATTCGGTTCAAATAGGTGATTGGATAAAAGTAGATGAAGTTTCGGGCAAGGTCATAGATATTCGTTGGCGTTCGACTTTGGTTGAGACTCGCAACTGGGAGACAGTCGTTTTTCCCAATAGCCAGTTGATGAAAAATAAATTCATGGTACTGGGACGCCGTGCGGATCAAGCCGTGAAATGGCGACGTTGGGTCTGGTTTAATGTTGGACAATCAATTCCGTCTGCTCAAGTGATTCGACTGGTTGAAGAAGCGATACAGCAGACAGATATTCCAAATGTCGCCAAGAGTCCGATGCCCAATTGTTTATTGATGGATATGGAGGCGATGGGATATGCGCGCTATGCAGTGCGATATTGGTTGACAGATCTTTCTGTTGATGACCCGACAGATTCGGTTATTCGCTGGCACATTATTACCGCGCTGCAACGTGCCGGAATCAAGCTCGCGGTTGAAGAACGCAATGTCATGAACACCAAAGAAAATGAAAAACATGATGAGACGATGCATCAGCGTGAAATCTTATTGCGTGTTAAAACATTGCGCCGTGTTGAATTATTTGCGTCATTGAACGATGCAGAATTGAATTCACTTGCGGAACGTTTGAGATATTCCCCTTTTGCAAGTGGAAATATCATCACGAAGCAAGGAGATCAGCGTTCTCACTGGTTGTATATAATTATCCAGGGTGAAGCGGAAGTGTTTCTGGAAAAACCCAATGGCGGTCGCCGAACCGTCAGCACACTGGGTAAAGGAAGTTTCTTTGGCGAAATGGGATTAATGACTGGAGCACCACGCTCGGCATCGGTGATTGCAAAGACGGATGTTGAATGTTATCGCGTGGATAAAGAGGTGTTCGAGGAAATATTGCGTGCGCGCCCGGCCATAGCGGAAGAAATGATACATATATTGGTGACTCGACGCGCCGAACTGGATGCTGCACTGCATGAGATTGATGCGCAAACAATTCAAAAAAATATGAAACAACAACATAGCGAAATTTTGTCAACGATCAAGCGCTTTTTCTCACTAAACATCTAACCCCACTTGCTGTATCATTGCGTTCGAATATTAATACCATAGGCGATAGAATATTACCCATGAAAGTCACATTCCTAGATTTTGAGCAGTCAGTTTCCGAATTGGAAAACAAGATAGAACAATTGCGTTTCGTTCAGGATGATTCGGCGCTTGATATTTCCGATGAAATCTCACGCCTTCAAAAAAAGAGCCAAACACTGACCAAAGAAATTTATGCCAAGCTGACTCCCTGGCAAATTTCGCAAGTTTCACGTCATCCACAACGCCCCTATACGCTGGACTATATTGGGCATCTGTTCACTGATTTTGAAGAGTTGCACGGCGACCGAAATTACGCGGACGATGCAGCAATTGTGGGTGGATTGGCGCGATTCAATGGTCAGAGTGTGATGGTTATAGGTCATCAAAAGGGCCGTGATACCAAAGAACGCCAATATCGTAACTTTGGTATGCCGCGTCCGGAAGGTTACCGAAAAGCGATGCGCCTGATGCGTCTGGCCGAGAAATTCGGTATCCCCATTATGACGTTTATCGATACACCCGGTGCTTATCCTGGCGTGGGTGCGGAAGAGCGAGGTCAATCTGAAGCGATCGGAAAAAATCTGTATGTCATGTCAGAATTGCACGTTCCAATCATTTGCACCATCATCGGCGAAGGCGGCTCTGGTGGTGCGTTGGCAATTGCAGTAGGAGACGCCTTGTTAATGTTGCAGTACGCTACTTATTCAGTGATTTCTCCCGAAGGCTGTGCTTCTATTTTATGGAAAAGTGCCGACAAAGCATCGGACGCAGCTGAAACACTCGGTATTACCGCGACACGTTTGAAAACAATGGGATTGGTCGATAAAATCGTCAGCGAACCTTTGGGCGGAGCTCATCGCGACTATCCGGCGATGATGCAGACAATCAGAAAGAGTCTGCAAGAATCTCTCAAGCAGGTGTCTGGATTGTCAACGGACGAGATGCTTCAAACTCGTTTCAATCGCCTGATGAGTTATGGCAAATTCAAGGAAGTCGAACTCTAATCTCACAGAGCGCGTAGCCGCCGCGCTCACTCCCATCATTCCACCCGGCGGCTCAATATTGTTGGGCCTGAGCGGGGGTATGGATTCAGTCGTACTTCTAAACTTGCTGCATGCACTTGCCCCGCGTTTTTCCTGGAAGCTATCCGCATTGCATGTCCATCACGGTATGAGTCCGAACGCCGATTCGTGGGTTGACTTCTGCACCCGACTTTGCAATCGATATAAAATTTCTTTGCATATTGAACGTGTAAACATTATGCCTATGCGCGATACGCATGGTGTTGAAGCCGCCGCGCGCAAATTGCGCCATGATGCATTTGCGCAACAGGATTGTGATTTCGTCGCGCTGGCTCATCATGCCGATGACCAGGTAGAAACGCTGTTATTGCAACTGCTGCGTGGTGGCGGAATTAAAGGCGCTGCTGCAATGCCTTTGCTCAAATCTGGCACTACAAATGTCCCTGCATTATTGCGACCTTTGCTCGACATTCCACGAAGTTCGCTGCTGGCCTATGCTCAACAAAATGAATTGCATTGGGTAGAAGACGAAAGCAATGCGGACACTTATTACCCGCGTAATTTCTTGCGCCAGCGCGTGCTGCCATTATTGGAAGAAAAATTTCCCGCGTATCGGGAAACGCTTGTACGCAGTGCGCGGCATTTTGCAGAAGGTGCTGAACTGCTTGATGAACTGGCCCGCCATGACGCCCAGGGCCGAGTTGCAGGAACACCGTTTGAGATTTCGCTCCTGCAAACATTAACGTTCCCCCGTGCAAAAAATTTATTGCGTTTTATTCTGCAAAACTGCGGGGCACCGATGCCACCCGTTACGCTACTTGAAGAAAT
>CAIRAO010000222.1 GCA_903876625.1 uncultured Gallionellaceae bacterium | reverse complement strand
GGCATGGTTTTGGATCATGGAGATGAACAACACCCCCCGCTTGCTTTGACGCTTAGTTTGAATGCATCTTTGCCGCTTCCCCCAAAAAGCATTGAAATCCTTTTTGATTCGAATGACCAGCAGATGCTTATGCCACGCTGGATAAATCTACCTGTCAAGTTGACACGGGGTAAGCGATGGGATTGGCGTGTAGAACCAATTCAAAATAACACCGTAAATTTGCTCTGGGGTTCATTCAAACCCAAAACCAGATTACTTGAATGGATACCTAAATTGCTGCCTGCAATTTATATTCTGCTCGCAATCATTTTGCTCGAAACTTTGGGTACAAATATAGAATGGGCTTTGCTCAACCATCAAAAGAGTCTCTTAACACAAGAGATGGAACAGAACTTTCGCAAGGCTTTTGGTGAAACGAGTGTCGTAGTCAATCCTCCTTTGCAAATGCAACGAAATATTGCAGCGCTAAGACACAGTGCAGGTTTGCCGGATGACGCGGATTTTCTTTCTTTACTCGACCAGTCGTCAGGCTTGCTAGTCCAATTACCCGGTGGCAGTATTAACGCAATGCACTACGAATCCGGACGGCTTGATATCGATTTAAGGTTGCGCAATGAAAATGAAATTATTTCTCTGCAACAAAATCTGCAAAGTAAAGGATTAAGCATACGACTTGGCGATTTTCACAAAACAAGTGACAGTGTTGAAACTCGCTTGACGATTCAAGCCGGGGGTGTTTCATGAAAACACGCTGGCAAGAGCTTCGTTCCAAGTATTGGATCTCTCGCACTTCTCAAGAAAAGCGTTTCATCGTGCTTGCAATTTCTTTTTTGCTTCCAATCATTTTTTATTTTCTCTTGTGGCAACCTGCACATAGTTCAGTTACCAAACTAAACAAATCAATTCCGATCTTGCAGTCTCAATCCATTAAGATAGTAGATCAAGCCTCGGAGGTGAATTCACTACGCCACCGACCGGTATTGGCTGCGCTAGATTCTGTAGCACTCAAGTCGAGCATTATTGATTCGGCATCTCGTCATCAACTGAGTCCGTCAATCACCTCGATTGATGTACTAAAATCCAATGGGCTACACATTACTTGTGATGCGATTTCGTTTGCTTCACTGATAAACTGGCTACATGAATTAGAACAGGAACAACACATCCGGGCAGACTCAATTTCTATTTCCGCTTTGCCGCAATCCGGAATGGTAAAAGTCAGTGCAACGTTAACTAACGGGATCGTCCAGTAGACATTTATGAGCAGATGGAACTGGACACTTTTGTTTGCAGCATTTTTAACCTTCTTGATCGTAAGTGCGCCTGCCAGCCTGCTTAGCCTGGCTTTGAAATTAGCCAGTAATGGACGTCTGGAACTCGCTAATACACAAGGATCTTTATGGCATGGCAGTGCCAATCCTCTGTTGCATCAACACAGCGACGGTCTGATCACACTCAATACGCTTCATTGGAATATTGAACCTTTGGCATTTTTGGCAGGAAAATTCAGAGCACAATTGAATTGGGAAAATCACAAACAACCCATCCCCATGACAATCGTTATTTCGTCAGATCAAATTGAATTGCAACACGCCTATATTCCTTTGCCAGCTATATTGCTGGATGAGGCTTCAGATTTTTTAAAACCTGCTGCTTTAGACGGTCAGATTATTGTGACGAGTGACTCCTTGAATATTTCAAAACAAGGAATACAGGGCACAGCAATTGCTGATTGGCTGAATGCCAGTTCATTACTCAGTACTATTTCTCCACTTGGGGATTACCATTTTATTTTTACCTGCAACCCGGCTGGAATTGAAATCACCCTCAGCACAACCACGGGACCTTTGCTTTTGGGTGGAAACGGTCATTATTCGATCTCATCCGGGCTGAATTTCAAAGGCACTGCGCAGGCCTCCAGTGGAAGTGAGACTAAATTAAAGGAATTGCTTAGCCATTTAGGCCCGCAAGAACGTCCGGGCGTTAACACTTTCTCACTTGTTCCTCAGCCAAATCATTAAACCGGTTTTTTTCATGTGCCCAGAATATCCCCTGTCCACATTTCATCAAATGAGGCGCATAATTAAGGCTGTCTAAAGCAACTTTTTTATATTGTAAGTTACCCCATCCATATTCATTATGAACAACTTAACTCCATCTTTTGACGTAGAAAAACTCTACGCTGATATTGAAAGCGGAACGGTGAAATTACCGCCGATGCCTGATTGGGTATTTAAGATTCAACGCATGTTGGACGACATGAATGTTTCTACAGACCAAATCGTAGCAACTGTTTCTAGAGACCCTACCTTTGTAGCTCAATTATTTAAGTCAGCCAATAGTGCTGCCTATGCTGGTAAACCCAAGGTTAATACCGCAAAGGCAGCCATTTCGCGACTTGGATTCAAAGCGTTGCGCAACCTGGTTATGGCAATTTCCATGAACAACTTGTCTAAAACAAACAATCCGACTGTTGGGAAATTTCTGTCTGCTTTTTGGTTACATAGCAGGGAAGTTGCGGCAATTAGCTATTTGTTGTCCAAAAGCCAGCGGCACCTCAATCAGGATCAGGCTATGTTGGCGGGCTTAATTCACGACATCGGAACGCTTCCCTTGTGTATTAACGCGGGAAAAATGTTCCCCAATATCAGCGAAAATGATCTGTCTTCAATCGTTATAAAATACAGTGCGCAAGTCAGCGAAAAAATGCTGCAAGAATGGGGATTTCCCCCGGAAATGTCGGTGATTCCAATTGCTCACGAGAATTTGCAAATTCAAAATGACAGTGGTCTTTCAAATTATGCCGATATCGTCACCATCGCAAACTTGCTAAATCGAGTTACAGCAAAAACTGTCAATTGGGAAAGCATTTCCGCCGTGCAAAGATTGGGGCTGGATGTGCAAATCTATCAAGAATTTTTTGAGCGATTCGAAGAAGATATTACTTCTGCTAGAAGCATGCTTGAAGTGTAATTAACGCAGCCTAGCCAACTGGATAAACTCTTCAATCGGCTTATCCTTTACAATAATTATGAGTCGAAGATTAACTGCCTCATAGTAACACTCTGATTACACGTTACAGAATTAGAAAAATTCGTATTCCAAGCGTGCCAATAAAGTTTTCATTGGAGCGTCCGGAATGACGCCAAAAACGATGCCGAAACTATATTCCAGTTCTCTTCCTCCATCCAGTCGCCGCTCACCATAAAATATTGGGCCAATCTGTTGTGCATTATCTGCTGGTCGAAAATAGGCTTCCAAACCAGGAGAGTAGGTAGATTTTTCTAAATGAATTTTGTAGCTGACACTGTAAGCAGAGCGAAACATAAACTCGGTGCCAGCCCCGCTACCAATCTGTTTTTCCAAAATAAAATTTATTCGCTGCGCAATGTTTCCAGACAATTTCTCCAGAAGAGGACCGAATTCTACAAAATTTGGCACTCCGGCTTGAATATTGTCGGCGTATGAAGCCAAAAAACCCATGTCAGCCCAATATTCACCAGTCGTACTTAACTGGAAAATGTTTTCAAATTCATAACCTGATGAATGTGTCGTTCCGCCGGGCGCGCGATTGAATTCACCTGCATAAACTTCTGCTTTCCACCAATTGGTCAGTGCATGACCAACTGAAACATTATAACCAAGAGCACCGTCTAGATCGCTACGACCATCCTGTGAATTGAATCCATACATTTCAATTTCACTTCGTCCTTCAACTACATAAGGAGAATAGACAATAAAATCATTCTCCGCCTTTGCAACATTTGACGTCAAACACACCAAAATTGTTACCCTAAAAAGAAGCCTTGATAATTGATTCGATATCATCTGATATAGATTGGATCAATTAGCCAACACTTAAAGCTTAGCCTGTCGGCGATAGCTCAATGTTCGCATTAGTTATAAATTACCACCCAAGGTGACGTTTGCAACATACGCTCAGTATGATTTTACTGGTTTAGGCCTAACAACGATCGTTCCTTCCATATGGTGATTGAAATCATTCAGAAATCGATATGATCCCGGATCAAGCGGGCCAACAAAGATTGATGTTTTGCCATGACCAGCAACTAAAACTTCACGAGAAATTTCTGCACTCTCGAATTCGACTGGCTCGTTATCCTGATTGTCAATTTCCAGCTTGATCTTTTCGCCGGTCAGGATGGTTATTTGGTTGGGTTTAAACTGCTGATCTTTTATGATTAGAGTATATTCTGTCTCTGCTGCACTAGCTGGAAATGGAATTAGCAAGGTGATTAATAGAATTTTATTCATGTAGACTCCAAAAAATATTAATTATTTGAATGAGTCATGAGCTAAATTTTTAAGAATGGGTTATCACAAAGCGTTTTTATGATTTTTATTAGATCCGTTGAAATAGTATGCTCCTCCGAGTTTGAGCCAACTTTTTCATTTTTAAGATAATCAATTGCCAGTTTGATTTTAAGATGCGTCTTTATGCGTGCCAAAAATGTTGGCGCATTAATGGGTTTACTTATAAAGTCTGATCCGCCACTCGCAAATCCTTTTCTTTCGTCTTCATCATCATTTTTAGAGGTGATAAAGATTACCGGTATAAACTCGAGTGTTGGGTTTGATCTTATCTTAAGGCAAAACTCATATCCGTCTAAATCAGGCATCATGACATCAAGAAGGATTAAGTCCGGTGGAGTGGATAAAGCAAAGTTCAAAGCTTCTTGCGATTGGGTGAATATTTTTAGCGAATATTCATTTGCCAAAATTGATTCCATAATCATTTGATCTTCTTCTGAGTCATCAACTACCATGATAGTTGGACGAACTTTATGCTGTTCCAATTGACCTCCTTTGGAAATAAAAAAATTGATTTCGGAAGAG
>CAIRAO010000221.1 GCA_903876625.1 uncultured Gallionellaceae bacterium | reverse complement strand
TTGTGTCCGACCATATTTTCAGAAATGTACACCGGAATATGTTGCTTACCGTTATGCACTGCGATTGTCAACCCAACGAACTCAGGCAACACGGTGGAACGACGCGACCAGGTTTTCACCGGACGCTTGTCGCTGGTAGCACGGACTGCCTCTACCTTCTTCACCAAGTGCAAGTCTACGAATGGGCCTTTTTTAATTGAACGTGCCATATCTTCTTACCCCTTAAACCTGAAAGCGACGGCGAACGATCATGCCGCTTGTGCGCTTGTTACGACGTGTACGGAAGCCCTTGGCTGGCACACCCCATGGGCTGACAGGATTACGACCCGCTGCAGTCTTACCTTCACCACCACCGTGCGGGTGATCGACCGGGTTCATCACCACTCCGCGAACTGTTGGACGAATACCACGCCAACGATTTGCACCGGCCTTACCGATTGAGCGCAGAGAGTGTTCACCGTTACCAACTTC
Source organism: uncultured Gallionellaceae bacterium (assembly GCA_903876625.1). Classification (GTDB taxonomy): domain Bacteria; phylum Pseudomonadota; class Gammaproteobacteria; order Burkholderiales; family Gallionellaceae; genus PALSA-1006. The sequence continues at coordinate 10,390 of CAIRAO010000221.1, read as the reverse complement.
GCCAATCGTTGCGCGGCAGTTTATGTGCACTTTGCGAATTTCGCCGGAACGTAAACGCAGCTGAGCATATTCACCTTCGCGTGCCAGCAGTTGAACAGAAGTTCCTGCGGAGCGTGACAATTGCGCACCCTTGCCAGGCAACATTTCGATACAGTGAATTGTTGAACCGACTGGAATATTACGCAGGGGTAGTGCATTACCTGCTTTGATCGGCGCTTCCGAACCGCTCACTAGTTGCGTGCCAACAGCCACACCTTTCGGTGCAATGATGTAACGGCGTTCGCCGTCCGCATACAATAGCAAAGCCAGATGCGCTGTACGGTTGGGATCGTATTCCAAATGTTCAACTTTGGCCGGAATATTATCTTTGTCACGTTTGAAGTCAACGATACGATAATGTTTCTTATGCCCGCCGCCCATGTGACGGACAGTGATATGACCGTTATGATTACGCCCGGCCGTTCTTGTTTTCTTTTCCAGCAACGATGCTTCTGGTTTACCCTTGTGCAGATCAGGATTAACCACACGCACAACAGCGCGACGTCCCGGAGAGGTTGGTTTTAGTTTAATCAGTGCCATGATGTTTATCCTTGCTCGCTCGCAGCAAAATTGATCTCTTGTCCCGGAGCCAAGCACACATAGGCTTTCTTCCAGTCTGAACGACGACCGGTGTACTTGCCAAAACGCTTCTGCTTACCCTTGACATTGCTGATCTGCACGTTCTCTACATTCACCTTGAACAGCAACTCGACAGCAGCTTTAACTTCAGGTTTTGTAGCGTCAGAAACAACACGAAATATGACTTGCTCATTTTTCTCGGCAACATAAGTCGCCTTCTCAGAAATCTGCGGCGCCAATAAAATATTCAGCAAACGCTCTTCTTTAGTATTTAGTGCGGTCATACCAGCACCTCCTCGATTTTGGCTACTGCATTGCGGGTAACCAATACTTTGTTGAAACGCACCAAACTGACCGGATCAGCCTGATGAGCCTCGAGCACCAATACGTTTGGTAGGTTTCGAGCTGACAGGTAGAGGTTTTCATCAATACTGTCAGTAATGATCAACACGCGTTCTCCGCCAAAGCCCAAACTTTTGATCTTGTCAGCCAACAATTTTGTCTTAGGAGCAGAAATCGCCAAATCGTCCACAACGATCAAACGATCCTCACGGACCAATTGAGAAAATATGGATGCCAAACCTGCTCGATACATTTTGCGGTTGACTTTTTGCGTGTAATTTTCTTCCGGGCTATTCGGGAATATCTTACCGCCACCACGCCACAATGGGCTGGACGCCATACCGGAACGAGCACGGCCTGTTCCTTTTTGTGCCCAAGGCTTGCGCGTGCTTTTCGCGATTTCGCTACGGCCTTTTTGTTTGCTATTTGCCGAACGAGCATTTGCTTGGTAAGCAGTGACCAACTGGTGCACTAGCGCTTCGTTGTATTCGCGACCAAACAAATCATCTGAAGCCGAAATGCTTGCAGCTGCTTTGCCACTTGTATTGATAACTTTGAGTTCCATTATGCCCCCACTTTCACAGCTGGGCGTACGATCACATCTCCGCCGGGACAACCTGGAACAGCACCCTTAACCAACAAAAGTTGGCGCTCGGCATCAATACGTACGATTTGCAGATTTTGCACTGTGCGCTGCACATCACCCAAGTGGCCTGTCATGCGCTTACCCGGGAATACACGACCCGGATCTTGCGCCATACCGATAGAACCCGGTACGTTATGCGACTTGGAGTTACCGTGAGATGCTCGGCCTGATTTAAAATGGTGACGCTTGATGGTTCCGGCATAACCTTTACCAATCGTTGTTCCCGTCACATCTACTTTTTGACCGACCTGAAACAGATCAACACCCAATTTGCCGGCCACCTGCATTGAAGCAGCCTGCTCAGGCGTGACAGTAAATTCTTTTAATTTGCTCGAAGCCTCAACACCCGCTTTGGCGAAGTGTCCCGCTGCGGCTTTGACCACTCGGCTGGCACGACGCGTTCCAAACGCGACTTGCACGGCGCTATAGCCATCTGTTGCAGCGGATTTAATCTGAGTGATGCGATTATTGGACACGTCCAACACAGTCACCGGCAACGATGTTCCGTCATCAGTAAATATGCGGGTCATGCCAATCTTGCGACCGACAAGTCCTAAACTCATTTTTAACTTCCTTTTATTAAGGGGCTAACTTCAATTGGTCAGCCGATTATTAAACTCAGTTACTAGTTACTAGTCATTAGTCTTTAGTTGGTTTTGTCCGCTACGCGGATTTTGACTTAACTACCGACTACCGACTACCGTCTAACGACTGCTTCTTTACTGCAACTTGATTTCTACATCCACGCCAGCTGGCAGGTCCAGCTTCATCAGCGCGTCTACTGTCTTGTCTGTCGGGTCAATGATGTCCATCAGACGCAAATGCGTACGAATTTCAAATTGATCACGCGAAGTTTTGTTCACATGCGGGGAACGCAAAATATCAAAACGCTCAATCTTGGTAGGCAAGGGAACCGGACCTTTAACCACAGCACCAGTGCGCTTTGCGGTGTCCACAATTTGAAGTGCGGATTGGTCGATCAAACGATAGTCAAATGCCTTCAGGCGAATGCGAATTTTTTGGCTTTGCATATTCTTCTCTTGCATCAATAGCGGCCGAACCGCTGGTTTAAAGAACGAAAACGCATGACCGCAGTCATGCGAGGGCGCGCATTGTATGCTTACTTAATTAACTTTGCAATCTAAAACAGTTGTTAGTTTTTAGTCGCTAGTCATTAGCTGGCCTTGTCCGCTTTGCAGGCTTGCCTTAGCTAACGTCTAACGACTCCCGACTAACGACTAACGTCTTATTACTCTACAATCTTGGCAACCACACCCGCACCCACGGTACGACCACCTTCACGAATCGCGAAACGCAGACCTTCCTCCATCGCAATCGGCGCGATCAGATTAACAGTCACCGATACATTGTCGCCTGGCATCACCATTTCGGTGCCTGCTGGCAATTCAACTGCGCCGGTTACGTCTGTCGTGCGGAAGTAGAACTGGGGACGGTAGCCTTGGAAGAATGGTGTATGACGCCCCCCTTCATCTTTACCCAGCACGTAGATCTCAGCCGTGAACTTGGTGTGAGGAGTGATCGTGCCTGGCTTTGCCAATACTTGACCACGCTCAACTTCTTCACGCTTGGTACCACGCAGCAACACACCCACGTTATCGCCTGCTTGACCTTGGTCCAGCAGCTTGCGGAACATTTCTACGCCGGTGCACGTTGTCTTCAGGGTTGGCTTCAATCCAACAATCTCGATTTCTTCGCCGACTTTGATGATGCCGCGTTCGATACGACCCGTAACAACAGTACCGCGACCCGAGATCGAGAATACGTCTTCTACCGGCATCAGGAAGGCGCCATCCAGTGCGCGCTCCGGTTGCGGGATGTAGGTGTCCAAGGCTTCGGCCAAACGGAAGATGGAAGGTTCGCCCAGTTCGCCCTGGTCGCCTTCAACCGCCTTCAGTGCAGAGCCCTTGATGATGGGGATGTCGTCGCCAGGAAAATCATACTTGGTGAGCAGTTCACGGATTTCCATTTCAACGAGTTCGAGCAGTTCTTCGTCGTCAACCATGTCGCATTTGTTCATGAACACGATGATGTACGGTACGCCTACTTGGCGTGCCAACAGGATGTGTTCGCGTGTCTGAGGCATGGGGCCGTCAGCTGCAGATACAACCAGAATAGCGCCGTCCATCTGCGCAGCACCGGTGATCATGTTCTTGACATAGTCGGCGTGGCCCGGGCAGTCAACGTGCGCGTAGTGGCGGTTGGCTGTCTCATACTCTACGTGTGCTGTATTAATAGTAATGCCGCGTGCCTTTTCTTCCGGCGCCGCGTCAATCTGGTCATACGCTTTGGCTTCGCCGCCAAACTTCTTTGACAATACGGTCGTGATCGCCGCTGTCAGTGTCGTCTTGCCGTGGTCAACGTGTCCAATCGTGCCCACGTTTACGTGCGGCTTCGTGCGTTCAAATTTACTTTTTGCCATGATTATTCCCTATCAATGTCAAACGTTAACAATAAAAATCTAATGGTGCCCATGGCGAGAATCGGACTCGCGACCTCTCCCTTACCAAGGGAGTGCTCTACCACTGAGCCACATGGGCAAGCAACCAAACTGGAGCGGGTGAACGGGATCGAACCGTCGTCGTAAGTTTGGAAAACTTCTGCTCTACCATTGAGCTACACCCGCGTGCCTTCCCAACAACAATCGCGAGACATCAAGCAATTGCCACAACTATTCAACTACTTCTATCAACAAATTTTGGTGGAGGGGGAAGGATTCGAACCTTCGTACTCAGAGAGGGCAGATTTACAGTCTGCTGCCTTTAACCACTCGGCCACCCCTCCAAAAATGAGCCCGCTATTATCCACATTCCCAGACCGCCTGTCAAAGGGTATCTGCAAAAACAGGGTGTGGTCCACTTTTAAAGTATTGACATCGACCCAATGTCAAATTTCAATGGTATTTCACCAAAACTATGGGAGCAAAAGAATTAATGGCACGTGAGGCCAGCCAACTGAAGAATTACCTGTCTAATCAACATAGTAATTGACGCTCATAGATTAGATTTATCGGCCTACACAATCAATGTTTATCCAAAACGGGAAGCTTTGCAAATCTATCGTCCGTCATACGCAGTCGATCAGCAAGCACATGTAAAAACGCCTGATTGAAATGCAATTGACAGTGATCAGACAATTGCTCAAGCTGGCCCGGCAACATCTTCATTACCGTTACCTCGGTATTGGCAATGACAGTAGCAGAACGTTTAGCTTGAGTGCGACTCATATAGGCCATCTCGCCAACACAGTCGCCACCACTCAGTATATTCAATAACCGATTGCAACGCGTTACACTGACGCTACCTTCAATAATCACATAAAACTCATCGCCAATGTCGTCTTCGCGAATGAGTACGGTTTTTTCAGGTTGTTTGTGCCAGTCACCCACTCGCAAAATCTCCCACACCTCAAGGTCGGTAAAGTCTTGAAACAGGTTTAATTTGCGAAGCGCTGTAAATTTCTCTGTTTCATTAACGTCCAATTCGCCTTTTTCAAAATGCCCCAACGCAGCCAGTTCGTTTCCGAAATCACGCCAGGTAGGAAAGCGTTCTGCCTGATTTTTCTTCAGTGCTGTCATTACGATGCGTTCCAATTGCAACGGCAGGCCATTGCGCAGTCGCGATGGCAACACTGGCGTTTCATTAATGATCTGCTGATAAAGATGTGCGAGATTCTTGGGGTTATATGGCGAGTGCCCTGTTAGCAGACGGTACATCACCACACCCAGCGAATATATATCGGTCTGATGCGACAGCGTATCTCCGATCACTTGTTCAGGAGACATGTAATTTGGCGAACCCAGATTGTTATCAAGCGTTTGCTCGATATCCATTCTGATAGCCGCCCCCAAGTCCGATATCTTGATCTCGTCGGGATTCGACAGTAACAGATTGGAGGGTTTGATGTCGCGATGGATTATGCCTTTGTACTGTGCATAATTAAGAGCACGACAACACTTGAAAAGGTACTCAACCACCCGGTCGAACGGGAGCAAGTTATCTGGCAGAATATGTTTTTCAAGCGTTCCCCCCGCAACGTATTCCATCACGATAAAGTTTGAGTCTTCGGAAATGACATAATCATAAGTTGCAACAATATTCGGATGGTCGAGTTTGCCGACCAATGACACCTCGTTTTGAAATTGGTTGCGGTTTTGCATCCCTCTCTTCGGGTCATCCAGAAAATCCCGTTTCACCACTTTGAGTGCTACCTGACGTTCGGCAATCGGGTCATAGCCCAGATAGACCACACTGGTTCCTCCTTGCCCCAGTTTTCTGAGAATGCGGTATTGGCCCAGTTGAAGAGAATTGGTCATTGAATGACTCGCGGTTGATATTTGTTATCCATGTCAGTGAGCAATTTACACAACAAGCGATGTTTGGACAATCTGGCTTTACCCAAGAAGTTTCAGAAATGCTAGCTTCAGCATTGCGGCTTGATTTTAGTTTTCTCTGAACAAAGCCGATTGAGCATGTGCTTGCAACCCTTCCCCAAAAGCCAATGTCGATGCAATCTTGCCCAGCGTATGAGCACCCTCCGCTGAAACTTGAATCAGGCTGCTGCGCTTTTGAAAGTCATATACGCCCAGCGGGGACGAAAATCGCGCTGTGCCGGAAGTGGGCAAAACGTGATTCGGACCGGCACAGTAGTCCCCCAAGGACTCCGAAGTATAGCGCCCCATGAAGATGGCCCCGGCATGCTTAAGCTTGGGTAATAATGCATGGGGATCCGCAACAGACAACTCCAAATGTTCGGGCGCAATTCGATTACCGATGCGACAGGCCTCATCCAGATCAGTCACATGAATCAGTGCGCCGCGATTTTCCAATGCGGTCTTGATAATATCTTTGCGAGGCATTTGCCCCAATAGTTTTTCAGCGCTCGCTGTCACCGCCTCGATAAAAGCGGCATCAGGCGACAACAGAATTGCCTGTGCCAATTCGTCGTGCTCGGCTTGCGAGAATAAATCCATCGCCACCCAATCGGGGTTAGTCAGTCCATCGCAAATAACCAAAATTTCAGACGGGCCCGCGATCATATCGATGCCGACCACACCGAACACGCGGCGCTTGGCTGCAGCGACATAGGCGTTGCCTGGCCCGACGATCTTATCCACTTTGGGAATGGTCGCAGTACCATAGGCCAATGCAGCCACCGCTTGCGCGCCGCCGATAGTAAACACTCGATCAACGCCGGAGAGATAAGCGGCTGCCAACACCAGTTGATTCTTAACGCCATCAGGTGTGGGCACGACCATGACAAGCTGAACCACACCGGCTACTTTTGCAGGCAAAGCGTTCATTAACACAGACGACGGATAGGCTGCCTTGCCGCCGGGCACATAAAGACCAACGCAATCAATTGCCGTGATTTGCTGCCCGAGCATCGTGCCATCTGCCTCTGTGTAACGCCACGAACTTTGTATTTGTTTCCGGTGATACGCGGTTACACGTTGCGCGGCTTGTTCCAAAGCGCCACGTTGATCAGATGGAAGTCCGTCGAAGGCCGCTTTTAGTTCTGCTTGCGGCAACTCCATCGCCGAGGCATTTGACAAAGGCAAACGATCAAACTTGCGCGTGTATTCCAATACAGCTTCATCGCCACGATTTTTCACATCTGAGAGGATTAACGCTACAGTTGTTTCCAGTTTTTCGTCAGCGGTCTCTTCAAATGCCAAAAGCTTGGTCAGCTTGGTATCGAAATCATTTTGCCTGGTAGAAAGTCGGGTAATATTCATGTTTTTTTGGCCTCTACTTCACTGCTCCGGCAAATGCATCCAACATTGGCTGAATGAGCGCGCGTTTAAGTTTTAACGAAGCTTGATTGACAATTAAACGTGACGAAATCGGCGCGATTTCTTCAACAGCTTTGAGATTGTTAGCCTTTAATGTAGCGCCACTGCTCACCAAGTCAACGATTGCGTCGGACAATCCCACCAGCGGTGCCAGTTCCATTGAACCGTAAAGCTTGATGAGATCGATATGCACACCTTTTGCGGCAAAATGTTCGCGTGCGGTTTTCACATACTTGGTAGCCACACGCAAGCGAGCGCCCTGCTTTACCGCAGCCTCGTAATCAAATTCATTTCGTACTGCAACCATCATGCGACACTTGGCAATATTTAAATCAAGAGGCTGGTACAAACCATCACCCCCGTGCTCGTTCAGCACGTCCTTGCCCGCCACACCCATATCAGCGGCCCCGTATTGCACATACGTCGGCACATCGGAGGCACGCACGATGATCAGGCGCACATCGGCGCGATTGGTAGGCAGAATGAGTTTACGCGAAGACTCCGGGTCTTCCAGCGCGGTGATGCCTGCTGCGTTTAGCAGCGGAAGAGTCTCTTCGAAGATACGACCTTTGGATAAAGCAATGGTAATCATGACGGCAATTTTGCATTTTTTAAAGATGTGCATTCTATCGCCAAATGCGTCACAAGTTAAAATCAGATTGTGATTTGCATCAGCAATAGAAAGACTTGAATGGAATTGAGGACTTGCTATTGCCATTCATACCCAGGACAGAATCTGTCCGCAATCCGCTGTAGAGGAGGCAGTCAAACTAGCGTTAGCGAGCACAAAGACATTACTCCTGGCAACCCATTCAGTCAATTGACTACTGCATGAACCATCCGTGACTGACCACGAGCGATTGCCCAGTCAGTGCGTTGCTCTGGAATGAGGCAAACATCAATGCAACCTGAGCTATATCGGCAGTTGTGGTGAATTCCCCATCGACAGTTTCTTTTAGCATTACATTCTTGACAACCTCTTCTTCGCTGATACCAAGCACCATGGCTTGCTGAGGAATCTGCTTTTCCACCAGCGGCGTGCGGACAAAACCCGGGCAAATTACATTTGCGCGGATGTTGTGCTTGGCACCTTCCTTGGCTACAGTCTTGGCCAACCCGATGAGACCGTGCTTGGCTGTCACGTAGGGAGCCTTCAGCATCGAAGCTTCCTTGGAATGTACCGATCCCATGTAGATGATGCTACCGCCCTTGTTGCTAGCGATCATTTGCTTCATGCAGGCGCGAGTCGTAAGAAATGCCCCGTCAAGGTGAATCGCAAGCATCTTTTTCCAGTCTGAAAAACTGAAATCTTCAATAGGATGCACGATTTGGATGCCCGCGTTACTGATCAATATATCGATATTACCGAAAGTTTTGATCGCTCTTTGCGTGGCGGCTTCGACTTGAGATTCATCCGTAACATCCACCGCAATGCTGATTGCGCTGCTGCCGATTTTTTCGATCTCGGCAGCTGTGTTGTCAGCTCCTTGCTGATTCAAATCGGCAATTATTATCTTTGCGCCTTCATGCGCAAATTCGAGCGCAATCTCTTTGCCGATACCGCTCGCTGCACCGGTTATGAACGCAATCTTGCCTTCGAGTCGTCTCATGTGTTACGCCTTATTTTGGTGAAAGATAGTCGTGCACGACTTCGCCAAGATCTAGCGTCAAATCTGCAATGAAATGTATTGCCGACTCGATCTTGATCACTGGCAAATCTGCCACAGGAGCGAGTGCATGAGGGTGAAGTTCCAGCGAAGCAGGCGCAGTCCATGCTCCTTTGAGCGTCACTTGAGTGGTGAAATAGCGCACCAGTTCGCAGATGCGTGCTGAGCCGTCCACGTGCGGAATAATTTTTAGCAGGAAATTGGGTGCCGCGAGTGAGGTCAATATGGAGGCATGATCGACTATTTTATGCTTGAATCCCATTGTCGCCTTAGCGATTTGCACTTTTCCATAATCAAGCGTGCCAACCAACGTATCAATTTCAGTTTCAAGTATTGGCGATGCAAGCTTTTTTGGAAACCCCCACAACTCGCGTCCACCTGCGATAGGTGGGTGATCATTCAAGTACATCGCATGCGCGTAATTGCCTTTCACACCACGAAAACTGACCGGGATGACTTGCCCAGATTCTGTGTAATCACCAAAGCCGGTCGAATCCGGCATGCGGATGAATTCAAACTTTACCAGCGGTTCTGATATTTCCAGAGGCTCAGGCACCACCGCGCGTAACGCATCCATATCAGTGCGATATGTAATCACCAAAAATTCGCGATTAGTGAAACGGTATGGTCCTCGTGGGAATGCGGGGCTGGTCAGCGGCATCGCGAAGGCGTTTGCCTTGATGTCTTCGATTTTCATTTCTCGAATATCCTTGTTGCTTTGATTTGAAGGTTAGCCAGCATGTCATCATGTATTCCCATTGATTCTTCACGGAAGATGCGCGGATCCATCGTTCTTAACTTTGGCGAGATCGCAGGGCGAAAACTCATATGGTTTAGGATGTCTCGGTCAAGATCAATACCGGGGGCGATCTCTATTAGCTCCAGCCCTGTTTCGATCAGGTGGAAGACGCAGCGTTCGGTGACATAGAGGACTTGCTGTCCGCGCTTGAAGGCGTATTCGCCACTGAAGCTGCGCTGCTCGACGACGTCAACGAATTTCCTTGTGTCGCCATCCTTGATAATTTTCATGCTCCCATCAGCAATTGTTACTGCCAATTGGCCAGCGGTAAAAGTTCCGACAAACACCAGCTTTTTGGCATTTTGACTGATGCTGATAAAGCCTCCGCAACCGGCTAAGTGCTGACCAAATTTGCTGACATTGAGGTTGCCACTGGCATCGGCCTGAGCCAGCCCGAGAATGGCGATATCAAGTCCGCCCCCGTCGTAGAAATCAAATTGGTAAGGCTGATCGATGATTGCTTCCGCATTGATTGAAGCACCAAAATTTAATCCATTCGTCGGGAT
>CAIRAO010000220.1 GCA_903876625.1 uncultured Gallionellaceae bacterium | reverse complement strand
ATTGATCTTTCCTCGCCAGGAGGACCATAGATTCATACCTGCCTGTTTCAAATAACATATTTTTTAATGTGTGAACAAAATTGTGCTTTTGTCTGGTTTGTTGATTGCTGGGTAGGTCAGATTTGGTTGCCAGCTTCTGAGCTACAGTAAAAGCTAAAGTATAGAAAGCATTAAAATCAGATTTCATCTGATCAATTTGACTTTTGTGTTGTGCATCGATGTCATTTAATACTTCATAACGATGCATGATTTCTGCAGCTTTGGAATTTGCGTTGTCTAAGTAAACTGTCTCTCCGGTTGCGGATGCAGTTTTCAACGCTTCGATAACGGTATCAAATGTTTTGATGTTTTCACTTGCAGCGTAAAGTCTTGGAAATTGAGAATTACGAATCTGTTTAAGCAGTTCATCTCCGCCTGATAGCACAAGTGATGAATAAATCAGATATGAAACAAAACTAGAAACAGCAATTGCTGGAACTAACAGCAATTTAATTTTAAGGGGATAGTCAGTAAGTTTGAACATTTGAACTGTCAAAGCGATTTAAGGTTTAAAAACAATCCTAATTTTCTTGGACAGATTCTTGGTCAGGGACTTATCGTCTATATATCCGACAGCGTTCGGATTACTAACAATGAATTTCATGACGGAAATATCGTCAGGAAATGTTTTCGGGAGACGACCTTCACCGGTGAAAATTAGTTTTGCCCAATATGAAGAAATTTGTGAAGAATTTTTATGAGCGACTTTGGCATAAAATTCGTCACGAATAGCTGCTCCTTCTTGTTGATCCACAGGAATAGCAGTTTGTTCATTTGGAAAATTGTCGTCCTTTCCAAGGAAAATTCGCGTGGTTTGTTCAGCAGTCAAAGTGGTGACGGAAGATTTAGCGGAAACAATAATAACCACTTCAGCATTTGCAACCAAAGTGAAAACTAAAAGCAAAAGGGCAAATGCCAGTATTAAACTTGTTCTAAATGTCATCGACGATTTCACGATGTACCCGATAACTAGAATACAAAATCAATAACTGCGGAAAACAAACTGAAATTAGAGCCGTAAAGAGTAACACTCGGAGGCACGTTAACGAGGAAACCGTTGGAGTTGTCACCTAGAGTTACATTATCGTATTGAAACTTAAAATCAAAGTTTTTCTTAAAGTCCCAGCGCACCCCAAGACTATTTGTTTGTTGCGATCTGCTAGCAATTCGCAGCACATCAAAGCCACTTGATGACGGTGTGTAATCCTGAGGTAATGAACCTGGAGTAACTTGGCTATGCAAAACGTAAGGAGCAAATTTATTGAAATGATAACCTGCACCAATATACATCGCATTGGAAGCAAATTTGGTTCTACTTTGAACCCACTCTGACATGACAAACCAGTCATCAGGATCATAACTTACGCCGATAGATATATCAGTGCAGTCAACTCCTCCATCTGTAGAGCCGGACGAATTGATTTCAGTCGTAGTGTTGCGCTTTTGAAAATCCACATGAAAGGTAGTCTGGCCGTATTCAATACTATCAAATATTCCCCACATGTCATGCGATGTCGTTGATATATGTTTGCCATCATGTATATTTGACCCATAAAACATTTTTGTAGAATTCCGAACTTGTCCAAATTTAGAACGGTACATTGCGTCAATACCATCACTACTCTGGATGGGAAGTAAATAATACAATTCGGAAGGCGGGTGTGCCCACGTATAACTGTATCCAACATCATGATTACCGGAATCAAAAAAAGTGGGTAATCCGATTCGTCCTAAACGCAAATAAGCATCTTGATTGAAAGAATACTTTAAATTAACCCATTCAACTTCAGGTTGAAAGTCTCCAGTAGCGTCATACGCGGTCACGACTTGGAACTGACCCGAAAATTTTGGTGCGAAATATCCGTTCAACTGAACAGCCAATTTGCTGTAATTATTTAGGTCCCATTCATCACTTCGTCCTGCCCCGGTGGGCATGGCACTTTCCAAAATATAGTCTCCAGAAGATTGACTAGAATGCAAAACCCCCAAAGTACCGAATACACCAAGTTTAAACATGGGCTGAATGTCTGGTACAGGTATTTCGGGAACAATCATTTGTTCCTTGACAGTTTTACTGTTCTTGGAAGATTGATTATTTAGTTGATCTGCTTTAACAACAGATATTCCAAAAGACAAAAGAAAAATAATTGCAAAACAGTATTTCTGAGTCATAGAGCACATCCAATATTATGATTGATAGCTTAATTTGGTTTTTTGTCAGTTAAATAAGTATAAAACGTTTAGAACAGAAAAGTGTAATTATTAATGTGAGCGAGAATGTACACGCATTCAGAATTAAGTTTGTATAATGCAAACTATGGCAGTTATTGGGCTAACGGCCTATATAATTATCTTTGAATTTTTAGCAACAAGAAGTCGACAACTTATGGGCAATCATAGCTCATAACTGAGGAGATAAAAATGGTAGAAAACTCACTGCGTGAAACGGTCTTGATTAGGCCAACCGTTATGATTGTGGATGATGCAGGCGAAAATTTGATGATCATGGAGTCAATTTTGGCGAAAGAATATTCTCTGAAATTATTTGAAGTAGCCAAAGATGCGATTGATTATGCCATTGCCAACCCGCCTGATTTGATTCTGCTCGATGTCATGATGCCCGATATTGATGGTTTTGAAGCTTGCCGGCGTCTTAAGTCGAACCCGAAATTGTCAGATGTACCCGTGATCTTTATCACGTCGAAAGATGAAGATGAGTTCGAAGAAATGGGATTCACGGTTGGCGCTTCAGATTATATTCAAAAGCCGATTAATGCGGCAATTCTTAAAGCTAGAGTTAAAACTCATCTGAAAATTAAATTGGTTATGGATTATCTGAGAAATGAGAACGTACGTTTACAAAGTAGTGCTACGCAGACTTCTTCCGAGTTGGCAGAAGTAACCAAAATGCTTTGGGGCGGATCATTCTTTAAGTCCTGAAGTTACCACAAATATTTTGACGAGTAGCAATGGCAGATATTCTTCAAACTGAATTAATCATTAGCTTTGTCAATATCGATCAGTAGTTTCTTATTAAGGGAATGCAATATATTTATGCCAACGAACACTTAGGTTAATGTTGGCATAAATTTAATTCACGCTCACCTGATAGAATGATTTTGATGAAAGACTCATCTACAGTAAATAAAAAAGGTATTTCCCGGACTCAACTAAAAGTAGTCGTTGCTGCCTGTTTTGGAACATTCCTTGAGTGGTATGATTTTCTCACTTTTGCTTCTTTGGCATCTTACTTCAGTGTACTTTTTTTCCCACCAGATAACCCAACCGCTGCGCTATTAGCAAGCCTTGCTACTTTTGGTGTTGGTATGTTGGTTCGGCCATTGGGTGCAGTTGTGTTTGGATCACTTGGGGACAAATATGGTCGCCGCCCGATTTTTATCACGACCATTTTTTTAATGGGAGTGACTACTTTTGGTGTCGGTTTATTGCCTACCTACGCCAATGCAGGTGTACTGGCTCCCGCACTGCTACTTATGCTGCGCTTGCTGCAAGGTTTTGCAGTGGGCGGTGAGATCGGCGGTGCTGCGGTATATTTGACTGAACACGCGCCCGACAATCAGCGAGGATTTTATACAAGCGTTCTGCAATTGATGGGCCCATTGGGCATCATTGCTTCCACTGTGCAAGTGGTGCTGCTGCAATACTGGCTAAGCGATACAGAGTTTCGCGAATGGGGTTGGAGAGTGCCTTTTTTATTGTCCATTGTGCTGCTGTTGATTTCGCTAAAAAGTCGGGTGAACATGATCGAGTCACCCGTGTTCAATCAGTTGCGTGAAAACAATGATCTTGCCAAAGCTCCACTGCGGGAATGTCTGAAAGACAAACGAACATTGGGACGGATGGCATTGCTGTTCTTTTGTATTTCAGCAGGAGGCTCTCTACTTTTCTTTTCATCGCAGGTTTATACTAATGTGTATTTGAAAAGCGTGGTGAAACTTGAACCGCAACTTGCCAGCACGTTGGTAATGGTAAGCACAATCGCTTTGTTTCCTCTAACAGTATTGTTTGGTTGGTTATCTGATCGTGTCGGGCGAAGGCCGGTATTATTGGCAGGGTTGCTGCTTGGTGCAATTTCGATTTTACCCATATTTCATGGCTTATTAAATTTTGGCAATCCTGCGCTAGCACAATTTAACAGCAAAATTGAAGTGCGGCTTAGTGGAGAAAATTGTAATTACAATCCCTTTGTCAAACCACGAAACGATTGTGAACGCAATCAAGAGTGGTTGATCAGGCAAGGAGTAGTTTATTCAATAGCTGAGACTAAGGAAAATACGAATCAAGTCGTGATTAAATCGAAAATTATTGTAGAAGGATTTAATCCAGATGAATTGAAACGCAGTTTAAAAATTGTCAATTGGCCGGATAAAGCTGACGTAAATCAAGCCAATTTACCGGCAGTCGTAGCATTGTTATTAATTCTGGTGATTGCGTTAGCGCTAATTACGGGCCCGCAGACCGCTGTGTTGGCAGAATTATTTCCTGCTCGTACGAGATACACCGCTGCGGCGTTGCCCCACAATTTAAGTGCTGGCTGGATCGGTGGAATGTCTCCTTTTATGGTCACATTGATTGGTACAAGAATGGGTGACGCATCATCAGGAATTTGGTATCCGGCAGGGTTGCTATATTTGGCCTTTGTCGTAGGTCTGGTATTCTTGCCAGAAACATGCAATAGGCCGCTGGAGCATTAAGTTTAGCTAACTGAAAATATGGAAATAAAAATAACCCGTCCTGACGACTGGCATCTTCACTTACGTGATGAGGCAATGATGCAAGCTGTTTTGCCCGATACTGCACGTCAATTTGCTCGTGCCATCGTCATGCCAAATCTTAGACCACCGGTCACATCCACAGCTCAGGCATTGGAATACCGGTCACGAATTTTGGCCGCATTGCCAGCAGGTAGCAAGTTTGAACCGCTTATGACGCTATACCTTACAGATAAAACCAGTGCGGAAGAAATCCGCAAAGCAAAGCAGAGCAACATCGTACATGCGGTAAAACTCTATCCGGCGGGTGCAACCACCAATTCTGATGCTGGTGTCACTGACTTGCTCAAGACTTATTCTGTCTTGGAAGAAATGCAACGTTGCGGTATGCCGCTACTGGTACACGGCGAAGTGACGAACGCCGATATCGACATTTTTGATCGCGAAGCGATATTCATAGAGCGTGTTTTGCAACCACTACTGCAAGACTTGCCAAAGCTGCGAGTCGTCTTTGAGCATATAACTACAAAAAACGCTGCACAATTTGTAGAAAATTCAGAAGACAATGTCACTGCAACCATAACAGCGCACCATCTGCTTTACAATCGTAACGCGATGCTAGTTGGAGGTATGCGGCCGCACTATTATTGCCTGCCAGTGTTAAAACGAGAGTTACATCGCGAAGCTTTGATTAAAGCAGCCACCAGCGGAAACAAAAAATTCTTTCTCGGCACGGACAGCGCTCCTCATGCGCAGCATACCAAGGAGAATGCTTGCGGTTGTGCAGGGTGTTACACAGCGCATGCAGCAATAGAGCTTTACGCCGAAGCATTTGAGGAGGTGGGAGAATTAGATAAACTGGAAGGATTCGCGAGTTTTTATGGAGCGGATTTTTACGGATTGTCACGAAATAAAGAAACAATTATCTTACGCAAGGAAGAGTGGCAAGTCCCACCATCACAATGCTTTGGTGAGCATAAACTAGTGCCATTAAGGGCCGGTGAAAATATAAGGTGGAAATTAGTGGTTTAGGAAGTACTTAGAGAAACTTAGGATTCATAATGTCATTGGGAAACTATCTGGATTCATTTCCATCTGTTGGAGAGCGTGTATTTCTTCACACTTCATGTCAAATTATAGGTGAGGTAACAATAAGCAACGACAGTTCCATCTGGTGTAACACTGTATTGCGCGGAGATGTAAACCGAATTTTCATCGGGCAAGGAACAAATGTTCAGGATTTGACAATGGGACATGTGTCCCATAAATCATCCGAAAACCCGGAAGGATCGCCACTTATCATCGGAGACTTTGTAACGATTGGCCATTCAGTAATTTTGCACGGTTGTACTATTGGTAACGAATGTTTAATTGGCATGGGATCAATTGTCATGGATGATGTGATAATTCCAGAACGTGTGATGATAGGTGCGGGTAGCCTGGTTTCGTCTGGCAAAGTATTGGAAAGCGGAATGCTTTACATGGGGCGCCCGGCAAAGGCAGTACGCGCATTGACTAAAGAGGAAATATCCTCCCTGCGATACTCTGCAGAGCATTACATCCGTGTGAAAAATAAATATTTGAATATCGTCAAACCGTAAAGAAGGTTTGCTGAACATGAAAGACAAAAGGGTACAAGAAGTCTATCGAAAAAAAATCAATCAGGAAACTTCACGCATAAGTTGGAAAGAATTGGAACGCTTTTTTGCCAGTGGTGCTACGGTATTTGTGACGGTTGAACTCGATCTGGTAGAGGTTGCATTCCAAATCTCGGAAGACAATAAGGATCAAGTTGAACAGTGGCTGGCTGAAAGCAAAATAGGAAAAGTAACTGATAAGCAGGCAACCACATGGTACGAGGCAGATGCAGAAGTGTGGGCAGTGGTTGTTAGTCCATATGTATTAATTCAGGAATTAAAAAATCCAGTTAATATGAGCCCAAATTCTCAGGTTGACCAAACCGGGTAAATAATATGAACATAACTATGTCATGGCAACTATTGGCTGTCGCTTCGGCGATGTTTGCCGCTATGACAGCCATTCTGGGCAAGATTGGCGTTGCGCAAATCAACAGCGATCTGGCGACATTTGTTCGGACTATCGTCATCCTTCTGGTAACCGCATTGTTCCTAACTGCCCGCAATGAATGGCAAAAGCCAATGCTGGAAAATTGGGTAGCTTGGGCATGTCTGCTCGCATCCGGAGTGACTACAGGGTTGTCGTGGCTGTGCTATTTTCGCGCCTTGCAACTCGGACCAGTGTCTATGGTTGCGCCCATCGACAAACTTAGCGTGGCGCTGGTGATGCTCATTGGTTGGTTCGCATTGGGGGAGCCACTCACAATAAAAGGCATGCTCGGGGGAACGCTTATTGTGAGCGGAACTCTTGTGTTGCTATTTTGATTCAACGGCATTCATTGCCGACTCGATACGCCGACACAATGTCTTCAGCACTTTAATACGTGCAATATTTTTATCATTGGCTTCAACGAGGGTCCACGGTGCAACGCTTGTACTTGTTCGATCAACCATGTCGCAAATCGCCTGTTCGTACTCATCCCATTTTTCCCGGTTACGCCAATCTTCTTCAGTAATCTTGAAACGTTTAAACCCGGTTTTCTTGCGTTCTTCAAAGCGGCGTAATTGTTCATCTTGGCTGATGGCTAGCCAAAATTTGACAACCACTATTTTATGGCGCACAAGTTGAGCTTCAAAATCATTGATTTCGAGATAAGCACGCATCCAATCAGCTTCGGTACAAAAGTTTTCCACACGCTCGACCAGAACGCGTCCATACCATGAACGATCAAAAATTGTAATGCGTCCCTTACGGGGCACATGTCGCCAGAAACGCCATAGATAAGGTTGCGCGCGTTCTTCTTCAGTTGGGGCTGCAATAGGTATGACTTGATATTGGCGTGCATCAACAGATCCTGTAATACGCCGGATACTCCCGCCCTTGCCTGCTGCATCGTTACCTTCAAAAACCGCAATTACAGTTATATCCTTAAATCTAGTATCGCGCGTAAGCAGGGCTAATTTGCCCTGGTATTTTTCGAGTGAAGCCTCAAATTTCTTCTTGTCCAGTTTCTGCGCTAAGTCGAGCGTTTTTAAAATGCTTAATTTGTCGATAGATGGCAACAAAGGGGCAGCTCGAACAGCAAGTTCTTTTTTCTTATCCGAATCAGCCAATCTTTTGCTAATGGCTTCAAGAATAATTTTGCCAACTGTCAGGCTACGATATCGTGAATCGGCACCTTCAATGACAATCCACGGAGCTTCAGCAGTACTGGTATGGCGTATAACACTTTCGTGGATAGTGAGAAATTTGTCGTAACGTTTGAAATGATCCCAGTCACGCTTGGTGACCCGCCAGCGCGTTTTTGGATTATTTTCAAGCAATTTTAGACGAGTTTCCTGTTTTTCTTTGGAAAGATGAAGCCAGAATTTAATCAGGAGCGCGCCTTCGTCAGTCAACATTTTCTCAAGACGTTTTGCTCGTTCCAGACTTTGATCCAACTCGGCTGCTTTGGTTATACCCATCGCGCGATTAAGAATCGGCCACGTGTACCAAGAGCCAAGAAATAAACCGATCTTGCCTTTGGGCGGAAGCGCACGCCAAAAGCGCCACATCATGGGACGCTCCATTTCTTCATCAGAAGGTTTGCCCATGCCATGAGTTTCAATGAATCTGGGATCCATCCATTCATTGAGAAGATTGACCGTTTCACCACGACCTGCGCCATCGACTCCGCCTATCAAAATAATGACCGGGAATTTAGCTTTTTTCGCGAGGTCGAATTGAGCATCCAATAATGCTTCACGCAATCTTGGCACTTCCGCATCGTAAGTGGATTTGTCAATTTTATGGCCCAACTCGGCAGATTCAAACATAATGTTCTCCGAAAAATTTGTTGTATAAAATAGTGCTTAAAGATGCTCGGGTGAAATGACAAGACGCAGAATAGTCGAATGTTCATCCTCTCGTTCCCGGTGACTGAACCACCAAATGGCCCCCTTTTTAAAACTCCAGTAATCTGCTGATCCAGTCATCAGCAGTGCAGCAACTTGGCCAAGCCAAGGCTGGTGCCCTACCAGCAAGGTAGTTACATTTGACGCTGGCCATCCGCTGGCGGATAGAACAGACTGAGGCGATGTATGGGTATCGAGAGCAGATTCAGTAGTAAATTTTTTGGTGAGTGTGCATGCAGTTTGTTGGGCGCGGAGCGCCGGGCTGACAAGGATGCGACTATGGGAGGGCAGACGAGATGACAGGAAAGTCGCCATTGAGTTGGCCTGTTGCATGCCTTTAATAGTCAACCTGCGCTCGTGGTCCGGATACCCGTCAACAGCTTCCGCGTGCCGCCATAGAATCAGATCCATATTTGAAGTCTTCCAAATATTACAATATAGTTTGAAGAATATACTGTATATACTTAACAAGTCACCCTAAAACAAAGAAAATTGAGGAGAAGAAATGAGTGAGAATAATAATCCAGCTAAGACTATAACAAAACCAGCCGAAAAAAAAGCCCCGGTTGAACGCAAGCGTGTGGCCGCAAAATCAGTTGCTGCCAAAGTTCCAAAAAAAGGAAAAAAGGAAAAAAAGCTAGTGGTTAAAGTAAAAGTCGTGCGAGACAGTTTTACAATGCCCCAAGCTGATTACGGCCTTATCGCAGATATTAAACTAAAAGCCTTAAAATCCGGCCTACATGTAAAAAAGAGCGAGCTATTACGTGCGGGGTTGCAAGCACTTTCAAAACTGAACACTGCCCAATTAAAACAGGCTGTGAACAGTTTGGAAAAGATAAAAACTGGCCGCCCTAAGAAAGTATAAAATTTGGAAAATCAGAGTTCAGAGATAGGTTGCTTACCTGTTAAGTTTTCAAGCAATAATGCTTGAGCAGATTTTGGGGCGGCACTTCGTGTCGTTTTCAAATGCCAGCTTCCATCGCCATCCATTTCCCAAGCTTGGCAATTGTCCTGCAAACAGGCTTTTAGTCCTTCGTCGATAACACGTTTTTTGAGCTTGCTGTCAAGTATGGGAAAACAAACCTCAATCCGACGGAAAAAATTCCGATCCATCCAGTCGGCGCTTGATAAATAGACATCATGTGCAAGGTCGTTACGGAAATAGAATATACGCGTGTGCTCAAGGAAGCGTCCAATGATAGAGCGTACGGTGATATTGTCGGAAAGTCCCGGAACACCCGGACGCAATGCACAAACTCCCCTCACAATCAGTTCGATTTTAACGCCTGCTTTTGAGGCTTCATACAGTGCCATGATCACTTCCGGCTCGAGCAGGGAATTCATCTTGGCGATGATGTGAGCGTTTTTACCAGATTTCGCCAGTTTGATCTCGTTCTGAATTGAGCGCAAAACCTGGCTATGCAGCGTGAAGGGTGATTGCCACAAATGGGTTAACTTGCTTGCTTTGCCCAAACCGGTAAGTTGCACGAACACCTGATTTACATCCGAACAAATTTCTTCATTGCAGGAAAAAAGACCGAAATCAGTATAAAGCTTCGCGGTGCGCGGATGATAATTTCCCGTGCCAAGGTGAACATAGCGTTTCAACTTTCCCTCTTCACGACGAAGTACCATCAACATTTTAGCGTGTGTCTTATGGGCGACTACGCCATACACCACATGGGCTCCGGCTTGCTCAAGACGGCTAGCCCAATTGATATTGGCTTCTTCATCAAATCGAGCCAGCAACTCCACCACCACGGTCACTTCTTTGCCGCCTTGAGCCGCATCAATCAATGCTTCCATTAACGCTGAGTCGGCGCCGGTACGATAAACCGTTTGTTTGATAGAAACAACCTGCGGATCGGATGCCGCCTGCTGGATAAAGTCGATAACAGGACGAAAAGATTGGTAAGGGTGATGTAACAGCACATCACCCTTGCGGATAAGCTTGAACATATCTGCCCCCTTCTTTTGTAGTGCCAGGGGTAGACCGGGAACAAAAGTAGGAAACTTCAAATCTTCTCGGTCAACCTGGTCGGGAATGCGCATTAAGCGCACAAGATTGACAGGACCATGAACGCGATAAAGATCATCAGGCTTAAGGTCAAACTGCTGCAAAAGGAATTCAGCCATTTCCGGAGAACAGTTATCGGCAACTTCAAGTCGCACCGCATCACCAAAGTGACGCTGTGGCAATTCGCCCTGCAAACTGACGCGCAGATTTTTAACTTCTTCCTCATCCACAAATAGATCACTGTTGCGAGTGACTCGGAATTGATAACACCCAAGCACTTCCATACCTGAAAATAATTCACCCACGTGGGCGTGAAGAATAGAAGACAGAAAAACAAAGCCATTTTCGCATTCAGAGAGTTCGGCTGGCATCTTGATTGCGCGTGGTAAAACACGCGGTGCTTGCACGATTGCTTTTGCTGAGTTGCGGCCAAAGGCATCCTTGCCATTCAATTCGACTGCAAAATTTAAGCTTTTATTTAATACTCGGGGAAATGGATGTGAGGGATCAAGACCGATCGGTGTGAGTATCGGCATTACCTCGCGCAAAAAGAATTCTTTTACCCATGCACTTTGAGCTTCGTTCCAGTGTGTGCGTCTCAGAAAACGGACACCCTGAGTCGCCAATGTGGGAACAATGTCTTTGTTGAAAATCAAATACTGTTTTTCAATGATTTGATGCGCCTGATCCCGCACGCGTTTGAGAATCTGAGCAGCATCTAGTCCGTCAGGACCAGAAGAAACTGCATCTACCTTGATCTGTTCTTTAAGTCCGGCCACGCGAATTTCAAAAAATTCGTCAAGGTTACTGCTGACGATGCATAAATACTTTAGACGTTCCAGTGGAGGCACAGTTGGATTTTCAGCTTGTGCAAGCACACGCCGATTAAATTCAAGAAGACCCAACTCACGGTTAAGAAATTGCTGCGGGGGATATTTTTTTGCCACTTTGGCTACTCGTTTTAATGTGCCGGGGGGATGTATCCCGAAGGCATCTGGGTGCCGGCGCCAAAGAAATAATTCTCCATCTGTTCGGCTAGATACTTGCGTGCTTTCGAATCCGCCAAGTTTAGACGGTTCTCGTTGACCAGCATGGTCTGGTATTTGATCCACCCCTGCCAGGCTTCCTTCGACACGTTCTCGTATATTCGCTGCCCCAGTGGACCCGGATACGTCTGACGTTCGAGCCCCTCTGCTGCGCGACCCAATTTGACGCACATTACCATTCTTGACATTTTTTGACTCCATATCGGACTAAATATTAAAGACTAATTATTGCACTTTGATTACACCTCGTGTCTGAAAAATATTGTAGCAGTGTCACTTTAGTGTTTTCATAAATACCATTGAGCGACGTTCGAAGTTATAAAGCGCCTTTTTTTCTTTAGGCAATTGATCCGGTTCGACTTCATTAAATCCACGCTCAACAAACCAATGCGCCGTTCGGGTCGTTAATACAAAAAGTTTTTTGAACCGTTGAGCCAGTGCCTCGTCGCTCATGTATTTTAGCAAGGCATCACCATAACCCAGACTGCGATAATTAGGGTGTATGGCCATACAGGCAAGCTCAGCAGCCTTCGCGTCGGGGAAAGGATATAAGGCGGCACACCCAATGATACGATGATCATGTTCCATTACCACAAAGCGATCAATTTCGCGTTCCAGCAACTCGCGTGATCGACGAACCAGTATTCCGGCAGCCTCCAATGGTTGAAGAAGTTTGAGGATACCGCCGACATCATCGATGGTTGCGTCGCGAATTGAGTTTAGTGAACTTTCAACGACCATGCTGCCAATACCGGCATCAGAAAACAATTCCTGCAACAGCGCTCCGTCCTGATGGCGGCTAATGAGGTGAGTACGGGCAACACCGGCTTCGCATGCGCGCACGGCACAGGGCAAAAACAAACCCACATCGTCAGGCAATTTGCGTTTGCTTGATAGCACCGTATTGGCGACAACAATCGTTAACTCGCGTAACAATTCACCCTGTTTATCAGTCACCCCATCCGTATCCATCAGAAATATCAATTTGTCGGCATCAAGCGCAATTGCAGTGGTTGTAGCGACATCTTCCAGCGTCAAATTGAAAACCTCTCCGGTGGGAGAATAACCCAAGGGTGATAACAAAACCACTTCATTAAATTCGAGCCGGTTATTAATAGCAGCAACATCAACCTTGCGCACGCAGCCCGTGTGCATAAGATCAACGCCGTTTATAATGCCTATAGGCTGAGAAGTGATGAAATTACCTCCAGCAACACGAATATCGGCATTGGCCATCGGAGAATTAACCAGCCCCATTGATAATAGCGCTTCAACTTCCAACCGTGTACGACCTACAGCCTCTTTAACGCACAGCATCGTTTCGGCATCAGTCAACCGTACACCCTGATGGTAGCGGTCAGCAATATTGTTGCGCGATAGATGTTGCTCGATTTGAGGCCGTGCGCCATGCACTAAAACCAAACGCACACCCAGACTGGCGAGCAGATTAAAATCGTGTGTAAGTTCCACGAACTTCCCGTCTGCTACAACTTCGCCACCAAACGCGACTACAAACGTCTTACCACGAAATGCATTAATGTAAGGCGCTACAGATCTGAACCATGCAACAAACTCAACGGCATTTTGGGCAAATTGATGTGACATGACGATAGGCGACATTGGCAAATGGAGACCGCACAGTATCCTGCAAGGAGGGCAGGGAGCGCAATAGTTATTCCATTTCTAATTCAAAAGTGAATTAAAAAGCGCCTCGATGATCCAAGGCCACGAAACGACTGATCTCACCTTACTCGGGTTTTCTTCGAAGGATTTTAGTGCCAAAGCCAAGTGATCTTCCAAGGCGTCAAGGCTTTTAAATACACGGTTATGAAAGAACTTTTCACGTAATTCGTCCCAAATGTGTTCGATTGGATTGAGTTCTGGAGCGTAGGGAGGCAGTTTTAAAAGGTAAATATTGTCGGGTTCTTTTAGTGCGATACTCCGATGCCAACCCGCCCCGTCTATCACCATCACGATGCGCTCATCGGGGTGGCGCACAGAGACTTCATTAAGAAACACCTGCATGCAGTCGGTGTTGACGTGCGGCAGAATCAGGCTGTCGAGTTTGCCTGTGCTGGCCTCTACCGCGCCATAGGCGTAGGTGTATTCATGGGTGAGCATGCCTTGGCAAATTGGGCGCAATGGCCTAGGCGCCCAGCAGCGTCGCACGTCCGATATGCGACCAAAGCGCGCTTCGTCTTGGAACATCAGCTTGATTTCTTTGCCTTGCCCCCAGTCTTGGCAGATTGCTGCAAGTGTTTCGGGGAGTTTTTTTTCCACTCTTGCTGAGCCACTGGATCACTTTGAGGGTGGTGCTTGTCAGGGGCAAGTTTTCTCCAGCCATGGCGGTGCAGCAAATTGTAGGCAGAGGCCAGCGCTACGTCTCGCCCCAACCGCTTATCCAGCGCCGCTTTGATTTGGCCGACCACAAGCACGCCACCCGTGGCGGCTTGCTCAAAAAAGGGAGCCAAAAACTCGCGTTCGTCTTCCACGCTCATGTTCTGGCGCTTGCGTCCGCCAGGCAACGGCGCATCGGATGCCCCGGCAATTTGACCACGCATGAAGCGACGTCGTAATTGACAGACCCAACCGTGGGAAACGCCAATAACTTGAGCGGTATCAGTCAGGCTCATCGAATAGTCCAACGGCAAAACAACAGCCTGAGCTTGTCGTAACTGCTCAACGCTCTGAGCTGTGGCTATTGCCTCACGCGCACGTTTCAATATCTCATCATTTCCACTAGCTGGTCGTGACATAACTTTCTCCATCGGGGTTGATAGAGTGGCATTATTACATTAATGAATTAGAAATGGAAT
>CAIRAO010000219.1 GCA_903876625.1 uncultured Gallionellaceae bacterium | reverse complement strand
GCAACGCCTGCGGTGACAATGGTAGGCAAGAGTTCTGAATACCACGTTAAGGTGGTGCTTTCTTCTACGCTTGAAGAAAATCTCGCGATGATTCGCGACAGTGTGAGTTATATAAAATCCCACGGGCGCGAAGTGATTTTTGATGCTGAGCATTTCTTTGATGCATTTATCGCCAACCGTGATTACGCCTTGGCAACTTTGCAAGCTGCTGCGGACGCAGGGGCTGATTGGCTTGTTTTGTGCGAGACCAACGGCGGTAAGTTACCGTGGGAAGTTGAAGAGATCGTACGTGAAGTGCGCCGACATATATCGACACCACTGGGTGCACATTGTCACAACGACAGTGGCTGCGGTGTGTCGAATTCACTGGCTGCTGTTCGCGGTGGATGTACCCAGGTTCAGGGCACGATAAATGGTTACGGAGAACGTGTCGGTAATGCCAACCTGACCACCGTTATCCCCAATCTTCAACTCAAAATGAATAAGCCTGTGGTGACACCGGAACAATTGCGCGAGCTCACTTCACTGGCACATTTTGTTGCAGAGGTAGTCAATCTCAAGCATTACAACCACGCTCCCTACATCGGGCATAGCGCTTTTGCCCACAAAGGTGGAATTCATGTGGCGGCAATTCTCAAGGCAAGCGATACCTACCAGCATATCGATCCGGCACTCGTGGGCAATGAAATGCGCTCAGTAGTTTCAGAGCTATCCGGTCGTGGAACGATCCAACTGCGCGCACAGGCATTGGGGATTGAACTCGATAATGATGCAGCGCAACGCGTGCTTAACCACATTAAAAACCTGGAGCATGAGGGATTTACCTTTGAAGCTGCAGAAGCCAGCGTGGAACTAATGTTGCACCGCCAGCGCCCCGAGTATGAACGACCTTTTGAGTTGGTTGATTATTTTGTCATTGCCGAGCGACGCAAAAGCAGCGGGCTGTTGTCTGAAGCGACGGTAAAAGTAAAAGTCGGTGGAGAAGTCAAATTTGTAGCCGCGGAAGGTAATGGTCCGGTCAATGCGCTCTCTACTGCGTTGCGCAGTGCATTGGCCGGTGTATACCCGGTGCTGAGAACGGTCCGGCTGATAGATTACAAGGTGCGCATTCTGGATAGCGGCAATGGCACTTCAGCTCAGATACGCGTACTGATTACCTTTCAGGGAGGCGGCCACGTGTGGACGACAGTAGGTGCCAGCACCAATATTATTGATGCAAGCTGGCGAGCGCTTTCAGATAGTCTGGAATATGCACTCATCAAATTGGAAAATAAAGTAATACTGAATAGTTGAACCAAACCAATTGGCCAATGGCTTGTGGCATAATTATCAACCCTGCAAAGGTTAAAATATAATGAATACTCAAACTCTCTACGACAAACTCTGGAATAGTCATTTGGTGCGCACCGAACCGGACGGCACCTCGCTGCTTTATATTGATCGTCATTTGGTGCATGAGGTGACTAGTCCGCAAGCCTTTGAAGGGCTAAAGCTGGCCAAGCGCAAACCATGGCGCTCCAGTTCTATGCTGGCAGTACCTGATCACAACGTCCCTACCGCAAATCGTGACAGGGGAATCACAGATCCGATTTCCCGGCTGCAAGTTGAAACGCTTGATGCGAACTGTGTTGAATTTGGCGTGACTGAATTCAAAATGAACGATATTCGTCAGGGAGTGGTGCATGTAATGGGCCCGGAACAGGGAGCAACACTTCCCGGCATGACTGTTGTTTGCGGCGATTCGCATACCAGCACGCATGGCGCATTTGGCGCGTTGGCACACGGCATCGGTACATCCGAAGTGGAGCACGTGATGGCAACACAGTGCCTGGTGGCGAAAAAATCCAAAACCATGCTGGTTAAAGTGGATGGCGTGCTTGGCAAGGGCGTCACGGCAAAAGACATCGCGCTCGCTGTGATCGGCAAAATCGGTACGGCAGGCGGTACCGGTTACGCTATTGAGTTCGGCGGCACAACGATCCGGGCTTTGAGTATGGAAGCGCGCATGACCTTGTGCAATATGACGATTGAGGCAGGCGCGCGCGCCGGTATGGTGGCCGCTGATGAGACAACTATTGCTTACGTCAAGGGGCGTCCATTTGCCCCGAATGGCGAACAATGGGACAAAGCTGTGCAACACTGGCGTACTTTGCATAGCGATGCGGGTGCAAAGTTTGATGCAACAGTTGAATTTGATGCTGCCCAAATTAAACCGCAAGTGACATGGGGAACTTCACCGGAAATGGTGGTATCAGTTGATGGTCGGGTTCCGGATCCGGATTTTGCCCCGGATGCGATAAAACGAGTTGATTGGGAGCGGGCATTGGTTTACATGGGCTTGAAAGCGAATACGCCCATCACCGAGATCAAAATTGATAAAGTATTTATCGGTTCCTGTACCAACGGTCGTATCGAAGATATGCGTGCCGCTGCGGTGGTTGCCAAAGGTAAAAAGGTTGCGCCGAATGTGAAGCTGGCAATGGTGGTTCCGGGATCAGGTCTGGTCAAGGCTCAGGCAGAACAAGAAGGGCTGGACAAGATATTTATCGCTGCAGGTTTTGAGTGGCGTGATCCAGGCTGTTCAATGTGTCTGGCGATGAATGATGATCGACTCTCTTCAGGTGAACGCTGCGCGGCAACATCTAATCGCAATTTTGAAGGTCGCCAAGGGCAGGGTGGACGCACACACTTGGTGAGTCCTGAAATGGCGGCAGCTGCTGCGATAGCCGGACATTTTGTGGATGTAAGCAAGTAAGAGATTGTTGGCTTGAAAAAGTCAATATTTTGGGTCGTGTTGCTAAGTTTCTGCCTGATCAGAAATGGGGTAGCGCAGGAGGAGAAGCTTCCTCAGCGTGTGGGTGAAGGCTTGAAAAAAGGTGGCGAAGTTGCCGCGCGTGTAATTAAAGAGGGTGCCGAGGCGGTTGGCAAGGGGCTCAAGAAGGCCGGAAACTGGATCGGTAAAAAGATGCAACATAGTGGTGAAAAATTAGACAAGGCGAATAATAAGTGATGCGTAAATTTTCTGTGGTGGATGGGTTGGTTATGCCGTTGGATCGTGCCAATGTGGACACGGACGCAATCATCCCAAAACAATTTTTGAAGTCGATCAAACGTTCCGGATTCGGACCCAATGCGTTTGATGAATGGCGTTATCTCGATCACGGCGAACCGGGTATGGATAACAGCAAACGCCCGCTGAATAAAGATTTCGTGATGAACCAGTCGCGCTATCAAGGCGCGCAGATATTGCTGGCGCGGGAAAACTTCGGTTGCGGCTCCTCACGTGAGCATGCTCCCTGGGCGTTGGAAGATTATGGTTTCAGTATCATTATTGCACCGAGTTTTGCGGATATTTTCTTTAATAACTGTTTCAAGAATGGCGTGTTGCCGATCAGGCTTGAGGCGGATAAAGTTGATGCTCTGTTTAAGGCAGTAGAAGCTAACGTCGGCTACAAACTGAAGGTCGACCTTGAGCAGCAAAGCATCACAGCACAGGATGGTTTGGTGTACAAATTTGAAGTCGATTCCTTCCGTAAACATTGTTTGTTGAACGGTCTGGACGATATTGGTTTGACCCTGCAGCATGTTGATGACATTAAGGTGTTTGAAGTAAAGCATCGTGCGGCACAGCCGTGGCTGTTTGCTTGAGTTACCCTTTTTTATTAAAGTTAAGACATTCTGTGGGAGCGCAATTCATTGCGCGATTATTTTTAACTTATCGCG
>CAIRAO010000218.1 GCA_903876625.1 uncultured Gallionellaceae bacterium | reverse complement strand
GTACATTACCCTGTCTTTGCAGCACATGAAGTCGTACCGCATCGCTCAGGCTGCTCGGTTGGAAATCAAATAATTTTCTTGCTCGGTCGATGCAGAAAACGAAATCTCCCTGCGGCGAAGGATTTGTCCGCAATTCTATCCGGCTCGAAGATTTTAGCTCGGCACAGACCAGCATGGCCAGCTCGTGCGCTGAAACCGCCTGGCCAGAACCGATGTTAACCGGTAAAAATCCCGGTTTACCCCGGTATTTTAATGCAGCTATCAAGGCGTCGACCCCCTCTTCCGAGGGGAGATAATCCCGGCGGACCTTGCCATGCGCATATAGCTCGATAGGATCTCCGACCAACGCTTGGTCGATGAGATAATCAACGATCCCGCCTCCGTCAATGAAGCCGCAAAAGCGTAACGCAAGATACTGTCCTCCATGAAGTTTCTGAAACCAGCGCAACCAGTTCTCGCTATTGACTTTGCTGCAGGCATACGCGGAACCATCTGACTGCAAAGGGGAATCTTCGGTGACACCGAGGTGGCGCACATCCCCATACACTACTTGAGAAGAAGCAATAATGAACCGATCAGTACGATCAGCCATTGCCTGAAGCATACGGACTGTCGTCAGTTCGTTCGCTTGCAGGAAATAATTCTCGTCCTTGCTCGCCCCGAGCGTGGCACCTGCCAGATGGACTACGGCCTCGATATCCTGCATTTCAGTCAGATTCAAGCCGTCCCGCGCAATATCCTGCACGATCCAATGAATCTTAGGGTTCGACTCAAGCACCGCCGGAACCGGTTGACGCGCTACCGCTATGACCTCTTGATCCTCTGCAACCAACCGTTTGACCAGTCGGCTACCGAGAAAACCAGATGCACCTGTGACAAGAATCGCCACGCACTAGATCCTTCTCAGAATCAGGTGGTAGCGCGAGGTATATCCGCCGCGAAGAACATTCTCGCGGCGAATTAAGTTGCACTCGTCGATCTCAAAAACACCCTCGATCAACGACTGAATTTTCGCCAAATTAAAATAAAGTTGAACAGTACCCTCTTCATGAGCCGTATTCACGATCTCTTCGCCGCTGAATTCCCGTGCATGCTGAGAATCATCCCCGGAAATCAAGTCACAATAGAACAGGCCTCCAACCGGCATCACGCGTGCAAGCTCTACACAGGCCGGTCGTGCGATCCCGAAAGGCATGCTATCAAGCACTCCGTGGCTAACGGCATATCGAAAAAAACCGCCCCCCCAAGGAAGGTGACGGACGTCGCCCTGTAGTATCCTATTTTCAGGATCTGGCAAATGCTTATGTCCCGCCCATTCCCGCGCGACCAATATCGCAGTATCGGATAAATCTATGCCATAGGCGTCAAGCCCCATTTCGTGACAATATATGACATGACGACCGATCCCACAGCCAAGATCAAGCACACGCGCATTAGTACTTCCCGGATCAATATCTTTAAACTGGTTCAGTGCAATGCGCTTTCGAATGAATTTCGAGACAAATCGTATAACTTCCTCATGTGGATAAAACACGATGTTATCTCTGTTTTCGTAGGACTTATCCCACTCTGATTTATTGTTCACTCCACCCTCCTGTTTAGCATATTTCATTTTTCAATCGCCACTGCCCATTCACCTTATGCCAAATGTCATGGTTGCGCCATCGTTCCTCGCATTCACGAAATTCAGCTTCGGTTACCTGATGGTATTCAAGGAACTCATTCAGATATTCGTGTGGAAATTCGTATTGCTTGCTGCGCACGAGCTCCACGGCCTCCTCCCGATGCATTCGCCCGTTCCAAATATGGTAGCAACACTGGTCAGTGGGCCGCCAAAAGCCAAATTTCAAGAACTTGAACCAGATGTGAATTTCGCACAGTTTTTCGTCGATGTTGTCGTAGTCAAGTACATTGCCCGACAAGGGGCCATTCTGGCGGGGCTGAAACCCGAATTGCTTGGCCACACCAAGGTGTTTATAACCATCCCACCAGTGGTAATAGCCCAGATAAATGCTTTTGATCCTTCGCTGCCTGTATTCTTCCTTGTCTGGGCTGATATAAAAGAAAAGTTCGTTCTCATCGATTCGACCCTTTAGAAGGTCGTCGAAACTGGTCTCTCGAAATAAGTCATTGTTGATCAAATCCTCTGCTGACCCCTCGTCTTCGGCGCTTTTCGCAACGTTACCACCGAACTCGACAGCAATATCCTCGCCCCACACCACTAGCGGTGCGCCATAAAACATGGCCGCACGAGCCACCCCGGCAAAAACCACTCGGTGCTCCGCATAATTTGGATTTCCGATCTCCAATAATGCGATACGGCGCATTTTCTGCAATGTGCTCGGTCGGACAGATACCTTCAGCAGATCAATGCCGAGATTGGTCACCATAGCGTTAAGGTTAAGGATACCCTCACGCGTCTGCAAATGTGGCGCAAGGACGACGCCCAGTGTCTTCAGTTTATAGACACGGCTCATCATGTAGGCCTGATAAATACTATCCTTGCCGCCACTTACGGGAACCACGCAGTCGTACCCGTTACCGTTCGAACCCCGAATTTGGTCACAGAACGCCGCGAGCTTCGCCGCCCGCACCTTCCAATCGATCAATTTCTTTTTCTCCACCGACTGGCATGCGCTGCAGATCCCTTCATTGTCAAATACTATTCCCGGTTTTGTGTCGGGCATCACGCATCGTTTGCAATATCGCATAACTGGCTCTCAGTAAATTATTTTTCGTTGCCAAGTGCGCGGCGTCATTCCACCAGGAGGCTGATTTTCAACAGCACCATAGTTATACTTGTCGATGTAGCCCCGCCCCATCAGCAAATATTCGTTATCAGGCGACTTCGGCTCGGCGATCGGCGTAATACGATAATGGCATTCTTCAATCTTTCCGAGACGTACATCTTCAACACCTTCATCGTCGGCATGATTGAGGATACTGTCCTTCTGCGCCCATTCTCCGTTAAGCGACTTCACCCAGATATTAGGATCCCGTCGATCCTCGACACAATCATTGAAGTCCTTCTCAGTCATTTCGACCCAATCAAGAAAAAGTGGCAAATCCTCTGGTTTACGCTCTGTATAGCGTGCAACGTGAGCGATGCCTTCTTCGCGAGCCATCCGCTTGAGACGAATTTCCCGCGTCGCATGATCGGTCACTTTCGAGTAGCCATATTTCAGGAACTTGATATAGTCATGCAGACCGGCAGAATGGTGGCAATGCACGTCCTCATAGGTATTAAACGTCCGTTGCTGCACGGCGGACTCGTAACCGTAGGTATCAATCATCAGTTCATGTTGTTTCTTGGAGTCCCACCGTATGTAGTTACTTAAGTAGAGGCCGCGAACGCCGACCGTTTCAAGCTCATTGTCATACGGATAAACAAATGGCTGCACGTCACAGCGGGCAATACCTGCTTTTGTGTCAATCAGATCCTCGGCAGAAATGCCAATCAGACCGTGTTCCTTGCGGCAGCGCTCAGTCATTTCCACTTCATCGAGATGAGAGAACATACCTGTCTGTTCCGACCACGGATGGACGCCCCAGATGATGAGTGGTATACGGTAACGGACGGCCACCTGTACCGGAAAGGTCAGATACCCGGCGAGCGCCTGCCAGTACATACTGCCATATTGTTGGAGCGTATGACGTGTGATCCGCTTAAGCAGTTCTGGAGCGAGCGTTGACGTTACGACATCGCAATCGAAGACAGTAGCCAGGTTAGCCAGATTCCTGATCCCAGCCTTGGTGTTGTAATGGGCGTTGTAATTAACCAGCAGCGGGTTCATGCCCAGAACGTTTTTGACTGTATGGACAATGAAGTAACTATCCCCCCCGCCTGTGACTGGAACGATGCAGTCGAACCCTTTGCGCCCCATTCGTTGCGCGTTGGATTGTACGATGCGTTCCAGCGTAAGCAAGCGCGCGCGCCAGTCTAGCATATCCTTTTCTTCGTGAATCCGACATCCCATACAGACGCCATTGTCGTCAAAAACTGTGCCGTAGGGATGATTGGCCGGATACAGGCACCGTTTACAGTAAATCATAGAAAATCCTTTTTCCCACGCTTGAACTCAATGTTGGAAAGTCTGTCTCCAGAGAGCATAATTAGACGACCACTCTCGTCGAACTCGCGCCCTTCGTAATTGGCATCGCTGTCGAGGCGAACATCGACCCCGGATCGGAGCAGATGTGCCTTGGCGACGATGGTACTGTGCTCAATGTAGTGGAAGATGTTAGCTGCCGCTACCGCTGAAGCCCTACCTTCGATAATTCCAGTTGCGAAATGCGTATA
The DNA here is from genome assembly GCA_903876625.1 of uncultured Gallionellaceae bacterium. Lineage (GTDB taxonomy): Bacteria > Pseudomonadota > Gammaproteobacteria > Burkholderiales > Gallionellaceae > PALSA-1006. The sequence continues at coordinate 1,983 of CAIRAO010000218.1, read as the reverse complement.
GCTACCGACCCCGCCACAAGCAATCACCGGGATCGATACTGAATCGCAGACGCGGCGAATCAGTTCGATGTCGTATCCCTGCTTCGAGCCATCACGGTCTATAGAATTCAGGAATATCTCACCGGCCCCCAACTCTTCTACCCGCTGCGCCCAAGCTTCCGGCGTGAGTCCGGTCGGTCTTGTTCCCGAGTGAGTATAAACCTGATAACGACCATCTTTCTCCAAACGACAATCAATGGAGACCACGACACACTGGCTGCCAAAGACATCGGCAATTTCTGAAATCAACCCGGGGCGGGCAACTGCATGTGCATTAACAGTCACCTTGTCGGCACCGGCACGAACAATGCGCCTCACGTCATCAACCGATTTAATGCCGCCCCCCACCGCAAGTGGAACAAAACAGGAACGCGAAAGAAGTTCAAGCACTTCAGTGTCCAGCACCCTGTTTTTCGACGTGGCACTCATATCCAACAAGACGATCTCGTCGACATCCCACTTAGCCACAAACTCGATCGGGAAACGGGGCTGCCCGATCGGCAGATAGCGTTTAAAACCGATGCTCTGGACAATCAATCCATCTCGGATCAGAAGGCAGGCAACCAACCTTTTTTTTAGCATATCGTCACCTGTTCCTGGAGATTGATTCTACAAAATCCACAAAATTGCGTAATAAGCGAAGACCCTTATGCTGGCTTCTTTCCGGGTGGAACTGAACACCGAATATCCGTTCCTTCTGGACGGCGGCGACAATGTCCGTTCCATAGTCCGTGACACCGGCGATGTAAGCGGGATCACACTCGAGGCGATAGGAGTGCACGAAGTAGAAGTCGCCCCCATCGCGAATGTCCCGGAACAGCGGATCGTGCTTGCGAACCGACACGCCGTTCCAGCCGACATGCGGGAGACGGAGACCACCCGAAACCGGGATTTCCCTGATTTGCCCAGGAATCAGAGAGAGCCCTTGGTAATTGCCCCGCTCATCGGAGCTATCGGCCAGTAACTGCATGCCCAGACAAATACCAAGCAGAGGCTTTCCATCGTCGAGCACGGCACGCTGCAATGGCTCGATCAGCTTACGCTGCTGCAGATTGTTCATCGCCTCACCGAATGCACCCACACCAGGTAATATCAACGCATCGGCATCGGCTAGTGAAGCCGGATCGCTAGATATCTGCACCTCGCAACCGATACGTTCAAGCGCATTGCGCACAGACTGTAGATTGCCCATGCCATAGTCGATAATATCGATTCTTGTTGGATTCATTTTGTTAAATATCCAGGTGGCATATGCAGGGTGGACTTTGGCGTCGTCAACTCAATCAACTCATCTGCCGCAAAGTTGCGCGGCGCAATACTGCTTATAACCTCATCCCAACGCATTGGGGAGATGCCATTACCGGGGCGTTTGGCGGTGATGTTCTCGGTACTGAACACCTCTCCATCGTTGATCGCCCGACTAGCCACCAGTGATTTTCGGGCAATGGGTTTATTCCTGACTTCACTTGGAGTAGGTCGTTTGATACCATCGCCCATCGCTTGGTCTATATGACGAATGGCTAGCGTCATTGCTTTAAGTTCATTCGGTTCCAGGCTGGCTTTATGATCCGGTCCTTCCATGGCGCGATCAAGCGTGAAGTGTTTTTCGATGATACAAGCCCCCATCGCAACCGCAGCTATCGGAACCTCAATGCCTTGAGTATGGTCGGAATATCCAACCTTGACCCCAAATGCAGCACGAATTGTCTGCATGGCACGAAGGTTAACCTCATTTATGGGACAAGGGTACTCGGTTGTGGCATGAAGCACGGTGATTTTCTCTTTAGGTACCCCGGACTGCATCAAGACATCCAATGCATCTTCAATTTCGCCTAGATCAGCCATGCCCGTCGAGAGAATTACTTCTTTGCCAAGTCGCCGGTAGCATTTCGGCAGTCGCGTTCAACTTCATCGTGCACGAACCAAGTGGAATCATCGCGTGGC
>CAIRAO010000217.1 GCA_903876625.1 uncultured Gallionellaceae bacterium | reverse complement strand
TTTTAGAGGTGAATTTCAACCTTTGCTGCGCACTCTTTCTAATGGAGCAAGCGCATTAATAATCGACAATGGCAACGGTAGTAATTGTCCGCATATTTGCGCAGCTAATATCTCACCCGATAGTCCGGCGGTCAGCAGTCCGCGCGTGCCATGCGCAAGGCTGCAATACAAACCTTCTTCAACTTCTCCGACCAGAGGCATCGAGCCGGGAGCAGAACAACGAATTGCTGCGCGACCAGTCAAATTTTCTGCTTCAGTTTCACCCCATGCCTGATTCAGTCCCGGTGCATATTCTGCGAGACTCGCCAGATTTTCCGCATGCTCAGATGCGCGAACTTCGGTCGATTCATCTTCAAAGGCATGTGTAGCACCGATGATGTGCACGCCCTCAACTGCCGGAGCACAGTAACCCTCACCACACACAACACACTGCAATGCCTTGCTGGATTGGCTTTGAGGAACTTCAGTAATTTGACCGCGAACCGGCGTAAGTGGAAAGTGAGCGAACTGCGCCAACTTTCTGGCTGAATGTGCGCAGCACACGAGTACGACATCAGCTTCTATTTCCCATGAAATTCCATTCAAATCGTGACCGCTCACACGCCAACCTTCCGCGGTCTTGTCCAAAGCTTCGACCGCATGCCCCAAGCACTGAGTAATGTTCTTATCGTTCACCAAATTCGCGCATAGCATTGGCGGCACGATCCATCCCCCGGCGGGAAACCATAATCCACCGTATTTCATTTCAATTCCGGCCAGTTGAGTCGCTTTTACACCATCTACAAACTGCAGCAAATGTTCAGGCCAAATTTGCTCTGCCATTTTAGCGATGCGTTTATTTTCTACCTCGTTACTGGCTAATTGCAATAAACCACATTCGGCACGAACTTTTCCATCCGTTGGTAGTAATTTATCGAGCAATCCCAAAGCATGACCATAGGCGGCGAGAACAAAACGGTGCTGTGGAATCTCGCTTGCACCGAAGCGCGCATGCAGGATGCCGCGGGGATTACCTGAGGCTGCGCTGGCGAGTTGAGTTGCTTTATCAATTATGCTGACTGCAATGCCACGTTGGGCAAGAGCGTAAGCTGCTGCACAACCTGCGATGCCGGCACCGATGATGAGGGCAGTGCGGGGTGTTTTGTTGGGATTAGGAGATTGAGGGAGGCTTACCCCCTCCCCAACCCTCCCCCGCAGGGAGAGGGAGTTGAAATCCAACTCCGAAATTGATTCTGAGTTTAACTTCCCTCTTCCGGGTGCCCGGCCAAAAGCTTTTCGGACTTCGGGGGAGGGACTGAGGGAGGGGGTAAAAACTTCACACACCAACATCCCTCTTACCATTTCTCTCTTATTCCCGAATCCAGATATTCTCTCGACTTCAAACCCGACCTGCTGCAGCCCTCTCCGCACCCAACCTGCGCTGGTATAGGTAGCCAAAGTCGCATTCCTTCTTGAAGCACGTGCAATATCCATCAACACCGCTTCACTCCACATCTCGGGATTTTTAGCAGGTGAGAAACCATCCAGAAACCAAGCATCAACATACTCTGCTGGCAATTGTGGAAGTGCTTCTGCCACATCGCAAATAACTAGTGTTAGACGAATGCGACCACCCGAAAAGTTCCAGCGATTCCAGCCCGGCACACGCCTATGCCAGCAAGCCAACAACTGTTCAGCTTGAGCAGCCAAATCCGGCCATAGAATCAAGGTCGCACGAAGATCATCGTCACTCAAAGGAAATTTTTCGACACTGAAAAGATCAAGGCTCGCGCCCACTGGCGCAATTTGCTCAAATAATTTCCAGGCACACAAAAAATTCAGTCCTGTACCAAAACCTGTTTCGCCGATACAGAAACTTTCACCCGAAGTTAATGATGCAAAGCGCTCCTCCAAACGATTACCTTGTAAAAATACATGGCGTGTTTCTTCCAAACCGCAATCTCTGGAAAAATACACGTCATCAAAACGGGATGAAAAAGGCTGACCTTCTTTCCAATCAAGTACCATAGAAAAATCTTCAAATATTTTGTCTTAGTCTAGCAGAAGCGACTACAAAGCTTGAGCTTCATCTGCTACATTTCACCCATGAGCAAATTATCCTTGGACCGCATTCTGCAATCGCAGGGTTTCGGCGCACGCAAATGGTGTCGTGAACTGATCGAATCGGGTGACGTGAGCGTCTCGGGTGAAACCATTCTCGATTACCTGGCTACATTCGAAACAACCAATTTTATCTTTAGTGTTTATGATGAAAATTGGCTGTATCGCGAACACTTATATATCGCGCTTAACAAACCTGCTGATTACGAATGTTCGCGCAAGCCCAGCCATCACCCCGGCGTGCTCAGTCTGTTACCGGAACAATTTACGCATCGCGATGTTCAGCCTGTTGGCCGCCTGGATCACGACACAACAGGACTTCTACTGATGTCCGATGACGGTGCTTTTATCCATGCACAATCGTCTCCTAAAAGGCACATTCCCAAAGTGTATGTCGCCACAGCGCACGAACCCGTGACGTCTGAGTTGCTGGCAAAACTTTTGCGCGGTGTAAAGCTGAACGACGAAACCGCACCACTTGCCGCCCTTGTTTGCAACAAACTCTCCGAACATCAACTTGAGATCGTTCTGGAACAAGGTAAATATCATCAAGTAAAACGCATGCTGGCGGCGGCAGGCAACCATTGTGTCGCACTCAACCGTTCGCAGATAGGGCAACTCAAACTTGATACATTGGCACTGGAGTTAGGTGAGTGGTGTTATTTGAGTAAGGAGCAGATAGAACAGTTGATAGCAGCGTAATAAGTTCCTTTGTTTTGTTGCAGCTCAAATTGGGGAGCTATAATGAATCTAGTTAAACTGAGTCCCTTCAGGAATTGGAAGATATTTAGAACGATTGAATCAATTTTTCGGACATACTCGTGCGAGAACTGGATATGATCAGGAAGTGTTGACATTCTCCGACATCTCCATACCAAAACACCTTGAACAAGTGCTGGTGGACAACATCACCAAACTTCAGGAGCATAATTCTTCCAGCTTGATACTGGTCGAACAAATCATGAAAGTGCACTAGCGTTTGCGGATAATTAGTTAACTTACCCGGGATCAGAAAATCAAAAAATTATTTTTTTGCTTTTGCTAATTTTCACAGGAGTATTTGTTGCGAGCTGCACACTCGACGGGAAGAATTTGATTGCGGATCACTGGTCAAAAAGCAATCGTGATGCTCGTACTGCGCAAAATAAATAAACCCGGCGTTGTGTATTTTTACAGTACCTATTATATTGTGCAAATTGATTGCGGCCATCGGTCCGCAATTCTTAATACCTGGTTGGAGATCCAATCAAACCAGAATCACATGATAATAAGGTGTTATGCCTACTATTCGTCCCGCTGCTGTTGCCGGTCTATTTTACCCCGCTGATCCTGCCCGGCTCTCTCACGACGTACAAAAAATGCTCTCCGAGGCACGCACGCACAGCTTTACCCCCAAGGCCGTTATTGTGCCGCATGCAGGTTACATCTATTCCGGTGTCATTGCAGCCTCAGCGTACGCCACGCTCTTCCTCATTGCTGCGCATATCCGTCACGTGGTGTTGCTCGGCCCGACTCATCGTGTGGCGGTACGGGGCTTGGCTTTACCCGGAGTAGATGCCTTCGATACACCACTGGGACGAATCAATTTGGATATGGCAGCGGCTCAATCGATTGCCCATCTGCCTCAAGTCACTGTCAATACGCATGCACATGCACAAGAACATTCGCTGGAAGTACAATTACCTTTTCTGCAAAGCGTCCTCAGCGACTTCACCTTGCTGCCTTTGGCCGTTGGCATGGCAACTCCGGAAGAAGTTGCCGAAGTATTAGAAATCCTGTGGGGCAATGATGAAACGCTAATCGTGATCAGTTCCGACCTTTCCCACTTCCTGACCTACACCAATGCGCAGCGCGTTGACAGACACACTGTCGATGAAATTCTCCAATTACATCAGCCCATCGATCACGAACAGGCATGCGGCGGTACGCCAATTAATGGACTCATCATCGCTGCACACCAACATCATCTGAAACCCCACTTGCTTGATTTGCGTAACTCGGGCGACACGGCAGGAACGAAAGACAAAGTGGTGGGATACGCTGCTTTCGCATTCACGGATGAAGAGGCTCAACATGTCCAATGAACAAGGTAACGTGTTGCTGCCGCTTGCACGCGCGGCGATTGCTCAGGCCTTGAACGTGCCTTTGACAGCAGAAGAAACTGCACCGTGGCTGTCAGAGTGGGGGGCTTGTTTTGTCACACTCACCCAATATGGCGAATTACGCGGCTGCATTGGTACACTGCAAGCTTACCGCTCGTTGCGTGAGGATGTAAAACACAATGCCGTGGCTGCTGCCTTGCGTGACCCGCGGTTCGCACCTTTAAGCGCACAAGAACTCAACATCACCGATATCGAAATTTCGTTGCTCTCACCAACACAAAAGATAGCGTTTATTAACGAGGCCGATGCGCTGGCTCAACTGCGCCCCGGCTTGGATGGCGTCGTGTTTGAATATGGTCATCATCGCAGCACATTTTTGCCGCAGGTGTGGAAACAAATTCCCCAAGCAAAACAATTTATGGCGCAACTTAAACGCAAAGCAGGATTGCAGGATAATTTCTGGGCGGAAGGTGTGAACCTGTCACGCTACAGCGTGACCAAATGGCACGAAAAATAGAACTCGCATGGACGAGCCCATTAGTATTGCTGAACGCTATCCTGCCAAATATTGGCACAAGCTGAATGACGGACGTATTCAGTGTGATCTGTGTCCGCGCGACTGTAAGTTGAATGAGGGACAACGCGGTGCCTGCTTCGTGCGTGGCCGCATTGAT
>CAIRAO010000216.1 GCA_903876625.1 uncultured Gallionellaceae bacterium | reverse complement strand
TTGGCAGTCCTCTCAATCGGGTTGGAAATACCCCGAATGCTACTTGCCAAATTCAAATCGAGACCAGACTTAACCATGAAATATCTTTGTTCCTTCAATTTGTTACAATCGACTCACCGGTCAACGCTGGGTCACCAATGAAAATTAATATAGTTTTGCAAACTGTTAGGAATCGCAGAAATATCTTTCACTAGTCGCTCAGTAAGCAGCTATTACACGATCGAATCATGTTTTATTTCACTCGCTTAACTAATCATAAGGAAGAAATCATGAAAAAGTTAATCATATTGTTAATGATTGCTGCGTTTGCCAGTGCAATTTCAGGATGCAGTAAATCTTCATCAGCTTCAGCCGCAACCCCAGTAACTGGCACGACAGTAACTGCTGTAGCCACACCAGGTGCTGTTTCAGTAGTCACTGCTAAATAGGGGGACGCCATGAAAAATACTCAATTACACCAAATTACTGCGTTCTTTTTTACACTATTGCTCTGTGTTACCACTTGGGCCGCACCTCCAGCTACCTCCCCTTATGTAACTGATCCACAGAATGCCTATGTTCAAGATGCAACTTCGCAGGGAATAGGCAACGTGAATATGATTCTTTGTATCATGAATGCGATGAATGTAAGTGGGAGTGGTATGCTGAACAAAGGCTCTTATATTGCCCTCGTTGACATGAATAAGTGCAAAGCTCAGGGCGGTGGTGGAGGATCTACAAGCACATCATCCGGTGCGAGTGCTTCAACAAACTTCATGACCGCTTTAGTTGACGCAACTCGTGCTAGCAGCACAACTCCGATGATCTCCAATATTTGGATGTCGATGACTGAACAAGGGGTTGCGCAGGATATTTATATTAAGGTGACAGCCACTTCGTCACCATCGGATGTTCCCCCCTATGGCGTATTTCGCATGGACTATATCGGGTTTCCTGCTGGTACTACAGCTACTGCAAATATGAATGGGTATATCGATTCATCATCATCTACCCTGCAATATTATGAAACTGAAACTAGTAGTGGAAGGTTAACTCAGTTGAGCATGTCTGCCGGAAGCACTACTACGGGTAGCGGTAGCATGCATGTTATGGCTAACAATAATGGCACTATGATCCCCGCAGACTATAATTTTTATTTCAACTCAAATAACTTTCGGCGAAGCGATCTCACAAACGATCAGTGTTTCGACCGTGCATTGGCGAATGCCGACAAATCAGTTTGGCAATACGGAACTTACAATGCGAATGATGGCACCCGTGTGGACATGACCAATCCAAGTTTTCAAGTTCTGGCCACTCAGGGAGCAAACAAGTATTACGGCTATGCAAGTTACTACGGGATTAATTTCCAGGGTCTCGATGTCACTAGCATTGCAGATGCCAGCCCTATCAGTGGTCTAACTGTTACAGATCAGCGTCCTAACAACACGACGACTTATAACTTATCCAAAGTGGGCGGCAAACTGACAAAGTGGACTAAAAATACAACGACGCTTGGTGCAATGGATGGTATACCCTTTACGTTTTTCGGAGATATGACAAATCAAACAACGGCTCCCAATGCCGTTTTAACAGCTATAGGCACTGGTGGTAGTTTCCAAAATTGGCAGATGCAGTGGAATTCAAATGGGGCTAACGCAGGTAAATTCACTGTAAACGGAGTGCAGAGCTGCTCAAATACTGGTTGTAACACTACAACATTTACTGATGTGCCGGTTGTTGGTTCAAATTTCAACACGGCAGCTATCTCCGGTTGGTCCAATTCATTTGGCGGCAGTATTAATATACCATCCGCTGGACGAGCTCACATTGCTGGCGACTCGGTCAGTTACTTCACTCAATCCTTGGTGATTCCGGGTTCAGCATCTGCTCCGACGACTCTGTTCTGCCTCAGCAATTGCCCCGATGTGGCATCAATTGCTGCGGCGAATACTGGAGCTGCAGCGACGTCACCATTTAATGCCACTACGGCTAATCAGTGGTTCAATGCTCCAACCAATGTTAATGTTTCATACACGTTTGGTTCGAATGGGCTAATGATTGGCACCACTCCTATGACGATAACAAACGCGACTTACTTTACTAATAATACAATGTATTCGTTCGGGGTTCAGAGTGGTAATTTGTATGATACGGCTTTCACAGCTTGTCCTGGAGGTAGTCCTTTTACGGGGCTATGCCAACCGAGTGACCCGGCAGCCTACTACACTTGGCAAACAGGCACCAATCAGTGGAGCCAGTCTTTGTGGTTAACCAATGCCGCTACCAGCGCTGTGATCGCCTTTGATCCGCCCCAGAATGTCTCATATACGATTCCGACAGGAACGACTTATGGAACATGGGCTGGAAAAACTATCATGTTACAGTTCAACGGATTTGGTAATTTGCAAGGCATCCCAGGGCACTGCGTAAATCCGGTGGACAATACTGTGGTTACTTGCTCAACACCGAATGTTCGCTATGTCCCTGAATTCTCGATACCTGACGCTGGGACAATGACTTTGGGTTCTACACCATTAATTGTTAAAGCCCTTAATGCGGAAATACGACTCAAAAATCTTGGTCCAGGTAATGCTACTCCAGCATGCAGTGGTATGACATTGGCAACACAGCCACTTCCAAGCGCAAGTGGTTTACACAATATGAGCAATCCGACAGATGCCTTCTGGCTCGGTAACAAAGCAACTCCAGCCTCATCTACACCCAAGGTTATAGATGGAGTTGTTCAGTAGTTCGTTTCAATTAAAAAAAAAGCGCGTCGTGTGGATGCGCTTTTTTTTGTGGAACATACAATTTCAAAATTCGAAATAGAATGACACAAATGAATCCGCATCTGCGCTTTTTATACGCCATCTTTCTAAGTCTTTTAGTCCATATTACTTTGGTGATATGGATGCAGCAGCACAAACAATTTCGTGAGCAGGATGAACAAGGAATTTTGCAGGTAACACTGCAACATCTTTCCAATCTTGATCATGGAACCTCTGCAAATAGTAAATCAAATTTACAAGGCAATTCAAAAACCAAGGCTAAGCAAAATACTCCTTCAGTTACAGCCATCGGAATGCCAGATTCGATTGGTTTAACAAGAGCTAATCCAATATCGTCGAAACCTATACAAGAGACAACATCGCCTTCTTTTCAGCAAAACCAATATATGATTGCAATGAAACAAGTACAACTGGCGCAGCATTTCGAGTTACTCAAGGAAGCGAGCAGAATTGGTTTGACTAATCTTACAATTCAATTGCGACCACTGATATCAGAAAGTTTAAACTGCATGCAGCAAACGGTTGATGAATTTGAATGCCACCCAACTCAAAATGAAGAAAAGAAAAAAATATTGAAGCAATTCTTCGATTTGGCAATAGAAGCAAAAAAATTTGGAATCGTGGAAAATCCGTTGCGTCTGGATCTCGGCTCAGGAAGAAGTATTACTACGACATTGCTTCCTTAGGAATAAATCCTACATTTATTCTGATTAGCTATTGACCGCAATTTGATGGATGCGTAAACAGGATCAATATGGCAGATCGAAAAGTAATAATTCGGCATTGTTTGTTTGACCCATTGTAACTAAGTTTTCATTGGTCATTTTAAGCGCATCACCAGCAGATAGTTCCATACCGTTTACAACGAGATGACCGGATGCAATATGGATGTAAATCGTTCGACTAGTAGCAATCTTATATTCGATATTGTCGCCGCCCTGAATTATGGTTGCGTATACTTTCGCATCCTGATGAATCAGTACTGATCCATCTCGTCCATCTGAAGAGGCTATCAGTCGCAATTGTCCGAATTTAGATTCTTGACTGAATATTTTTTCTTCATAACCGGGTGGTATTCCAATTGCATTAGGTTCAATCCATATCTGCAAGAAATGGACTTCTTTTTCTGCTGAATGATTGAATTCACTATGCCGAACCCCTGTGCCTGCACTCATGCGCTGTACATTGCCATAATTTAAGACAGAACCGTTTCCCATGCTGTCCTTATGCTCCAGTGCACCAGCAAGCACATAGGAAATTATTTCCATATCCCGATGACCATGAGTTCCAAAACCCTGTCCCGGTGCAACGCGATCCTCATTAATAACTCGCAATGGACCAAAACCCATGTGTGCGGGGTCATGATAGTCAGCAAAGGAAAAACTATGGAACGACTTCAGCCATCCATGATTGGCAAATCCGCGATCATTACTTTTGCGAACTGTTAACATGATTTTTTCCTTTCATAATTTAACGAGCGTTATATTTTTGGATAACTCGATATTAGCCGTTCCATACTTATAGATAAATCACTTTGGGTGATATTCTATATTTCATTATTGGAACAATATGGCGATAGCCCGAATGATATGTAAATATACTCTACTATGTTAGTACAGCAGTGAATTCATAACATTCACAGCAACTCTCGGAGCATAGATTGAACTTTCTTGCGCATGCACTGCTGGCAGGTGATGAACCAGCCCTGATTGTTGGGGGTGTGGTAGGTGACTGGATCAAAGGTACGCTGCCAGGAGTCTTGCCCGCTGATCTGGCAAGAGGCGTTGCCTTGCATCGGGCGATTGATAATTTCGCCGAATCTCATCCTGCTTTTCAGCGCAGCCGTTCAAGAGTCTCGTTGGAGCGCAGGCGTTATGCCGGTGTGCTGGTTGATATGTTCTATGATCATGTATTGGCAAGCAACTGGTCTTCCATTCAGCTTCGGCCCTTGGATGAATATTGTAAACATGTTTACCGATTGATTAATGATCGTCTGAATGACCTTCCCGTTTCTTCGCATCTGGCGTTAAACATGATGACAAAAGAAGATTGGTTGAATAGTTATGCTCTGGTTGAAGGTATTTCTGATGTGTTGGCTCGAATGTCTCGCAGAGCTAGGCAACCCAATCCTCTCGCAAATGGCGAGCAGGAATTTCTTGTCAATGTTGAAGGATTTACTGAAGATTTTTATGAATGGGTAGACGATGCCAAAGTGTTTTGCCGGCAATGGGTGCAAGTGACAAACAAATAAAAATGCGCACACCATTGGATGTGCGCATTTCTGCACAAACACTAAACTGCAAGATTAAGAATTTGCTTTTATTCGTGCTTGCTTCCGAACAGGTCTGACATCAGCTTCACGTCCTTGTCGGCGGCGTGGTTCAGGTAATCCAGACCGAAGCCGGCTTCCAGAGTTTTGACCAACGAGAAGTGGTTGTACCTGACATTGCTGCTGACGCCGTGTGGGCCGTAGTTGGTGTCGACAATCGTCACAACTTGGTTGGGTTTGCTGGTGTAGTCGTTTTCGTCCCACACCACGATGATTGCGCTGTGGCCTGACTTCCAGACTGGCGAAGCCTTGATGGCGCCAACAAGTGCCTGCACAGCAGCGTCACCTTGGGCGATACCGGCCGGATTCAGAGCGTTGCTCACTGGGTTTGGGTCATACTGGCAACCCGTACCGACTTCACTTGCACCACGCTCATGCTGGTCGTGACACTGATTAAGGGCAATCAGCGAGTAGTTCGGCACATGGCCGCTAGCAAGATCGGCATACAACTGGTCGAATCCGACGATGTTTTTCAAACTGTTGTTTGGGTCGGTGCCGGCCTGTACGTTGGCGAAGTAGGCGAAGGGGTTATGCTTTACTGCGTAAAGGTGAGGGATGCCCGCGACTGGTGCGCCGATGTCGAAATTGTGATCAGTCAGCAGACCATCGCTCCAGTTGGCAAGGTCGGCACCCGATGCCGGCAGATTCTCCTGATAGCTTTTCCAGCTAAGGTCTGCTTCGACCAGCTGGTCAGCGATGGTCTTGCCGACGGTAAAGGCTGGATCGATGAAGTTTGTGTTCGGGTCGCATGGAAAGACATAACAGTTATTAACTGGTACGCTGGCCGAGCCCTCATTGGTCGAGTCTACATTGGGGGTCGCTGCGTCATAGCCGCTCCCACTGATCGGGCAGGTATTAGGTGCACCTTCGAGCTGCGGCGTGATAAGTGTGTTCAGTGTTTTGTCCCCTTGGCAAGCAGTGTTATGCCAGTCAGGTGAGTTGTCGTTGACTACGCCGAAATTGGAAGCGCCGACGATTTCCAGATAGTTGGTCAGGCTGGGATGGCCGATGCCGAAGTAGTTTGCTGCAAGGTTGGCGCTCTTCGCGTAGCTGTTAATGAAGGGCGCTGCGGTGTTGCCGATGATCTGGCTGAGAGGGTGGTTTTCCATCACGATGACGAAAGCGTGATCCAGATGGGGAATACTTTCCCGCGCTTTTTCTTCGTTTGCGAAAACTGAGGTTGCTAGTGCCAAACCTAGCAAACCAATTACTGATGCTTATTTTTTCATAAAGAGTTTCTCCTGAGTCTGGTTGTATTAATGGTTTTGCTGTTG
>CAIRAO010000215.1 GCA_903876625.1 uncultured Gallionellaceae bacterium | reverse complement strand
CGTGTCCATGATGATATTGATCCAGAGGATCTGGATGATGGTGAATGGTTCGCGAAGCCCGAGCAGGGGCGTGATGAAGACAAGGATGCAGGCACAGAAGTTGATCGTGAGCTGGAAGAGGATGAACCGCTGGATGTTCTCGTAGAGCGATCTTCCCCACAGGACGGCGCTCGTGATCGAGGCAAAGGAGTCGTCGAGCAGGATGATGTCGCTTGCCTCCCGGGCAACCGCCGTCCCGGCAATGCCCATGGCGAGGCCCACGTCCGCGTGCTTGAGGGCCGGGGCGTCGTTCGTCCCGTCACCGGTGACCGCGACAACCGCCCCGTTCCGCTGGAGAGCCTCGACCAGCAGGAGTTTGTCCATTGGTTCGGCCCGTGCCATCACGTCAAGGCACCGGTTTACCCTCACCGAATAGTGATCAATTAAATCCTTTGTCAGCGGGTGCAAATCCCAACCAGGCATATTCATGTAGCTCGCGTCTTTTGCAACATTCAGGCGTATTAATTGACGCTCTAATTTTAATGTATGATGCAGTTGAATACCTGCCTTGCTGCCTGAATCATAGAAGGCTTTAAGCCCTTTATGTCTAAATGTTTTAATCATCATATAGTGGATAGCGTCGCTTTACGGGCGACAATGTTTATCTATGCCGCTTTATGCATTTCAATTACGTTTTCAGATGCTTCAATTGCCTCAGCTATTCTGCCCTGCTCTATGACCCATGATGCTATTTGTTCAGCCTCTGGTCTTAAATAAAGCAAGTTAGATGTATCCGTGTAATTCTTCAGCACTGCATCATTCTCAATAGAATGATTTTATAAGAGCTTTTGTCCGACTCGGGAATATCTGCAATACCTCTAATCTGGTTTTTGTGAATTTCATGGTATTATTTCGTTCGTATAAGCATCGTATAAGCATTTTTAATAAAACTTGGTAAATCAGCATAGGTTAGCAAATCCACCCAGCTCAGTTCGACTCTGGGCCTCACCTCCAAAATAATCAATTGATCCAAAGCAAAATAGTAGTGAATTGGATTGTCGGAATCATCTCATGATCATTCAAAAACTCACTAATGTATTGCTATGCGCCGGTCTTTCGGCATTTATTATAGGTTGCACATGCAGTTCTGCATTTCCCAACTCAAGCCAGATTGCCGAAGAGAAGCCAAACTCTCAGTTGAACTTTCAGGATTCATACTCGAATCTTGGGAAAGAGGATGGCAAGGTTTACGTTCTCGATCCAAAAATATCGGCCATCAATATTTATGTATTTCGAGGTGGGGCTGCACCGTCGTTGGGACATAACCATATTTTATCATCGCCCGTATTCACCGGTTTTGCATATCTGCCCGATAGAGGTTTATCTAAGGCACGCTTTGACTTGGCGTTTCGTCTGGACCAATTGGAATTTGAAAATATCCCTGATAATTCAAAATTGGGTGAAGCATTTACCTCTCAGCTTGGCAATGATGAAATCAAACGCACACGCGAACATATGTTGGGCGAAGACAATTTTCAGGCTGATCGATTTCCATTCGTGCGCATTCATTCTTTGCACGTTGCAGGTGAAATACCCAAGCTAGCGGTAGAAATTCAAGTAGAACTTCATGGACAACAACAGACCATGACCTTACCGCTGAACGTCGAAGTGTTGCCTAATCGCTTAACCGCCACTGGTTCATTTGTATTGCGCCAGTCTGATTTTGGCGTAAAGCCTTACTCGGTTTTAGGCGGATTCCTTGCTGTACAAAATGAAGTGGTGATTGAATTTACGCTAGTAGGTTTTTAAGAAAATAATAAACCTGCAAAAACGAATCCGAAGCTATCCGTAAAGTCTGCGTCCACGTATTCGTGCACGATGTGCGGCGCGTTGTTCACTCTCGGTAAGCGCGCGTGGTTTTTTGTCAGCAAATGGATTTTTGCCAGCCTTGAATTCGATGCGAAGCGGTGTGCCCTGCAACTTGAAAGCATCGCAAAAACATTTTTCCAGGTATCGTCTATAACTCTCCGGCACTTTATCTAAAGCGCTGCCGTGGACAATGATAAGCGGCGGATTGCTTCCACCCTGATGGGCGTAACGCATCTTGGGTCGAAAAATACTGCCACGCGGTGGCTGCTGTTTTTCAACTGCCGCCAGCAAGACGCGTGTGAGTTGTGGTGTGGCAAGTTTAGCCATTGCTGCAGCATAGGCTTCGTTGACTGATTTCAGCACAGCATCCACACCACTACCATTCAAAGCCGAGATGAAATGATGTTTGGCGAAACTTAAAAAATGAAGCTTACGATCGATGTCGCGCTTCGCGGTATCGCGCTTGTATTCATCCAGTCCATCCCATTTATTAACTGCCAGCACTAAAGCGCGCCCGGCTTGCAAAACGAAGTCGGCTAAATGCGCATCCTGTTCAGTGATCGAGTCACTGGCATCCACTACCAACACAACTACGTTGGCGTCTTCAATGGCTTGCAGTGTCTTTACCACGGAAAATTTTTCAATGGCCTCGTCGATCTTGCCACGGCGGCGCACGCCCGCTGTGTCAATAATAGTGTAGGGCTTGCCACTGCGCTCGAAATCAATATAAATACTGTCGCGTGTTGTACCGGGTTGGTCAAAAGCAATCACGCGCTCTTCTCCCAGTATCGCGTTTACCAAAGTTGACTTCCCTACATTGGGTCGCCCGACGATGGCAAGTTTGGGATGATCGGATTTTTCTTCGGGTTCTTCTTCACGAGCAGGTAACTCGTCCAGTGCCAACTCGATCATTTCAGTGACGTTGTCACCATGTGCGGACGAAATGGGAAGTGGTTCGCCTATGCCTAGTTCAAAGAAATCACTCGTAACACGCGCACGTTGCATCCCTTCTGTTTTGTTCACCAGCAACAACAAAGGTCGTCCTGTTTTACGCAATTCAGTGGCAATGATCCGGTCTTGCGGGGTGAGCCCATCTCTGCCGTCTACCAGGAACAACACTATGTCTGCCTCATCAATTGCCTGGCGCGTCTGCTTCGCCATCTCATGCATGATGCCTGTTTTAGCAACTGGCTCCAGACCACCAGTATCGACTACCAGATATGGGCGCTCTCCGACTCGGCCACGTCCGTAATGCCGATCACGTGTCAGACCTGGCAGGTCAGCCACCAGTGCATCTCGACTGCGTGTGAGGCGGTTGAACAGGGTAGACTTTCCCACATTGGGGCGGCCAACTAAAACCAGTGTGGGTAGCATAATTTAGATT
Source organism: uncultured Gallionellaceae bacterium (assembly GCA_903876625.1). Lineage (GTDB taxonomy): Bacteria > Pseudomonadota > Gammaproteobacteria > Burkholderiales > Gallionellaceae > PALSA-1006. The sequence goes on along the minus strand of CAIRAO010000215.1, from coordinate 10,625 downwards.
GTTCTAATGAATCGTCATGTAATACAAACTGCCATTGCCAGTTTGCACCACAAGGCCTTCGCCAGCAGCAACAGGCGCCGAGCGAATTGCACTGCCATCTGTTCGCACACGTGCCACAAAGCTTCCATCATCACGATTGAGCGCATGCAGATAACCTTCAACGTCCGCCACGATTAAATAATCATCTAACGGAAGAGGTGCGGTTATTTTTCGGTTGGATAGTTGGTCATTTTTCCAATAAGAACTACCGCTTAATTTATCGAGGCTTAATACAGTGTCGCCAACATCGGACAAGAATAAATATTTTCTGGATATCGCAAGTCCTTTATCGCTGGACACATCACGACTCCATAACGAACCGCCTCGATCTGCTTCATAACATCCGAGTCTTCCCTGAAAGGACACGGCACAGACTTGGCTATCATCCAAAATTGGCAAACTGATGATGTCGCTTATCCGCTCCAATTCGGTATTTCCATGAGGCTGGGAGACTGAAGATTCCCAAATCGTAACACCATTATGCAACCCGATCGCTGAAAGTTTCCCGGCAGCAAAACCTGCATAGACGATGCCATTTCTAATGGTTAAGCCCGAATTTCCCCGCGCAACAAGTGCCGGTGTCGCGCGCTCATATAACCACAGGCGCTTTCCATCTTTTACATCCAAACCTGTTATACGACCATCTTCCGAACGCACCACCACCACACCATCGGAAATTTTAGGCGCACTGAGCACTTCACTCGAAACTTTGCCTATCCAGCGCAACTTGCCAGTCACTTCCTCATAAACGGCAACATCGCCTTTATCTCCGCCAACGACAACCACTCCGCCACCTGAACCAACACCGCCAGAAATTGCAAATCCATTTACGATCTTCCACCGGAACTTTCCAGTAAGCAGCTCAAAGCACAGGATCTCATTCTTTTCATTTGCTGCAACTACAGAGTCGGCCGTTATCGCAGGTGTCAAAAGATCGGTACCTTTATAGGATTTTTCTGCTTTCCAGCAAAAGGACCTATCCCGTTGTAGGCAAGTTAGTCCCGATGATCCTACTTGATAGCGCCAGCGAATATCAAACCGCGCAGTGGATTTGAAGTTGACTAATTTAGCCGGATTGATTGAAACAGAGTCGGATGAACATCCCGTCACAATGACGAGCAAAAAAAGCACGGCAAGGTAACGGACCAAATTCATTTAGCATCCCCGAGGCCATCCAACTTCAGCTGTACCAAGTTGCGATACATGCTTTTGGCTTCGATTTTTTCGAGTGCCTGTTTATAGGCGGCCCTTGCTTCTTCCGTCTTGCCTTGTGCAGCCAATACGTCACCCTTCAGATCCGCATACAGCCCGGTGAATGCTTCCGGATGAGCAGAATTCAGTTGCGTAAGTGCTTCATCGAATTTTTTTTCGTCCAGCAACACACTGGCCAGTTTTAACCGTGCTGCATCTTGCAAATTGATTTCAGCCGCATGTTCGATGACCCATTGCAATTGAATCTTGGCTTTGCTTGTATCTTTAACAAGCAGATTGGTTTGTGCGGCGACAAATTGTGCACGAGGTGCATAAGCACTGCTGCCGAATTTGTCGACAAGGGCGGCAACCGCATCATTCACCCGCTTGGGATCATTGCTCATTGTTTGTTTCATCACTTCGGCATAAAGTTTTGCAGCTTCTCCGGCCTGTTGTGCTTTGTAGTTTTTCCACAATTGCACACCGGAAAAACCCAGTAGTGCAATAACAACAGCCGCGATAACCCATTTACCGTTATCCTTCCACCACGATTTAAGTGCATCTACCTGTTCTTGTTCCTGCAAATCAAGTGTTGACATTTTTCTACCCTATTTAGACAAGTTAAGTTCACGAATCTTTTGCTGCAATTCATTCAGTTCCACGCGCTGTTGTTCCCCTCCACGCAGAGGCTTAAGCATAACGGCATTTGCCGCCACTTCATCATCGCCAATCACAAGCGCACATATTGCATCACTGCCATCGGCTTTTTTCATTTGCGATTTAAAACTACCGCCGCCGCAATGCAGCAAAACGCGAAGTCCTGCATCCCGCAAATCTTCCGCCACGCGCCAAGCCAGATTTTGCGCCTGTTCTCCTTGATGCACCACATACACATCCAATGGTACGGAAGGATTTTGCATGCCGTCTTCCTGTAACAAGGCCAGCAGACGCTCCACGCCCATGGCGAATCCACAGGCTGGTGCAGGCTTGCCACCGATCTGTTCGATTAGACCATCATAGCGCCCTCCGGCACAAATAGTGCCTTGTGCCCCAAGTCGTGTAGTAATCCACTCGAATACGGTGCGGTTATAGTAATCCAGTCCGCGTACCAACCGAGGATTAATCTCGAATACAATTCCATGCAGCTTCAAAATCGCCTGTACTGCCTCAAAATGCTTGATGGCGTCTTCATCCAGCTCATCCATCAATTTTGGCGCAGCGCTAATAACCTCTTGCATTGCTGGATTTTTAGAATCCAGAATGCGCAGCGGATTGCTGTATAAGCGACGCTGCGCATCGGCATCCAGTATCTCTTTGTGTTGCTCAAGATACTCGATCAATTTGTCACGATGACGCAAGCGTGAAGCAGCATCACCTAGAGTATTAATCTGCAAAGCAACATCGCGAATACCCAGTTTATTCCACAGCCGCGCGCACATTACTATTTGCTCTGCATCAATATCCGGTCCGGAAAAACCCAAGGATTCAACACCGATTTGATGGAACTGCCGATAGCGCCCCTTTTGCGGACGTTCGTGACGAAACATTTGGCCGCTGTAATACAAACGCTGCGGTGCGTTATACAACAAGTTGTGTTGCAATACGGCCCGCACGCAGGATGCGGTTCCTTCCGGGCGCAAAGTCAGTTCGTCACCGTTGAGGCTATCCGCAAAGCTGTACATCTCTTTTTCGACGATATCAGTCACCTCACCAATAGCACGTTTAAACAGCGCGGTCTGCTCAACCAAAGGCATGCGAATATTGCGATAACCGTAACCTTCGAGCCAGACACGCACGGTATCCTCGAACCACAGCCAAAGCTGTGCCTCATCCGGCAAAATATCGTTCATGCCGCGTACGGCTTGTATTGTTGGATTACTCATTGATTGCTGAAAGTGACCGGTTCAAGCGCGGCGACCATCTTAGGTCAACCCCTAGATTAAGAGGGGCGCGATTTTAACAGGAAAGGTGCTATTTCAGAAGCTGAATAACCAAAAAGAGGTCGCACCACGTCCTTTAATATTTGAGACATAACCGAATTCAATTTCTCCCTAAACGAAAATTCACGTTCCAATCTAGCAACTTTTCCGCCGTCATCGGACGGGCAATGCAATATCCCTGACCAATCTCGCAACCCATGTCGAGTAGTGCTTGATAATGTTCATCAGTCTCAACACCCTCGGCAACTGTTTGTCGGTTAAATGCTTTCGCCAATGCAATAATACCCTGAACAATCGCCATACCCCCTTTGTCTTCCAACATATCTCGAACGAAGGATTGATCAATCTTGAGTGTATCAACGGGAAGATTGCTCAAGTAACTCAGAGATGAATAGCCGGTACCAAAATCATCCAGTGCAAATCCAACTCCAATCTTGCGGCATGACTCTATGATTCCTTGAACTACGTTTACATCATTGAGCGCAACTGTTTCCAGCACTTCAATTTGCAGCATGCCTTCTGATATTTCGGGATGTTTGCCGAGTTTATGACTTAACTTTTCAATGAAGTTCTTGGACTCCAAGTGGTAACCCGAGATATTGATGCTGACTTCGATGAGTAGTCCTGCGTCTTGCCAAAGTTTTATCTGGGTGAGCGCAGTGACAATAACCCAATCACCTATAGCTATATCCAGATCTGTGTTCTCAATGGTACGCAGGAATTCGGCCGGAGGGATTATGCCGCGCTCCGGGTGTCGCCAGCGAATCAAAGCTTCTGCGCCAACCATTTTCTTGGTTAGCAAGTTGACCTTTGGTTGGTAGAACAATTCAAATTGATTCTGTTCCAGAGCGTGGCGTATGCTTTTGACAAATTCATTCTGATCGCGTGCGCGTCGATCCATTTGAGGATCGTAAATATGGAAGCGGTTCTTGCCATTTTGTTTGGCAACATACATAGCTTGATCAGCATGACGCAATAGGGTGTCAGGGTCTTCATCGTCCTGTGGATAGATGCTGACGCCGATGCTGGCACTAACGGCGGTAAACTTGTCTTTGACACCAATAGGTTGGGCTATTGCCCCAAGCAAGCGTTCAAGGGTAGCAACGCACTCCCCGCCCTGTTCAAGCCCAAGAAGCAACACAACGAACTCATCACCACCCAGACGGGCAACAGTATCGCCACCGCGTATCGTTTGTTCAATGCGCCTGGCAATTTCAACCAATACATTGTCACCTGATTCATGCCCCAAATCGTCGTTGATGGGTTTAAAGCCATCGAGATCAAGATAGCAAATCGCCATCATGTTCTGATCTCGCGACGTTTGTGCAATGGCTTGCTGCATACGATCCGCAAGCAAAATCCGGTTCGGAATTCCCGTCAATCCGTCAAAGTGAGCAACATGGCTTAGCTCAGCCTCATGCTGTTTAGCTTTGGTGATATCGATCAATGTCTGGACGATTAACGTTACCTCACCCGCACTATTGCGAACAGGAGAAACTGTTAGGCCACATGTCCAGTAAGTATCCGTCTTGAGGTTATGATAATTGAATTCAAAATCACGAACGAAGTTTCCATGAATGGCGCGTACCAATGGCCATTCATCGAAGGGTATGATTCGACCGTCAAGATAACGCAGTTCCCACTTATTTTCATTTTCTTCAATCGTTCGACCCAACTCTTCCATCGAGGCATATTCGTGGAGCCTTAATGCTGTTGCATTCATAGTTATGTCGCCACCCTTAGCGTTGCACAGAACAAAACCTACTTCTGATGAATCAATAGTGGCTTCAAGTTTGGCTCTCTCGAGCTCTAAATTATCACTAATTATTGCTTGATTGATATAGTAAGTTCGTGCTGTTTTGGTAATGAAATAGGTCAATAACAATGTCACACACCCAATTAATGAATCCAGCAATACCGACTCCAGACTGATGTCATTCGATAAAAAAGTTATTGTTTGTAAAATCCAAGAAAGAAAGATTGATCCGTTGACCAACAATTTTCGATCAACATGAAGAGTAAGCAAAATAACGGGAATGACATAAAGTGAATGTAGCGAAATTTCATCTCCAGTCATCACATCTAATATAAATATAACAAATATTACCGGATAACAGATGAATGCGACGACGTTCGATGATATGCCGTTAGGGATCGCAATTTTGCTAATGTTCATTTTAAAATCACCACCACCTCGCGTCCCTTGAGGGACTCTGTTACGCTACCGGTTGTTCGTTTAGTTGGTACCTGAAAGTAAGCCAACACTTTTTCTTTGAAAAGTTTACAACAGTAAATGCATGATCGCCATCTCAATCCCAAGAATTGATTGGGGAAAATTACGATGGAAGATTATTTGCGATCAAGTTGAGTATCTGAACCTTCCGAGAAGCACTTGATGTGGTAGCCATTAGAAGATTTTACAATGCAACTCAAGCTATACAATCCGTATTAATACTTATAACTATTTGAGTATTACTACACATTGATAACTTTTCTACTGTCACTAAAATTGTATTTACTGCAAATTCAATATTGTTTTATTTCTGTGTCGCACATCTACTCCTTCGGAAGCGCGTATTTTTTGATGGATAACTCCCAGTTCTCGGCAAATTTTTATGATTCCTTAAACGGGATTGAAGTCGTTTAATGAGCCTTTAACAAATACTTAAGCCTGAAGTTACTTGATGATCAACTTTGGTATATCTAATTCTTGTTATGGTACTTCTCGACAACTTCTAATGCAAAACTGCTTGCCGGTAAGCAAACATTATCAAATGCCTATTCATGGCCGGTTTCACCATTTCCTGATTCTAACCAGTGTAAGTCTGTCCATGAAACTAGAGCCGACATTAGCAATATTCAAAATGTTGTTTGTTCAAAGTCAGCTTCTATATTTGTGAACTCATAATTATAGCCAAAAGTGGTATTTGGCAATAACGAATTGGTGACCGTAAAGCTGATAATGAATTCGACGTATGCGTATCGACAAGCCAACAACACCCATTCCCCGTGAGGTGTTGAGCGACTCTTTGCTCACTTGAACCGATAGAAGTAGCCGCCTCTACCGGCGAAAATCATTATCTCTCTTTGCCCAGCGGTGATCCTTCGGGTCGAAGACCATCGGCTTGAGATATTCTTCCGGGTCAACCATCCAGCGGGGTTCGGGGCGCTGCTCCGGCGTGAGTGTTGGGATCATCTGGTCGAGCTGCCTCAGGTACGCAACCTTCCAGTAAAGCGACGAGGTCGGGAGTGCAATACTGGTCTGATGGATCGGCACGTACACCTTGGGTTTGAGCAAAGCGCTGTACTCGATGGAATCACGCATACCGTTTACGACGTAGTCGTCGTTCACAAACGAGCCGAATTCGACATCGGTTGCGGACAGTGCGGCGATGCGAAGCTTGACGTTGTTGGTTACCTGTTCATTCGGGAAAAGATCATCCCAGCACGTCGGAGGCTGGTGATCAATTGAGCAGCCATGGTGCAAATCGCCGATCGTGTCGTGCCAGACGAAGGTGAACTCTTTGTCGCCGTGGACCACGAAGTGGTAGTAGATGCTGATCGGGCCGCCGATCGTGCCATTTGTCTTGAATGAGTGCGGGATTCCCCAAGGGTACATGTCGGGGTCACGAGGGTCGCCGATATTTTTTACAGGTATGATCGGGAACGGATCCGGATCACCAGATTCCGGGTACGACGCTCCCCCATCAAAATGGCGGAACGCGGTGATCGATACGTACGGCTCAAGGTAGTCTATTGTCACGATTTCGACCCCCGGGTGTGAACCGGCAGAAGTGACGTTGCGGCAGTCAATATTGGGATTGGTGAGCACGCCTGAATATACGTAATGTAGGGCGTCGGCCCTTAGTTCGCTACAAGTTTCTTCCGACGCGAACAGCGGAATGCCAAGTTTACCGGCCAACCAAGCTGCATTGTCGGCATGGTGGCCCAGACCCTCGCCGATGAACACCGCCTCAGGGTTTAGGCTGACCAGGTCCTCGACAACGAAAGGCGTGCGGCCGGGCACGATCTCGGCTCGATCCACAAAGGTATCGAGCATCACTACTCTGCCCTTGATCGAAACCGCAAGAGTGGCATTGGTCAGCCAAGAAAAGATTACCTTGTCGCGATCGACGCGCCCGCTTTTCTGATTGACGCTCTCGGCGCCAAACACCATGGATCTGGCGCGAACCAGGTCGGCCGACCCACGTTCAGTTTCGGCATTGCCTGCCACTGGAAGTGAAAGCAGTGCAGGGAGTGCGACAAGTAAGCTCACTAACCTGCGAATGATTAACATTTTTGTTCCTTTCTACATGCACCAATTGAAACTTGACCCAACTGCTGAATCTTACTGAGTGATTCGTATTGCCGACCAGGGTCACCCAACCTTATCTTGAAATTCTTGTCACCGAATTGGAATCAGCATTCATGACCCAGATGTGCCTACAGTTGAATGCGTTTCTCCACGGTTGCGTGGTCTAGCCTAAAAGCATTCTCATGCGAAACAAAATGCAGAAAGTGCTCAGCCAAAAATCCACATGTAATCAATTCATATGTCATTCCCGTGTGTAGTTCCAACGATCAGGCGACCGAGAAAATCTAGTTTATAAAGTGAAACGTGAATACACCTTTGCAATCTCCGGATGACCGCCATGTAAGCATTTGATTGACAGGTAGTTCAATTCGCGTGAGCGGGACCACTGACTTCACGTTACTGTCGGTAAGGAGAATGACATCGGCCGTCGAATCAAAGTTTACATTAGTAGAACCATAGGTCGTTGGAGCCCAGAAATCCGCCAAAACACCGTTGGGCGGTACAGGAAGCGTGCTTTGATCAAGATTCAAACTTTGAAAAGGAGCATCACTAGCACAGTGGATATGCACTGATTCCAATATTGCTGGATTTGGCAGATGAATGTTTAAGGCAGCAAAGTTTGGTGTGTAATGAACCGAAATTATGAACGAAGCCGGGGTCTGTGTTTTGACGGTCAGTGGGATCGACGTGTCCAACGTCACTGTCGGCATACTGCCGACGCTGACAGTCCCGGTCACACCAACATTCCCCATCACCGGCACCGTGTTCGTGACATTGACATTGGCAGTACCAGAGACGACAACGTTTCCATTGACGGGAACGGGATTGGCATTTGTGTTATTGACCGTCACAGATATAGCTCGTTGCTTGTCGTTTTCTTCAGCCTGTACCGAAAACGACATTGCCAGCAACGGCAACAAAAGTGCGACAGTCGTGAATTGTCTGATATTTAAATTCTTTGTCATTGTGTAGTCTCCTAATTATTAAAATCAAAATATTGTCGCAGTTGCAGTTCTAATTGCCATTCCAACAAATAAACAGATTACTTTTTGATGCGTGATGGTTATCGCTTCACCTTTAGTTATAACTTAATAGGTATTTCCAGAACTCTTTCGTTAAAACTGGCGTGATCCAACAAATGGGCGGTTCGGCTACTTGCCACCATCGTGACTTTCTTAATGATGATCGTTGTGCTGGCCATTGTTGTCCTCGTAGCACTTGTCGTCACCGCAAACAACTCCTGGCAACATGATGGTTGCGGCGTAAAGACTATTGTGTGGAATCAGTGTAGTGAAATCAATGGCCTGCCACACGATGCGTAGCTCACCGCTGGGCAACAGTGTGACATCACTCAACGTCTCGTCATTCGTAGGTGTGTTTGTGATCTGAAATAAGCGATTGGTTGCTGTGTCATAAATGTAGAGTTCAGTGCGCAGCGTGGTAGGGTTTTGTGACTCAAACACAATCACTTTCCCTGCAACTCTTGGGTGGAATTGGTCATCGGTTAATTGCAATCGTTGGATTGCGGACGAACCTACAGGTGCCCAGTGTATGTCCCAGCCATAGCTATCCCCTGAGTTTGCTTGCCACGCGGTAATGGTAGAACTGGTGTCAGGAGCTATCTCGTTGAGTGTTGTGCCGGCTACTACCGAAACCGTCCACCCATTGGTCGATGGCCTCGCTATCATAATATCGCAGTCAGTAAAGGGAGCCTTGCACTTCTCCCAAACGATTACGTCACCCGCAGGGGAAACATTTGGGTAGTCATCGTAAAGCGTGTCATTGGTCAGACGAATGACGTCATGTGTCAAAACATTCCAGTAATATATTTCTCCGATCTGCAGAGCGGGATCGACCACACCCATGTCTGCATAGGCCACTGTGTTTGCACCTATGGAGATGCCAAACCGCTGGCTTCCAGGTCTCGGGTTGATCGCTACCATTGAAGCAGTGGGAATATCATAAAGCATCGACTCCGTATCGCCATTTGTCGGATCGAAACGGTTGAAGACGATGCGGTTTCCTTGAACATCACTCAAGAAGTCATTGGCGACCGCCCCACCTGGCAGAGCACGAGGAACGATGGTGTCCAGGCCGGTGCTGAACTGGTAGTAGTGAATGAACTGCTCGAACCCAACTAATTCAGAATACGATGCGAAATCGCCATCGACATGAGGATCGTATAATTCTTCTTGGCTGGGGTTGATGGTCACCAGAGTGATCGCAAGCAGGCCAGCGTTGATCGGTACGACTGGCGTGACCGATGACGCTGCAGTGATTACAGTATCATTATCTTGGTTTTGTTCATTTGGTGAATCTAATGCCTGATCATCAGTCGGGATAAGCAGTTTGCTTGAACCATCCGAATACTTACCTGTGAGCTTATAACCCAGAACCTCACGTTTGCCCACAGCAGGATTGTCTGGAGCAACTGTAACGGATTGCAAAGTTACTGGAGAGTGACTGTTAGTACCGTTACCGCCTCCTCCACAGGCAGCAAGTCCCAAAAGGATGGGTAGTGAGAAAATGATAGAATGAAATCGAATAAGCATGACAACCCCTCTTTGTCATTCAGTTCCTTTGATTGTCATTTTTTTTTTGCTATTTCCTTCCAAATTACACCCGATTACTTTTTAAATCAATAGTCAATTTGTACTATTATTTTAGACCTGTTCGTCATTGAGAACCTTGGCAAATGAAGAGAATGTTAGGCTGTCCCATCCTGTCCGATCCTGCGAATTCGGCATTCTACTAATTGATAGTCTCATCCTGAAACTATTCAGAACTTCACGGTATCAAACAGGGCGTGGGGCAGACCTAAACGAACTTTTGTTCATGAAACCTTAGCTGACGATAGTTTAAATATCCTTATCAGAGTTAGGTTAAACATTTACAGATCGTTTAATCCTTTCCCACTTATGATTTTCTGCATACATCTTTCTACCCTTGACACCCGCGTTTTAGATTGTTTGGGCGCAGAAAAATGAAGCAGGTATGCTCTTTGCCTTCCGGGTGTTAATGCATCAAATGCAATCTTTAAGGCAGGTAATTCATCCAATTTATTTTGGAATTCTGTTGCTATTTTGAACTCTGTAGATTTTTTAAATGTTACTTTTAAACCAGCTTTTTCTAGTTCAATT
>CAIRAO010000214.1 GCA_903876625.1 uncultured Gallionellaceae bacterium | reverse complement strand
TTGAGGTCACGCGACTACCTGAGCCGTCTCATGATAGAAAACTTTCCAACTATTGCTGCCAAAAATGAGCACGATATGAAGTGGAAGAAATTTCTCTACAAGCAATTATGTGATCGTGAAGGTATCAATACTTGTCGGTCGCCGTCTTGCGAATACTGCACGGATTATTTAACCTGCTTTGGACCGGAGGAATAAACAAGTTCGCGCAATGAATACAAATAGCCGTGCCATCGCCGCCTACCTTGGCCTCGCTATCGGTGATGCACTGGGTTCAACTGTTGAGTTTATGACGCCACGTGAAATCGTTGCTCAATACGGCGTTCACGACACTTTGTGCGGCGGAGGGTGGTTACATCTTAAACCGGGACACGTCACTGACGATACTACGATGTCTCTCGCCCTTGGAGACTCTATCCTAAAAGAGAAGCAAGTTAATGCCCTCGCGATTGCATGTGCCTTTGATAACTGGATGAGAGGCAAACCAATAGACATTGGCAATACAGTACGGCGTAACTTGGTATTATTTCGCATGACAGGAAATCCAGAAGCACCCTACTCTGATCACGATGCCGGCAACGGTGCTGCAATGCGCGTGCTCCCCGTCGCCCTCGCAACCTTCGATCAGAGCGAAGATGCGGTACGTCAAGCCTGCCGTGCTCAAGCTCATGTCACCCATCATAGCGCCCTTTCCGATGCCGCCTGTGAATGCATTGTATTCATGGTTCAAGATGCGTTGCGCGGTGTCGATAAAATTTATTTGCTAGACACTCACGCCAATCAGCTAGCTACAAAGCATCCTGAGTTTAATTTTCAAGAAGCTCGTCCACTAAGTAATCCAAGCGGTTATATTGTCGATACCCTGAAAGCAGTATTTCAGAGCTTTTTTAAAACCAAAGATTTTCGTGAATGCCTGGTCGATGTCGTTAATCGAGGCGGAGATGCCGACACGACCGGAGCCATTGCGGGAATGCTGGCCGGTGCATATTATGGTCTTCAAAGCATACCTAATTCATGGTTAATGGGATTGGAATCGAATACGTCACTTGAATGCATCAAACAGGCTGAGTCATTGATCAATTTCAATATTAGCATGTCAGTGTGACATCCAATTAGCCCCAAGTGATCCAAATTGGTTTGTGCAATTCAATTATAAATGATGATATCCAGGAAGCTTCCTCTTAAACGTCCAAGAATTATTCACAGAATCATTCATGCTTTAACCTGAATATGGCAAGGACACACATGAATATTATCAATATCAAGCCAAACACACCCATTGTAATATTTACGGGCACTCCGACTGAGGAAGCCAAACTGTAGCCGCCCACAAACAAAAGCATGGCGATGTTCTCGGCAAAGTTCTGCACTGCCAATGCATTCCCCGCGCCGATCGTTTCATGTCCACGTTCTTGAAGCAACGCATTGAGAGGGACGATAAAAAAGCCGCCGCTAATTCCGATGGCAATCATTATCACTAATGCAAGATTTAGTTCATGCGTGAAAGCTAGCGTGAGAATGATCGGCCCCAGCAACAAGCCGCCCGCCAGTGCTCGATTGACCCTGGCCAATGGCACCCATAATCCTGCTGCCACAGCGCCAAAAACGATACCAATAGACACGCTACCCATCAGGTTGGATGGAGTTTGATTATCGTTAATCAGTAACGCTAAGGGTACCCAGGTGAACAACATTAATCGCAAGGTCGTGCCACTTCCCCAGAACATGCTGGTGCCCAGCAAACTAAAACGCGTATCTGAATTTTTGAATAGCAGTGACAACGCTGTCATGAATTTCTTAACCAGGATCCAAGGTTGAAAACGGGCTCCGCTGCTTTCTGCATGCAACGCCGGAATAAGCAGATTGGCAAAGGCAGCCAATGTGTACGATGTCACCACGCCGATAAAAGCCCAGGTAATCGAATGATCGGCCATCCAGCCACCGAGTATCACGCCGAGCAGAATGGCGACGATAGTCGAACCTTCCATCATGCCGTTCGCACGCACCAGCGAGGCCGGCCCAAACATCTGGGAAAGTATTCCGTATTTTGCCGGCGAATATGAGGCTGCTCCTATACCAATCAGGCCGTATGCTGCAACAGGATTGACCCCTGCCACCATTGCAAGGGCGCCCAAGAGTTTGAGCAGGTTTGCAACGAGCATTACGCGTCCCTTGGGAAAGGCATCCGCAATTTGACCAACAAATGGCGCGAGCAAGATAAAGGGTATGACAAACATTTCTTGTAGCAGCGGTACAAGATTAAGCGATCCTTGTGACTTGATGATGGCAATGGCCGTGATTAGTACGGCATTGTCGGCCAGAGCGGAAAAGAACTGCGCCACTAGCACTGACAGCATGCCCACAGACAACAGCGGCATATCCAACGTTTTAACTTGGTTCATTTTTTTCCAATTACGCTACAAAAAGTGTCTTTCAAAATAGAAATTAGTCATTGCTTTGCTCTTGCCATTTTTTCAAAGCTTCCATATTCATTTTGTTAATAATATTTTTTGCTTCGGTAGTGTACAAAAAATCCAGTTCAGCCCTAAAGTACTCTGCAATTTTTCCGCGTACCATTTTCATCGTCGAGTTGAGCAATTGATTTTGCTCTGTGAAGGCCTCAGGCAAAATGACAATGCTGGATGGAAGCCAGCGCTCTGGAAATGAATCTGCAAACTTGCCTCCCGATTTATAGGCATCCACTTCATGTTGGATAACTTTCAGGGCTTCCTTCGATGCTTCCTCAGTTCCGGGTTTCAAACCGCGCTTTTTAATTTCACGATTAATGGCAGGCATGTTGGGTACGATCATTCCGGAGGTATAGGCATTCTGGTTATTGAATAGCATACATTGGTCGATATACGGGGATTGTTCAACCAGGGCTTCTTCGATTCCTTCAGGACTGAATTTTTCCCCATCGCTTCCAATCAGCAAACTTTTGAACCGGCCAAGAACATAAAGAAAACCGTCGCTATCCATATAACCCATATCGCCGGTATATAGCCATCCGTTCCTCAGTGTTTCGGCTGTCGATTTTGGATTATTCCAATATCCAAGCATCACGTTTTCGCCTCTTACAACGATTTCTCCTTTTTCACCAAGCGGTAGTTCATTGTTATCCAGATCGCAGATTTTTAGATCAAGGTTTTTGACCAATCGTCCAGACGTGCCAAATTTGATCGCATGGGGTACGTTGGAGGAAATGCAGGGAGCGGCTTCGGATAAGCCATATCCTTGGCACATCGGGATTCCAATAGCATAGAAAAAGCGCTGTAATTCAATATCAAGCAGCGCACCGCCCCCGATAAAAAATTCGAGTTTGTTGCCAAAGCTTTTGCGAATTTTACTGAACAGGATTTTATCGTATAGCATCAATAGCGGGTTATAAACGGCTACTACACCGGCGCCCCGCTTCCATCCTGAACCATTATATTTGTAGGCTATTTTCAAGGCATGTTTGAAGAGCATTTCTACAACGGGCCCTTTCTTCCTGATTTCGGCTTCGATACCTTTCCTGAAATTTTTTGCAACTGCGGGAACGCTCATCAGAAGATTGGGCTGTATTTCTTTGATGTTTTTTGGGATATTTTTCAGGGTTTCCGCGGATGTCTTGCCTATTTCAAGCGCGGCGACACTTGCCCCGTTGTGCATGAAACAATACAAACAGACGGTATGGGCAAAGGCGTGATCCCAGGGAAGGAATGCCAGTGTTTTACAGTCTTCCTGTACACTCAACAAGGTATCTGCCTGTAACACGTTTGCCACATAATTCAGGTGCGAGAGCATAATTCCTTTGGGATCGGACGTCGTTCCTGAAGTGTATGAAATGTTGGCAAGGTCGTTGGGTTGAATATTCCGGTACACAACCTCAAACTTCTCTTTGCTTGCCTTTAATAATTCATCGCCTAAAGCCAGAACCTGATCGTAAGAAAAATCACTTGAGTTTGTATTTTCTTTTCCGTCCAGATAAATTAGTTTTTCAAGATCGGGCAACTGATTCCGAATTTCTTCCACTTTCGCAGCCTGACCTTTTGAAACGATAATCATTTTGCATCCCGAATGCAGCAGCCGGAATTTGAATTCATTACTTGAGTCCAGCTTAACCGACAGCGGAACATTAATACCGCCGGCATAGAGAATGCCAATTTCTGAAATAATCCATGCATTACGGCCCTCTGAAATCAATCCAACACGATCAC
>CAIRAO010000213.1 GCA_903876625.1 uncultured Gallionellaceae bacterium | reverse complement strand
TCACCTAGGGTTAGTCGATAGTTAGCCCCAACCACTGCCAATTTACCCGAATCGATTCGGTCAGCAATCAGCTTTGATCTGCCAATCATTTCGTTGATGGTATCCCTTACGTGAAGATCAGTGATCTCATCAATATGATGCATACCGTCGAGCATGGCGCGATTGTTGGGCTTTTCTCGATGCGCCATCTGCGGTGAACATGGCGTTGTTGGAAGGACAAGGCGCGGGATTTGGTGCTGCCTTTGTGGCGGAAGCTGCTGCGGAAGTTCAGCTAAAAAGCGAAACAGCGGCAGAACTCAAGGCGAGGCTGGTGGAGGTTTTTGCCGCACTTGCGCCGATTGGGGCGGAATTCGGTTTTCGCACTGCGTATGAGATTACACGCTTCATTCATTTCCACGACAAGTTGACCGGTGCGGGTTGGCAGTTCAACGATGCGCTGGATGCCCAAGTGCTGCAAAAACTGATGCCCAAATTGCACGGCTCACAACGCAGGCTGGAACCGGTGCTCAAAGCATTGGAAGCGTTTTGCACCGCACACCAGTGCAATGCCAGTCTGGAAAAAATTCGACGCATGCAAGACCGTTTGAAAGACGGTTTCACCAGTTTCGCAGAGGCGTAATTGGTCGTGCAGCCGGCAAGCGAATTCCTGGAATTCTTTGATAACCGTGGCACATCGGTAGCACGGTTGGTGCTGTATGCGCCGGAAGGCAAGGCAGGTGTTCTATATCGGCTGACTGAAGTTGAAGCCAGAGACGCAGGGGAAGAGCAGGTACAAATTGCGGAAGGGCTGCGCTATGAATATGCGTTTGATGGCAACGGCGCTGAAAGCCTGCGGTTGGAAGAAGCATTCGGCAAGGGCATGGTCGAACCCAGCAACAACCCGAAGTTATTGCATTGTGGAAGTATCGCTACCGGCCTGAATACGGGACGGCTGGGCTTGATAGCGCGCGATGCGGCTGGCAACATCGTTGGCAGTGCCGCGCTTGAAGTGCGCTCGCGCAAGCTCAGCTACCGCAATGACTACCGGCAAATGCTGGAAGACATCACCGAGCAATGCGTGGAGTTGCTGATGGAATTGCGTGCCCCAGCAACCATGCGTATCGCGCCCGATCCGGGGCGAACACCGGAAACAATCAACCAACGCTTTGCTTTCTTGCGCGCATTGATCGGATCGCGCCAGTTCCGTGATGCGCTGTACCGCATCACCACCCATCCGCACCAGCGCTGGGAACCGGAAGAAACCACCTGTGACACCCGCCGTGGTTTTCGCCCCGATGCACGGGCAGTGCGTCAGCTTGCACGCGCGCCGCGCCGCTCACCTTTGCCGGCCAGCCATCCGTTAGCAAAGGTGATTGCCTCTCTGCCGGAGCGCATTTCGCTCTACCGCAATGTGCAAAGCGAAGACACGCCGGAAAACCGCTTCATCAAATTCGCGCTGCAAACCTTTGTCAGCTTCCTGAACAGAATGCGCCTCAAGTTGGAAGAAATCGGCAGCACTGCGGATTTCAGGCTGCGTGAGGAAATAGCCACGTTGGAAAGCCAGCTTGAAACCACCTTGGCGGCAGATGTGTTTCGTGACGTTTCCGAGCCTGACATGCTGCCGCTGGGCAGCACGGTGTTACAACGCAAAGAGGGCTACCGCGAGGTGTATCAGGCATGGCTCAGGTTTGATATGGCGGCACGCTTGGTTTGGCGCGGCGGGGATGATGTTTACGGGGCGGGACAGCGCGACATCGCCACGCTGTATGAGTATTGGGTTTTCTTCAAGCTGCTGGATATTGTGACGCGGGTATTTGAGCTGGAAAAGCCGGCAGCGGAAACGCTGATTGAACCAACAGCCGATGATTTTGGCATCAAGTTGAAAACGGGCGAACACTTGGCGTTTGAGGGGATCTATCTTGGCGGGGCGCGGCCGCTGAGTGTGCGTTTTAGCTATAACCGCAGCTTTGTTCAGAACCGCGATCCAAGCTCTGCCGGATCATGGACTGAACGCATGCGCCCCGATTACACACTGAGTTTGTGGCCGTCGGATTTCGACGAGCGTGAAGCCGAGGCACAGGAGTTGATGGTGCATGTGCATTTTGATGCCAAGTACCGTATCGATAATATTGAACAAATATTCGGTAAAGATGATGCGGTACTTGACGAGGCCGGACGCGAGCGCGATCTGAATTCGGAAAAGCAGGAGCAGCGCGAAGGCCGATACAAGCGCGCCGACCTGCTTAAGATGCACGCCTACCATGACGCTATCCGCCGCACACAGGGGGCTTATGTTCTGTATCCCGGCGACGCAACAAAGCAATGGCCGAACTACCGGGAAATACTCCCCGGCATTGGCGCGTTTCCGATCAAACCCGGTAACGGTGAGCAGGCGGTTGAAAAATTTATCCGCGAGATTGTTGCCCACACTTGTGATCGTGCAACGGCTCGGGAGCGTCAGAGTTATCACACCTATCGCGTGCAGGAAGCACCGGCGGCTTACAACTTGTTGCGCGCTTATCCCGAACGCACCGCAGCTTCGGCTGCGCGCCATACGCCACCAGCGGAAACTTTTGTGCTGGTGGGTTGGAACAAAAGCGATGAACATTTGAAATGGATTTTGCGCGAAAAACTTTATAACTTCCGCATGGATACTCGTGCTGGTTCGTTACGCCTTGCGCCTGAGATTACTGCCGCGCAATATCTTTTTCTGCATGGTGAGGGAGCCAAAGCGGCATCCGGTTTGCTGCGAATTACATCAAAGGGGCCGCGTGTGCTCTCTAAAGATGCCTTGAAACGCAAAGGTTATCCGGGCGAACCGAGCGGCGATTTTTATCTGGTCTTTGATGTTGAGCTGGCCAGCGAGTTTGACGGCTTTAAATGGGATTATGCCAAGCTGCCAAATCGTCCCGGCGGCAGACAGTCAGCTGCACCATTCGCCGTTACGCTCGATGCAGTATTGGCAGCGGCACAAAGCTGATTCGCCATGACCGACATCTGGTGCAAGCAGAAACGGTCTGAAGTCATGTCGCTGATCCGTTCGCGCGGAAACAAAGCAACGGAGTTGCGCCTGATCGGGATCTTTCGCGAGCACGGCATCACCGGCTGGCGGCGCAACCAGCCGCTTCTTGGCAAACCAGATTTCACCTTCAGGCGCGAGCGGGTTGTCGTGTTCGTGGACGGATGCTTTTGGCACGGCTGCCCAAAGTGCTATAAACGCCCCGGCAGCAATCAGGAATTTTGGGATGCCAAAGTCGCAAACAACCGGAAGCGGGACAAGCTCGTAGGTCGCGAATTGCGACGTCTTGGGTGGCGAGTGATTCGCATTTGGCAACATCAACTGAAAACTCCTGCCCGAGTTGCCGGGCGTGTAAAACGAATTTTGGAGGCATGTTGAAGAAAGGTGTTGCATCACTATGACCGCCATACGTTGCACACAAAAATTACTGACTGCACTGAAGGTCGCGCCCAGTGCACCGCCTGCTACCGGTGCAAACTGCTTGGGCGATTGAATGCTGAACTTGATTCACACGCGCCCCAAATTGGTGGTCGCAATCAGCGAACATGATCGTCTTGGTTTGGTGTTGGAGGCTGCGCCTTATGTCACGTTGCCTCAGCGGTTTGTCGATGCGGTGTTTGTGCAGTTTCGCCATTGGTGTGCCACGCGCCACCGACCGGCCCAAGGTTAGCCGGGACTCAATGACACGGCGAGCTTGAATCAGTTGCTTGCCGCGAAGTTTGCCGGACTCATAGGCGTCCTGGAGCGCCGACTGGACGTCCTTGTCGTCGTCACCCGCGCCTGCGATAGTCAGCGCCGCGTTCAGAGGAATGCGCCCCCTTTCCACCGCAACCAGCAGTCGCTCCTCGCCATTTTTCAGGAGCGTCAGGATGCCATTCACGTATTCGACCGTGAGCCCTGTCTTTTGGGCGATAACCTTTTTCTCGTAGCCTTGGTCGCGGAGTTGCTCGATGCCGGCGAGCAATTCCAGCGGTCGGTATTGGCGACGCGCGATGTTCTCGGTCAAACTCATGATGAAGGCGTTTTCATCGCTGACGGTTACAACCAAAGCCGGAATGGTCTGCTCACCCAAGGAGCGGAATGCCTTCATGCGACCTTCGCCACAGATCAGGAGATAGCGCTCGGTGCCATCCGGCCCGGCACGTGGAGTCACGGTGATTGGTTTTTTCAGGCCGATCGCTTTGATGTTGGCGACAATTTCATCAAACACGTTCTTGTTGCGTTCTCGGGGGTTGAGGACATCGATCAAGTCGATTGGGATCAGCCGCATCTCTCCTGTTTCCATTTTTTCTGTCATGCCGCTCTCCTCAACCGTGTGTGCTCTGCCATCCCGTACAGGTAATCCAAACTGTCGAACCGATAGCTCTCGAACTCGACCGCATTGCGCTCGGCCAGACTGATGCGAGGTTGTAAAAAATCCAAGCGCGGCAACAGGTAATAGTCCAGTGCTGCCTGATTGGTCTGATCAAGGCGAACAGCCACGGTGATGTCCGGTGCCAAGCTGGTATCGAAGCGTACTTTCCAATGATGACGACCACTTTCTGGTGTCTGGCAACGCGCCAGCACCAGCGAGATGCTGAATTCATCATTGATCCGCAGGAGGTCAGTGGCCGGGTCGCGCCGGACAACACCGCCAAGACTGGCGATCTGGCTTTCAGTCTGGTTGACGATTTCAGGATGGAAACGGCGCAGGAACTTGTTGGTTTCCAGATACCGGTAATCACGATCGGGCGTGAAGCCCACCATTTGATACGCGCGCACGAGACTGCCGAAGCGATGGGTGTAGATCGACGTGGACGGCATGTTCTCTGCTTCGTTGATGAACAGGCCCGACAGGAATCCCCTGTGCTGGTACAGATTGCGCAGGCGCTCGATCAACTCTTCATTCGTGTATCGGTACGACCGGGCGCGAATGATGCCTTGGGCGGTATAGAACAGCTCTGGCGGGACGATGGAATCGAACGCACCTTCCTTCTTGATCCACATGTCGGGCGTGTTTTCTACGCGCAGTTTTTTGAGCTTGAACGATCTACGGTTGTAGATGTTGTTGCCGATGTATTTCTCATTGGTCAGCACCTCATGCACGGTGGCGCGCGTCCATTGACGGTCTAGGTCGGTGCGCACCGCCATCTCGTTCAAACGTCCGGCGATCCCGGACTCAACTAGGCCGTCATCGATGAACCAGCGGTACATGAGATTGACGTTACGAATTTCGTCTTCCGGACCGGGCATGAGGATGACTCGATCGGTCTGCAAGCTCTTGTGCTCACCCCGGGTCAGCTCAGCTTTGATGGATCCGTTCTGGTCAAGAAGCACACGGCGCAGCCCATAGCCAACCGGACCGCCCTGCCGAAAACCGAGTTCAATCAGTCGGCACTGCCCAGCGAACACCTTGGCTGATAGTTCACGGCTGTATTCACCAGCCATGGCTCGTTTGACGCTCTTGACGATGGTGGACACCGGGGAACCGTCATTCTCAAACTGCTCGGCACAATAGGCGACCTGGATGCCGGCACTGCGGCAGCGGTACTCGTAAAAAGCGCTTTCGTCGGCGTCCTGAAATCGCCCCCACCGGCTGACGTCGTAGACCAGAATGATCGTAAAATCCGCTGTGCCGCTTTCGACGTCCTTGAGTAACTGTTGCAGTGACGCGCGCCCTTCCATGCGCAGGCCACTTTTGCCGGCATCGGTGTAGGTGCGGACAATTTCAATGCCGCGCTGGGCTGCGTACTCGCGGATCTTGTCGGCTTGGTTTTCTGTGGAATACTGCTGGTGCTCGGTCGACATCCGAACGTATTCCACCGCTCGCAACAGGGCAGGCACTTCTGCCCCGTTATCACTTGGTTCATTTTGTTGCATAAGTTTCGATTGCCCAGGTTCATTTGCATAATTGGCTCTCGGGATTTCACCTTCACGTCGCGGAGATGATTGAGTGTTGAGAGCAGAATAGGAGCGATAAGGTAACGGCAGTGCGCCGCCGCACCTATCAAGTCATCTCTTTGCAATTAGCCTCAGCACAAGGACAAGTGTCGGAAAGCCTAGTGATCTCGACGATCCACGCGTCCATCTTTGCAACGCCGGAAACAACGACCGGTCGGACGCGATAAATCCCGGACGGAAAGGCTTGTGGTGGCGCTGACGCGTCCATCTTTGCAACGGCTGGATTGTGGGGCTGTGCGACGCGCTCACGTTGCTGATCACGATTGCGTTTGACATACTCTGGGTGGGAATCTCGGTATTGGCGACTGTAATTTGGGTTGCGTTCCAGCCAAGCCTTCTGTGCCCGATCTTGGTTGTCCTGGTAGTCAGGGTCGTTTTGTAGCTTGAGTCGCTGCCACTGACGTTTACGTTCACGCTGGCAACTTGGCGCTGAACAATAGGCTTGCTGAGGAACTTGAGGTCGCGGCTTGAATGGCTGACCACACGCTATGCATTGCTTGTACTCCATGACATGCTCCATACAAAAAAGATCGGGAGCCTGCACGATGAATTTCTGCGCATGCTGATTCACGAAATGGAGGTGGCAAGAATCGCAGGCCAGGTTATTCTGCTGGAGGCAATGTCAAAAATCAGGCAAGTTGTGCAAATAACAGAACGATGTATTTTTCTGGCTAACGCGATAGCACAAGGAACAAAATGGCAACTCCTCGAACCGTCATACCTTTACCCGACTACGAGCGAATATTTCGCATCATCTTCTCTGTACTCGACGAACGTGCGAATACGCCTAGCGCATGTCTATTCTTCACTCTTGTTGGCGCATTCATCCTTGAAAAGCAGTACAAGCTCAAGGCTAATCCGGTCGCAGGTGCCGCTGCCTACATGGTGAACGCAGAAACCGCTACCGTCGCCACATTTGGTAGATTCGCCGATGAGGAATTGACATCGTCGGACGAGGCCTTTCACTGTTGGATAGAGTCTAACGGTGTTGTTATTGACTTCATGGCCCCTCTATTTGGAGAGTCCATGAAAGCGCGTGGATACAACGATGCCGTTCCGAAACGCATGTTTCAGAAACCAAAGAACGAGGTTGCAGATTCAGTTCACGATCTCCAGCATGAGGGGGCATTCTTTCTCACACCCAATCCCTCACTTTCAATCGAACTATTCCAAGCATTTATGCAACGCCCTGCGAATACCGACTTAATGAAGGTCTGCCTAGAATGGTACAGGCGGCCCCCTAAATCCCTGCCAGGCAATATCGGGATGCGCGATGATCTCGGCAATATTTTCAAGCTTGAACTTCACGGCCCGCGCGTTACTGGCGTTTGGTGAAATGCATGCGCTCGCCAAATCAATAGCGCGGCCAACAGCTCATTAAATTGCTTGGTTGATCACTTGCTCAAGTTGGCGTGTTGCCTCAAGAACCTCGGCGAAATCAGGCACCTCACCAAAAATCATTCCTGACATCGCTTGGTAATCACGCTTGAGTGCATCCTCCATCTCGGGCGTCGGAGTGATCGCAAATGACCCAGGCTTGGCATGTATCAAATCCAAGTCCGTGCTGTTGAAAAACATGAGTGCGTGGCGCGCGCAGTCAAGCGCAAGGGCGCGATCCTTTGCTGCTCGCTGCCCCACGGGAGATCGGCTAAGTTTGTAGATGTCGTAGTAGTGCCGTGAAACGCGATGCCCTTGCTGGCGCAACGCACCCCGGTTGTCATGCCAACGACGCAGACCATGCAGGATCACGACCTTATCCCAAAAAGTGCGCTCGGCATCGATTGTAACTACGTCCGACACGATGAGATTGGTCGTCGGCATGTCGTCAGCCACATAGGGCTGAATGGAAGCGGACCGATGCGGGTCAAGAGCGGATTTTGCGCCAGCTTCAATCTTAACCGTTGGCTTCACGTACTCGTCGGGATTGGTACTCACTGATGGATACTTCACCAGCAGCGTCTGTTGATCCGGATCGTCAGGGTCCTGCACTACGGGGTCTTCTGTGATTGAGACACCCGCATCGTGAAATGCCGCTTTAATTTGCCGATTCAGACGTTCCTTAAGTGCGCCTTGGATGTAAGCTTGGCAGGCTTGCTTAATTGCCTCCAAGCGAAGGCGCTGCTGTTTACCAGAGAGCCCCTCCAAATCACCCACTTCAATATCCTGACCAATGTCCTCGCGGAACACGGTGATATCGATGTCTTCAGAAAACCGGGAGATCAGCCCGTATGCCTTGGACAGCGATGTACCTCCCTTGAATAGCAAGCGCGGCTCACTGGCATCGCGACCGTTAAACAGCAGATCGAGAACCCACGACACCCAAAAATCTTTTTCCACATTTTGGAGCGGCGTACCGAGCCGATTGGCTGTCGCCAAGAACAGGCCGCGACGATCCTCGGGGCTGGCGGCGATAACGCGAAGAAATTCGGCATTCATAGTTTAGCCTCAGTAGTGACGGGTTCCGATCGGGCAAGCAGATCTCGAATCCACCGTTGCATCCACGACGGTACGGTGTGCAAACCAGATTGCAGATCATCACGAATCGCGACTCCTTGGTTTGAGTCGTGCAACAGCCGTGTGAGCTTGGCTTGAATCGCATCCTGATCGATTTGGGTGTTATCTCTCAAGCCATCGCGCAGCCAGTAAAGTGCTTGCACCACCCTCATCGCTGGATGACCTGCCCAGTAGAGCTTGCTCGGTGCTGTCAGTTTAAACTGAAGAATTAGCTTGCCCAACTGAATCGAGCGTAGCCGTCCATCGGTATGCACAATGACTTGCCCCGGCACAGCATTGGTTAATCCCAGATCGTTGGCAGCCGTCATTCCGTCAATCAGCACCCGCACTTGATCACGGCGACCGACGGCATCTATCACGCTACGGTAATCAGGGGATGCGGGCTGACCAGTGAGAGTGTTCGCCCTGAGCTGGTCATACAGCCCTCGATCAATGCGACGCAAATCATTACTGGTCACCATGCGCTGCAGAGTCTTGTCCACCGCATCGCGCCCTCCCAGGTCGAGAAAATCCGCCGGTGTCCAAACTTTGGATATCGGGGCTTGGCTGATGCGTTGCATCACCTGCGATTTAATAGCGATAGATTGATTGAGCACGACACACTCCTTGTCCGATAAGTATATACATATTTCGGACAACATCAAGGGTGTAAATGACAAATCCAGCTGTTAACGTAAATCGCTACCAAATTCATGGGACGTCGGTTCCACTCCCGAAGGCACATGACAAACATTACGACGCGTCGATGCGGACAAGCACGACTCCTCATATTGCTCGATATCGCACTGCCTATAGAGCACACGTCCCCTTAGCTTCAAAAACACAGGTCCAATTCCCTCACACCGCCAACGCTCAAGAGTAGCCCCGCTGACACTCCAGCGTTTTGCGAGTTGTTGCTGCGTAAAATGTCTGACTTCCATTTCCACCCCTTCAAAATTAATGGATGTCCATGAACGCTCTGTTCCGCTAACAAGGCAATACAGATATTCGGGACACCGGTTCAATTCCCAAAAGCGCAATTGAACCGGCGTTCGCAATCACTCTACCGCCGACAAAACAACTGGGGGAATTCCTGATAAGATGTAGTCCATATAAGGGGTTTTTGCTATTTTCCGCGTCTATCTTTGATTGCCTTTGGTGGCTAATGCGCGTTGCAGAGACTCTATGCTGACACGGGGTGCGACCCCACCACCATTTTTAGCATCCAACTCAGTCCAAAGAAGTACATCAAGCCCGCACAATACAAGCTTTGCGGGCTTTTTGTTGTCCTATAGGGTACAAATACGTTTATTGACATCAGGGGGCAACTGCCGGGTAAACATTAAGCGCAATTCATCACACTCAAACCTACATGCGCGCGACAAGTTGAAGGCCAGCCTACTTCTTTTGAGTGCTTTCACGCTTATAAGTAGCGGCAGCTAGTTCGTCGTGCTTCGCTTCTGTTTTGTGCAAAATGCCTTTGATTACCGACTTTGTTTAATGATCAGGACTGAGGCATCATCATGAGGGGTATTGCCACCCAGACTTTGCTTCCACAATTTATCAAATAAAGATTTATCCAAAGTGTTTCCATATTTTTGAACAATGTCGAGAATCCATTGCTCTCCTAATGCTTCATCATTTTTGCCATTGGATTCAGTTACCCCGTCAGTACAAGTAACCAGCATCGATTTTTCAGTCCAAGATGTTTGAAAGAATTCGAGTTGAAGTTTGTTTGAGGGCAGCACGCCGAGAGAAAAATTTTTGGAACAAAAACTCTCCATTTTACCCTCATTACTTAATATGACATTGGGCGCTCCCCCGACCCACCCGCTGACAACTGATGCAGTGTTGTTGAGATTCAGGATTGTGGCTGCCAGAAAATGACCTGTTGGTGAAAATTCGCAAACGATGTCATTAAGTTCCGAAACCAATTCCTTTAGCGGTATTCCTCTTTTAGACAGTGCGTAGAAAGATTGTATCGCCGGCAAAGCATTAATTGCTGCCGGCAAGCCATGTCCCATTGCATCCAGCACCATTACATTCAAACCTCCGTCAGGCGTTTTAGCCACTGAAATAGCATCACCACTAAAATGGTGTGATGCAGCTAATATTGAATATTCAACTCTAGGATCTTCTTGGCTTGCCCTAAGATTACGATTCATTACAAAGGCAGCGAGTTCATTATCTTCTTCATGCTCGACCATATATTGGTTGAGTTTTTTCTGCATTGCGTGAATCCGGCCCATCACTTTCAATTTTGCAACGAGCTCATCCGTGTCAAATGGCTTCGAAAAGAAATCATCGCCACCGACTTCTAATGCGCGCAATTTATCTGCCGCCTCATTGAGCCCAGTCAGGAAAATGATGGGTACCCACTGCTTATGTTCTGCACGAATGGCCTGGGTGGCCTCATAGCCGTCTATACCAGGTAGAGTGACATCCATCAAAACCAAATCCGGCTTGAGTTGCCGAAATTTTTCTATCGCATCTTCACCAGAGGGGGAATGACAAACTGAATGACCATAATGGTTCAGCCATGACATCAGCATCATTGCCTGCGATTTACTGTCCTCAACCAATAGAATTGAAAGTGAGTTACTTTCATCAAAGTTAACAGCGGCATCTTTTTGCTTTGGTCTCTTGATGGGAGTACGGATGGAAACATATTGAATCGGCAATCCATTGCTGTCCAAGATTGGCTTGATTGAAGCTTTGAACCAAAAAAGTTCACCATTCTTGGAGCGGTCACATACTTCGCCTTGCCAAGTATGTCCACTCAGCAGTGTCTCCCACATTTGTCTATAAAAAGAAGGGAAATGAATTCCGGACTTCAGAATGCGATGATTTTGGCCCAAAAGCTCAGGAACCGAATAGCCTGAAATTTCGACAAGTTTCTGATTGACGTAAATAATCTCTCCCGCAGCGTTAGCGACACTCACTATTGCATGTTCGTCGAGTACCGCCCCTAAATCTCTCAAGTCAAAGTAAGTATTCATGGCTGCTTCATTCGGTCTTCACCGTAACCATTGAGAATTGGAATTTCGAAGCGTGCATTGTAGTGTTGGCACATATTCAGAATAAGAGGAGAGTAAAAAATTCAAGATCACGAACCTGTAAAACTATAACTCGGTTAATATTCTACGGGTCAATTTTGCAAATTCATATATGCCAAATGGCCTATATATTGCATATTTTAACTATATAGATACTTAATCACAGAAAACACTACTGACGTTTAGCCAACACTACGCCCCAACTGCGCAGGCTCGAAAGGGGTAACAATTTTAATTGCGCACATTCTCTTGATCATTTCACATAAGGTGACAGCTTCACCCCCTCCCTGCCCTCCCCCGAAGGGAGAGGGGTCCGCCACCATTCATATATAAGATATATAAGGTTTGGAGAAAGGGTTCTGCTCCCTCTTCCCTCGGGGGAGGGTTGGAGAGGGGGTTTGTGGCAACCAATTCATGAAATTTAACATAGCACTTTTGTGACCGCACGAACGATCAAACGTATGGGGTCCTCCGGCAAAGCCGGAAGTGTAACAAAATACTATTAACATGCCGTATCAAGCTACTTTAGAGCAAAGGGTATGACTTATATCGAGTGAACCAACACGCTTAGTTATTGGTATTAAATCCGCTCAAATGCCTCTTTTAATTGATTCACAGTTCGATCAATATTTTGCAACTTTTCCAGCCCAAACAATCCTAATCTGAATGTTCTGAAATCTGACCTTTCGTCACATTGCAGTGGCACTCCAGCAGCAATTTGCATTCCTGTCTGCAAAAGTTTCTTCGAATTCTGGATGTCAGGATCAGCGGTGTAACTTACGACGACACCTGGTGCTTGAAAACCCGCTGCGGCAACAGATTTGAAATTTTTAGATTCAAGAAATGAACGTACTTTCTGACCTAAATCAATCTGGCTTGCTTTGGTAGCAGAAAATCCGATACGTTGAGTTTCTTGCATGTTATTTCTCAAAACTTTTAAAGAATCTGTAGGCATTGTAGAGTGATAGAGGTGCCCTCCATTTTCATAAGTCTCAATAATTTGTAACCATTTTTTCAAATCCAGGGAAAAGCTGCTGCTTTGAGTATGATTGATATTCTCCCTTGCCCGCTCGCTTAAGCCGATCATCGCGCAACAGGGTGAACTACTCCAACCTTTTTGAGGAGCTGAAATAAGGATGTCAACTTTGCATTTTTTGATATCAACCCACATAGCTCCAGATGCGATGCAGTCTAAAACAAATAATCCGTTAACTGATTCAACTGCTTCACCAATGGCTTGCACGTAATCATCGGGCAATATGATTCCTGATGATGTTTCAACATGAGGCACAAATACTACCGCGGGTTTTTCTTTTTTGATGAAAGCAACAATCTCTTCAATTGGAGGTGGTGCGAAACTGCCTGTTGTGGCGTTTTCGGTTTGCCGGGCTTTCAAAACATGAACATCGTTAGAAATAGATCCTGCTTCAAGTATTTGAGTCCACCGATAACTAAACCAACCATTACGAATGATTAGACACTTTTTATTTTGGGCAAATTGGCGCGCTACTGATTCCATACCAAAAGTACCGCTCCCAGGAACAATAACTGCAGAATGGGCGTTATAAGCGTCTTTGAAAATTGAAGATATTTCATTCATTACCTGCTGAAACTGCTTTGACATGTGATTCAGTGATCGGTCGGTATAGACAACCGAAAATTCAAGCAAACCATCTGGATCTACATTAGCGAGTAAACCGGGCATAAAATTTCCTATATATAAGGGTTGGTTGGTAAAGTTGAGTACACTAAGGCATTAATATTAATGACTATTCCCGCGCTTTAAGATTCATTTCATATAAGATTAAAACATATGAGCAGACAAATATACTACAACTTAAAATGCGAATGTTGTCGACGTTATTCGTTCATTGAATTTGTAACAATGGGGTAAGATTTGAGAATTCTCAAAAGTCGCATATATTGAAGCCGATTATTACGCTACTCATCACTGGAATAATAGGATTATTAACTTAGTGATGACTAATATTCTGTTACCGATTAGACTTTCTCCAATCTTTGTGTTTGCAAAATTTTTAGCTGACCTTAAGAATGTAGGTATTTTGCCGATAAATTATTACGTAATTCGAATTTTTGCCAGTTTGAGGCAAT
>CAIRAO010000212.1 GCA_903876625.1 uncultured Gallionellaceae bacterium | reverse complement strand
CTAGCTGGTCGTGACATAACTTTCTCCATCGGGGTTGATAGAGTGGCATTATTACATTAATGAATTAGAAATGGAATAACCTAGATGAAGCGCAGCGAAATCCGGGGCTTGGAGTGGTACATTCACGGATTTCGCTACGCTTCATCCAGGCTCAAAAATCTTCGTTTCAATATTCTACGCATCAGTTTGAACCGCACCCATAGGACACTTCGAGCAGAAAAAGGTGATGAGGGCTCATCTGACAATTTAGAAACGATTCATAAAGCCGGGTCCAAAATCAAAACCGTGCGGGGTACGGGCATTGATAAACATCCACAACACTATGGGAATCAAAATGGCTTCAAGCATTAATGCGAAGCCGATTCGGCGAACATCAGCCAAGCTGGCATAACGCCAGATACCGCGGTACAAGTCCATATACCAAAAAATAGCCCATTGAAAAGGCATGATCAAAACTAAAGTCCGCCACATATCGCTCTGGTAGTTTGGAGGAATGTCAAAGTTGAAACGCAGTAAATATGCTGCAATCCAAGCCAATGCTGCCATCAGCAAGTCATGCAATACTGCCATCAGGGTGTAGCGATTGAGTTTAAGCATGTGGTTTTTGTCTGGACTTTTTCCAAGCTATGTCAACCAGTAACAACAGCAAAGAAAAGATAGCGCACCAGACAAGAAATGTTTGCCAGGGGAATGAATCATGCAGCGCTAAAATAGCAGTAATACCTACCGCGCACATCAAAACATACTCAAATAAGGCGACATTGCGGTGCCCCCAGCCAAGTTGTAGCAATCGCTGGTAATAATGTTCTCTATGCGCTTCACTTGCCTTTAATCCGCGTATCGTACGCTTCACCAAGGTAACGCTGGCATCAACAATGAAAGGCGAGAACACCAAAAATGGAAACCAGGCAGGCCAGCAACCTAGTTGCCAGCCCCAAAGTCCAATAGCTGCGGCAAGAAATCCGAGTGGAATAGATCCTGCATCACCCATAAAAACTTTGGCGGGAGGGAAATTGTTGTATAGAAATCCAAGTGCCGCTGCACCAATGGTGAAATTAATCATGGCAAGCGCTTCGTTACCGTACATTAAAGCCGCGACTCCATATATGGTAAAACCAGAAAGTGCCATACCACCGGCAAGCCCGTCTGAGCCGTCCATAAAGTTGTAGAGATTAGTCACCCACACAACAAGTAATAGCAGTATCGCGGCTACAACGATGCCATGCTGAGGAAGTGCCCCCGATCCGACAATAAGAATTGCGGCGGCAACCATGTGAGCCGACAAGCGCTTGGAAACTGGCAACCCCTTAATGTCATCGATCAACGAAACGACAAACAGTAGCACGACAGGCAACACCAGCCACCATGTCAGGGAATAGAACATCCAGGCCCAACCCGTTAAAATACCTGCCATCAAACCTATACCACCAATGCGCGGAATCGGTGTTTCATGCAATGAGCGTTCGTTGGGAATATCCTGAATTTCGTTACCAAACTTGCTGTGCAAAATGATGGTGGTTAGTACAAGGCATACAAATGCAGAAATGAGAGGAGAGTAGTGAGTCATTCGATGTTTCTTTAAGTTAAGGAGTCAAGTTAACACAAACTCCCAGTCGCGCAGTCTCTGCAAGTAACCGTTTGTCTCTCGTCCATAGCAACGAACCTGGTGAAAGCAGCGTGGAGGCCAATAGGTGTGCATCAATATAGCCAAGTCCGCTACCAAAAAGTGAATATCTCTCAATAAAGTGCAATACTTCTTCATCAGAAGCAATAGTGGACTGAGGCAAGTTTTGTAAAGTACCAAGTATAATTTTACGATTCTGTATGTTACCCAAGGCGATCTCACCAATAACAAACCGGTGGGACAATACTTTGCCTGAGTTAAGTAGGCTGGTTAATTCGAGATCTCCTTGTCGAAAATGATCTATCCAGACCGAAGTATCCACTAAAATCATGCTGATTTGGACTGGCGCCGAGGAACAGGTTTAAGCAGGGGTTCCGATCCGCCAAGCAAAGATCGG
>CAIRAO010000211.1 GCA_903876625.1 uncultured Gallionellaceae bacterium | reverse complement strand
TTGGAGCGCCATCTCGCCCGCCATCTTCGGCGCGCTGTTCCAGAGCATCATGGATGCCAAAGCGCGGCGCAACATCGGCGCGCACTACACCAGCGAAGAGAACATTCTCAAGCTGATTCAGCCGCTGTTTCTTGATGCGCTGTGGGAAGACTTCAACCGTGTGCGCGGCAACAAAAACAAACTGTTCGATTTCCACAAAAAACTGCGCACGCTGACTTTCTTCGACCCCGCCTGCGGCTGCGGCAACTTTCTGGTGATCGCCTACCGCGAACTGCGCAAGCTTGAACTGGAAGTGCTGCGCACCGTGCATGAAGGACCCGGTTCACGTTTCCTTGACGTACATCAGGAAATCAGCGTGGACGTGGATCAATTCTTCGGCATTGAGATCGAAGAGTTCCCGGCACAGATTGCCCAGGTTGCCATGTGGCTGATGGATCACCAGATGAATGTGCGTGTATCGGAGGAATTCGGTATGTATTTTGCGCGCATCCCGTTGAAGACTTCGCCGCATATTGTTAATGGGAATGCGCTCAGGATTGAGTGGAATGATGTGTTGCCAGCGGAGCGTGCGAGTTATGTGTTGGGCAATCCGCCGTTTATTGGACACCAATGGCGCAACGTGGATCAGATGGCGGACATGGAACGAATTTGGGGCACTGATGGTCGTTTCGGTCGTTTGGATTATGTCACTTGTTGGTATCGCAAGGCGGCAGACTATATGCGCTGCAATCCGGGTATCACGTGCGCGCTAGTGTCCACCAACAGCATCTGTCAGGGTGAGCAAGTCGGCACGTTTTGGGGCTATCTACTGGAGCATGGCGCAATAATTCATTTCGCCCACCGCACCTTCCAATGGAGTAACGAAGCGCGCGGCAATGCGGCGGTGCATTGCGTTATTGTCGGCTTCGGGCTGCGAGAGGCCACAGGAAAAACGATCTTTGAATACGAGGACATCAAGGGCGAGCCACATGCTGTAAAAGTTGCCAACATCAATCCGTATCTGGTTGATGCACCGAATGTCATCCTGCCGTCGCGCACCAACACACCTCCCGGTTTCCCGCAAATAAAACAAGGTAGCAAGCCGGTGGATGGAGGTCATTTTCTATTTACGGAATCGGAGAAAAACATCTTCCTTGCAGCCGAGCCTTCCGCAGATAAATGGCTGCGCCCATACATCGGTAGTGATGAATTAATAAATGGGAATTGGCGTTGGTGTCTTTGGCTGAAAGGTATCAATCCAACGGAATTAAAAGCGATGCCGTTAGTGAAAGAACGGTTGCATGCCATTTCTGAAGTGCGTTTGAAAAGCCCAACCAAAAGCGTTCAGGAATTCGCCGCTCAACCTACACTGTTTACGCAAGATCGTCAGCCTGATGCTGATTATCTCGCTGTACCAGAAGTGTCTTCGGAAAGCCGCCGTTTTCTTCCCATAGCCTTTCTGTCGAAACAAGTTATTGCCAGTAACATGGTGTTGACCTGTGCAGGTGCAACGCTCTATCACTTTGGCATCTTGTGCAGCACCATGCACAACGCATGGATGCGCTACACATGCGGGAGAATGAAAAGCGATTACCGTTACTCCCCTGCCGTCTATAACAACTTCCCTTGGCCTGAACCAAGCGATACGCAACGCCAGAAAATCGAAGCCGCCGCCCAAGCCGTGCTGGATGCCCGCGCACAATTCCCGCAAAGCTCGCTCGCTGATCTCTACGACCCGCTCACCATGCCGCCTGCACTGTTCAAAGCCCACCAAGCTCTCGACCGCGCCGTGGATGCCTGTTACCGCAAAGCTGCTTTCACCAGCGACGCGCAACGCGTGGAGTTTCTGTTCGAGCGCTACCAGCAACTCACCAGTTTGTTGCCGACGGACGCAATTAAGACTAAGCGCAGGAAGAAGATTGAGTTGTGATTCGTGACGCGGAGCGTCACTGGATGCGTTACCACGCGG
>CAIRAO010000210.1 GCA_903876625.1 uncultured Gallionellaceae bacterium | reverse complement strand
TTTTTCATCTAAATCTGAAAGAGGTTGTGTCGCATCCATCAAATGCAATACAACATCTGCACGAGAAATTTCATCCCAGCTACGACTAATACCGATGGACTCAATGGTGTCTGTTGCATCTCTTAAACCTGCGGTGTCGATAATCGTGATCGGTACACCATGCAAATGGATCATTTGAGAAACTTTGTCGCGGGTGGTGCCTGCAATCTCCGTGACAATCGCTAGTTCTTGTCCGGCCAGCGCATTGAGCAAACTTGATTTACCAACGTTAGGAACGCCTGCGAGCACAACATGCAGACCTTCTCGCAACACCATACCCTGACGAGATTGCGCGATGATTTCATCAAGATCAAATTGCATGGCGCATAGCTTTTGCCGCGCCTGATACTTTTCCAGAAACTCGATTTCTTCTTCAGGAAAGTCCAGTGTGGCTTCGACAAGCATTCTTAAATGAATAATGGAAGCTGAGAGGGTATTAATACGGCGCGAAAACTCACCAGACAGTGACGAAACAGCCGCGCGTGCGGCAGCCTCAGACGTTGCATTAATCAGGTCTGCAACCGCCTCAGCTTGCGCCAAATCGATTTTGTCATTCAAGAATGCGCGTTCAGTAAATTCGCCCGGCGCTGCAAGGCGTAGCCCGTAGTCGTGACCAACGAACAGGCAGCGTTTTAAAAGCTGTTGCAATACGGCTGGGCCGCCGTGTCCTTGCAACTCTAAAACATCTTCACCCGTATAGGAATGTGGATGCTTGAAAAAAATGGCGATTCCCTGATCAATCGGTTGTTTATGCTGATCAAGAAAATCAAGGTAAGTAGCATGCCGTGGTAGTAAATTTTTACCTAGCAAGGAGAAAATGAAAGGCCCCAGATCGGGGCCCGAAATTCGCACTACACCGATCCCACCCCTACCAGGGGCGGTGGCGATTGCCACAATTGGATCGATTAGGTTTTTAGACATTACGCGTACGGATTAACGATGTGGTGTCGCAGCAATATTCGCCATCTTTTGTGTGATGTACCACTGCTGGGCAATGGACAAAATGTTGTTGACACACCAGTACAGAACAAGACCAGATGGGAAGAAGAACATCATGCCACCAAAGACTAAAGGCATAAACATCATGACTTTTGCTTGCATTGGATCAGGTGGGGTGGGGTTGAGTTTCATTTGTAGAAACATTGTGCCCATCATGATCGCTGGCAAGATGAAATAAGGATCGCGCACAGCTAAATCATGTACCCACAAGATCCAGGGAGCACCACGCAGCTCTACGCTGGAACCCAATACATAGTAGAGGGAAATAAACACCGGGATCTGAATCACGATTGGCAAACAACCACCAAGCGGATTAATCTTTTCGGTGCGATACATCTCCATCATCGCTGCGTTGAGCTTTTGACGGTCGTCGCCGAATTTTTCTTTAAGAATAGCCAGACGCGGCGCAACTTGTTTCATCTTTGCCATTGAGCGATAGCTCGCAGCTGAAAGAGGGTAAAACGCTGCTTTGATCAAGCAGGTCAGGGCAATGATGGTCCAGCCCCAATTACCAAGCAAGGTATACAA